>CAYFQK010000034.1:11603-19314 GCA_964345255.1 uncultured Bacteroidales bacterium | reverse complement strand
ACTTCTGATGCTGCAGCTGTCGCGCGCCTGTGGCGCGTGACGATTTTCCCGGCGTTTGTAACGCCCCTATTAAGAGCTTGAGCTATGCATAAGATTGGAACGATAAAAAAAACCGGAAACATAAGGGCTCCCGGTTTTCAAACTTTATCGTGTTATAAACTATTTCAGCTTTTCACTCAAGGGTAAGCCGTATTCTTCTTTAAGTTCGATGCCAAGGTTTTCCAGTTCATCGAGTACCGGATTATAAATTTCCTTGCGCACTGGTATATGAACGCCGCTAAGGGATATCTTGCCATTCAGAATCATATCTACCGCAATAGCTGCTGGAAGCGCCACCGTTCTTGCTACGGCAGTATCAGTAGCAAGCGAGCCAAATGCCAGCATCGACGATTTAACCACTTCGCGATTATTTTCGCCGTACCTGGCAACAAATGTGTGCTGCATGGCAATCATATCGCGCTCTTCTTCAGATATCATCATCTTATCAATCATCAGATCAGAAGTAACCTCGAAGGGGCTGTCCTCACCTCTGTTCATCTTTTCATCAGAAAGCAGACCCAACCATTCAATTGCTTTGATTGCATGAGCATCAACATCTTTCCTGAGGTAGTCGGCCGTTTTTTGTTTGATATTCGTGGAATTTTCAGCTCCGATAAGTTTTGCCATCATATCGGCATAGCTCATTCCTGACATGTCGAATTTATCATAGCCGATTAGCCCGACTTCCTTCATGGCATCTATGGATTCGCACCAGCCCGGATGCCGGAAAGTGCCCCGGTACATCGTTTGAGCTTCGGGAATATTGTACAAATCGATGTAAGGCATGGAATCCCGGTTGGGATATATGTCCAGCTTGCCTACCTCAGGGAAATTAACCGTGATAATGTCCTTAAAAAGATCCTTCGTTGGAACTTCTTTCACAGCGCCACTCATAAGGTATTTGGCATCATTGTTTCCGGCCATTACCACTCCTTTCGGACTCCATGAGAATTTATACCTGAAGGGATTATCATCGGCCGTTTCCGGCGCAACAAGGGCACCTGTTACCGAATAAAATTCCTCTATTTCTCCGCCTTTGTCGTGGACGTTATCAATTACCCGCATGGCCGACATGTGATCAATCCCCGGGTCAACGCCAATTTCATTGAGAATAATAATTCCGGCATCTTTAGCTTGCTTATCAAGGTTTTGCATTTCAGGCTTAACATAGGAAGTAGTAACCATGTTTTTCTTATGCGCAATGCACTTTCTGGCCACCATAGGATGATGAGCATAAGGCAGGAGGCTAACAGCGAGATCATGATCTTTAATCATCTTATCAAGTGTATCCTCATCTTCTACCGTCCACCCTACTGCATGGCCGTTAGGATTGTCACCGATCATTTTTTCGGCTTTAGACTTGGTACGACTAGCTACAGTAACGTGGTAATTTCGCTCTAATAAATAGGAAACCATAGGCTTAACAACCATTCCGGCTCCGAGTATCAATACTTTTTTCATGGAATAATGTAATTTAGTTTAACTTCGTTAATTCCGTTCACTCTTGTGCCAGACAAATGTATATTTTGTTAATTAGTTAACAAAAAAATTTACTGGTCTTTATACAATTTTTAGAATAAAAAAATAAGCAGATATCAGATACATAATTTTTCAATGAAAAACCGTTTTAGGTACGCAGTTTGTTTTTCCTTAATTTTGAGCCAAATTTTAGAAGCCTGATGAAAAAACAGCTATTGATCTTTATTTTAGTCGCAGGTTTTGTTTCTTCGCTGGCGCAAAGCGCGGATACATTGAAGAACGGGCAAACTCATCCCGACACCTCAAAATCATCAGGAACTTTACCATTACGCGACACCATTCGTCCAATTCCTGACACAATTCAACCTGCAAATGATACCACTCAACCAGCTGCTGATACAACTCAGGTTGCTGACAGTCTTAAAAAAGAGGATAAACAGGATATCAGTAGCAAGCTAAGCTCTTTAAACCATCCGCTCCTCCTGGAGGGTGATACCACCATCAGTGACTCAAGCGTTGTAAGATTTTTTCAACTTCATAACGACTGGATGTATCCTACCCGCATTCATGCAACGGATACTACCCTGAATTATTTTAACCATACCAATCCGCTTTATACGAAAGAGCGATTCCACCAGTCGTTGGGTAATCCTGGGCTAGCCCATCAAAATCTGTTCTTCACACACAATTTGAGCACCGGATTTGAATACGGGCAACAAACTTTTGATTTATATCGGCTCGATCAAAATTCGGTTAGGTTTTATAACTCTTTTTCGCCATATACAAAATTACACTACGTGATGGGCCCGGAAGAACAGCAAATGCTGAATGTTACTCACAGCCAGCGGGTGTATAAAACGCTGACCCTGGGGATGGATATCCGCATTCTTAACTCCCTGGGTTCCTACCCTAACCAGGAATCCAGCGACCGGCGGGTGGGTTTTTCAAGCCATTTTTTATCAGAAAAACGCCGCTACACGGCACAGGCGTTTTATGCTCACAACAAGTTTGACAACGAAGAAAACGGGGGTATTGTCAACGATAGCATTTTTGAAGAAAATATCGAAACCGACCGTACCATCTACAGTGTAAACCTTGACAATGCGCGCAGTGTGGAACGCGACGCCCGGGTATTTCTGCGGCAATCATTTGAGCTCAGCCCTACTGTTGAAGCAGCCAGCTCAGCGCTGGAACAGAAAAAGAAAACGCCTTTTAATTTCGGAAGGCTGGAGCACAAATTCAACTACTTTCGCCGCAGTGTGGGGTTTAAGGATGAAAACTACCCGATTGATTATTATCCTGCCATTTACAAAGACAGTACGCGTAGTAACGACAGCTCATTCGTCAGAACCATTGAAAATGAGTTTTCCTGGAAAAATACCCGACTTTTCAGAACCCAAAAATCGCTGGGGTTTGATTTCGGAATCGTGCACCGAATGATCAAATTTAGCGATTCATCGCGGCAAGCCAATTACAACCAGATAGAATTGCATGGACGCATTTCCAAAAACCTCTACAAAGGCCTGAAAATAGGCGGTGAACTGGAATACGTACAAGGAGACCTTAATGCCAATGATTTCCGGCTTTCTGGAATTATAACCAACCGCTTCGGCGAGGAAAAAATCCTTCAGGCCCGGCTCGATCAAATTTCACGCGATCCCTCATACATGTTTTCTCATTACTACTCTAATCATTTCCGGTGGAATCATACCAATGACAAAGAAAATATCTTGCGTATCAATGGCTCATTCGAATGGAACAACCTGGAAATCGGAGGAAATTATTACCTCCTGACCAATTACACTTACCTCAACACCGGTGAGGAACAAATCACTGTCAGCTTACCCGAAAAGGACACCACTTACACAGCGCAAACCATCAGGCCGGAGCAACGGGCTAAAAGCTTCAGCCTCCTGCAGATTTACTTTTTCCCGTCCCTGAGGTTCGGCAACTTCGGATGGGATTCCTATCTGTATTTTCAGAAAGCGTCCAACGAAAGTGCTCTACACGTGCCTTTATTCGCAGGAGAAACCAACCTTTACTACCAGAATGCTGTATTTGATAACGCCCTCTACCTACAGGTAGGTGTAGATGTTAAATACAAAACATCGTATTATGCGGATAAATATATGCCGGCCTTACGAAGCTTTTACCTGCAAAATGAGAAAAAAATCGGTAATTTCGTCTATGCCAATGCTTATGCCAGCATCAAAATCAAACGGACAAAAATCGTGGCCAAATACCGAAATGCCTCCCAGGGCTTTACCCCCTATAATTATTACGATAGCCCCCACTACCCGATGAAAGATGCTGGATTTGTTCTGGGCGTCTCATGGCGATTCCACGATTAATTCATTACTCTGACAGGCTCTCCGTTTATCCAGCTGAAAATATTCTCCACTACTATCTCCGAGCGCAGTTGAATACCCTCTTTTGTGGCAAAGCCAATGTGAGGCACAGTTACTGTGTTTTTGGCCTTTAGAATTGGATGGGTTGTATCCAGCGGTGGTTCCACCTCGTAAACATCGAGACCTGCTCCGGCAATTTTGTTGTTGTTTAATGCTTCGGCGAGGGCGATATAATCTACCACAGGGCCTCGAGCTGTGTTGATAAGAATAGCCCCCGAGTTCATAAGAGCAATCTCATGCTTACCGATCAAGTCTTTGGTTTCCGCAGTAAGAGGGATATGCACCGAGATGATATCGGCTTTTTTCATCAATTCGTTCAGTGAAACATAGTTTACACCCATATCCACTGCTTCTTTTTTCATGCTCCGGTTATAGGCGATAAGGGAACAGCCAAACGCTTTCAGCATCTTAGCAGTGTGCAATCCTATTCGACCGGTACCGATAATCCCCACTGTTTTACCCCCAAGCTCTCTTCCAGGGCCAATGCGGGTTTTACCTTTTCGTGTCAAAGCATCCTGTTCTGTAATTTTTCTGAATAAATCAATCATCAGCCCTATCGACAATTCGGCAACCGCCTGGTCGGAAAAACCGGCGGCATTGCTAACAATGATCCCTTTTTCACGGCACGCATCCATATCAATGTGATCGACTCCTGTAAAAGCTACGGAAATCATTTTCAGGTTTGAGGCAGAGCGAATAACTTCCCCTTGCAGCGGCTGATTGGTAAGAATGATTACCTCAGAATCACTAATCCGCTCTTTAATATTTTCAGGCTCAGTTTCCCTGTCTGAAAAATAGTAAAACTGATGCCCGTCATCTGCAAACTGGTTCTTTATGTCTTGCATTCGTTCTTCAGAAACGCCAATCGGTTCGATAGCTGTAATTTTCATCTTCAAAGTTTTTAGTAATTCATTGCTTTTAAACGTTCAAAAATCTCATAAACCGCCGGACAAACAGCAGCATTCTTCAGGCTGACGTCAAGCGCCTGGTAAACGCGTGGCCGGTCGGTAAGCGGGTAATCGGCACAGGCCCGTGGCCTTTGTTCATAGATGGTGCAATAGTTATCGGCTCCAAGAAAGGGGCATGGAGTTCGTTTAAAACCATATGTACCATCCTCATCCAGTTTAAGATAATGTTCACTGAACTCCGATGGTTTTATGCGCAAATACTTGGAAATTCGACGGATATCATTTTCAATGATGTAAGGGCTGATAGTGCGGCAGCAGTTGCCGCATTTCAGGCATTCAATCTCTTCAAACACCTCATCATGAAGTTGGTGGATGATGTCATCCAGCTCCCGGAAATTCCTTTTCTTCAGTCGCTGAACCAGTTTTGTATTGGCTTTCTTTGCTTTAACAGCTTTTTGTGGCAGATTTTTTAAATCATAAACATCATCCATGAATTCCCTACTTTAACCCACGTTGCTTCTTGATTTGGTTGTAGGCATCAGACACTTTCTTAAATTTAGCTTCCGCTGATTTTTGCACATCTTCGCCAAGATGACTGACCCTGTCGGGATGATACTTTAAGGCCATCTGGCGATAGGCTTTTTTAACTTCCTCGTCAGATGCATCGGGACTAATTTCAAGAATCTTGTAAGGCGCTTCCTTGTCCTTGACAAACATGGCCTTAATGGAGTTAATATCTTTTTGCGAAATGCCCAGGTAACCGGCAATGGTAGTAATTTTCGCCACTTCACTGTCGTGCACCTGCCCGTCGGCCTGTGCGATACCGAATAAGAAATGCAGCAGCTGGAGCCGTGAGGAGTAATCCATGTACTGTTTGATTTGAAGGGAAACATCCATCACCTTAATGTCCTGTTTCAAAATATCTCGCAGAATCATGACCAGCTGTTTGGCTTTCGCCTCTCCAAACTGATGTTGCATGAAGTCTTTCACGTAATTCAATTCGGATTTCATTACTTTCTCATCGGCTTTCATCACCGCCGCGGCAAGTACCAGCAAACTAACTGCAAAATCGCCGGGTTGGGTTTGAGTGGTCTGGCCATAAGGCTGACCTTTGGGGCCATCGGCTCCATAAGGATGTCCCTGACCGGTGTACTCCATGCTACCTTTTTGCATTTCATCATACATGGAACCAAAAACAAAGCCCAAAATACCGCCAATGGGCCCGCCAAGAACCCATCCAAGGCCGCCACCGACCCATTTTCCGTATTTACCCATAATACTTAATTTAATTAAACCAACTGCAAAAATATGGTGTTTTGGTTACTTATTGAAGCAATTCTTTCGCAAACAAGTCAACAGCCTACCAAGTAACCCAACTATAAGCCTGTAATATCCGGTTATGGAAAAAGTGCCATTACCTCAGTTTAAAAATACATTTAACAAAAATTAATAAAACTATTTCTCTTCTTCTTTCCAGTCGGCGCTGATGCCTTCCTGCGACAATTTTTTGAGAATGGGTTCATAGATTTCCCGGGAGGTGGGAATATTGATCCCCGACACTTTAATTTTCCCCTCCAGAATGAGTTCAGCTGCAATGGCGATGGGAATCCCCACTGTTTTGGCCATAGCGGTGTGCGGAGCTGCATCACCGTACACAACCATGGAGGAAGTCAAACGCTTTTGCTTTCCATTGAGCACATAATCTGCCACATGTTGCATGGCTACCATATCCCGATCTTCGTTTCCGAAAACCCATTTTTCTTCCAGCCGTTTTTGAAGGATATGCGCAGGAGTAGCATTTTCCAGACCAATGGGATCATCTTCAAGCAAGCCGGTCCATTGAATTTTCCTCATCGCCTCCGAATCTACTGCAACGCCGGTAAGCCGCGATATTTTCTCTTCAATCGTTTTATTTTCCTCGTAAGGCAAAAAAGACTCCACCAACTGCCGGTAAGTCATCCGACCCGGGTTCTCGATTTTGAAGGTCTCATCGGTCAGGCCAAGCTGCACGAGAACGTCCCAGGCTTCGCAATAACCGGGGCGGCGCAGCGTTCCCCTGAAAATAGTGGAAACATCATCCAGGCCGTAAAGCTTTTTATATTTGATCGAATCGCGATTAGCATACACTTCAAAATCGCCCACCTTTTCAATGCTTACCTTCCTGGGCCGCCTAAAAAGCTGCTGATAAGGAACATATTTGACATGATCTTTTTCCAGATAAGTCGAAACTCCTTTTCCTGCAGCAATGACATTGCGCGGGTTCCAGGTGAACTTGTAATTCCAGGGATTATCATCAGAATCAGGGGCTATCAGTCCTCCCGTGGAAAACCGAAACCCTTTAATTTCGCCCTCCTTCCGATGAATTTCATCGATAATATGCATAGCCATCATGTGGTCGATGCCCGGATCCAAGCCCATTTCGTTAATAAGTGCTACGCCCTGAACTTTCGCTTTATCATCAAGCAACTGTTCTTCTTTCGAAACGTAAGTTGAAGATACCATGTGTTTTTGTTGCTCCACGCACTCTTCCGCCACCAGGTAAAGATATTCGGAAGGAAGCATATAAATGATTACATCGGCCCGGGCAATGGCTTTCTTCTTTTCAGCATCGTTGAAAACATTGAACTCAAAGACTTCGGCATTTTTGTGATGCCCGGTCTTAGCCCTGGCTTTTTCCACATCCAAATCGCCAACCCATACTTTCCATTGCTTTTCTTCAGAATGATCTAAAAGATATTTAATCAGACTGGCTGACGACATACCGGCCCCAAGCACTAATATATTTTTCATATCAAATGTTTTTGCTAAAAATGGGGAAAAATAAGTAGAAAAGTAAGGGGGAAATAAATTAAGGGTTTCATATAAGCAGGGATAGTG
>CAYFQK010000034.1:0-11593 GCA_964345255.1 uncultured Bacteroidales bacterium | reverse complement strand
AGCCCACACCCCTGCCCGCTTACCCTCACTCCCTCCCAACCCTCCCGAATAATATAGGTGGAAAAAAATCACTATTTTTGGTCATGGTCTGTTTAACTTGTCGGTAATGTGAAAAATCCCATAAAGGGATACAATATCGGTTAATTTATTCTATATCTTAAAAATTTTGAGCATGAACACGGAAGATATCAGATGGCACCAGCGCTTTTCCAATTATATCAGGGCATTAAAAAAATTACAACAAGCTACAGAATTTGTAAACAACGAATTGCAGGAGATGTAAAATGAAAACCCGGATTTGATTGACCACATAAAAAGAGTGGGCATTGTGTTTTATAAAAAATGATCTCACTTCACATACTCTTCAAGATACTTATATTTAGGTGTCAGCTCCCCCTTATGCAGTATCATGGCCCGCTGTATCGGTTTGGGTAAATCAAGGTTTTCAAAATCCTTGGCATAGTCGGCCGCGGCGATAGCAGGGATGTATTGCTCCAGTGCATCACCAAAGGCTATGGAGGACTCGCGCGGCAGTTCGCTGGGAAGAATGTCCACAGCCATGTCGAGAATGCCTTGACCCTCAAATCCCATCTTTGGCTCGCGTGTAAAAGGATTGTATACAAATACCGGGTCGTCGATTTCGGTCCCCTTGTGGGTACATTCTACCGAGCCGTCAGGGTCGCAGGTCACATCGCCAATGACTTTTAGTCTCGGATCTCCCTTAGCATAAAGTTCTTCAAGATAATCTTTAGTAACGATGCGCGGGTATCGATCGTCCCAGTACATACAATTCATCAGAATAGTCAGGTGCGGCAAATATTGTTCAAAGACACCCCGGTAGTTTTGTGGATTATCGTAATAATCCTGGAGATGAAACTTATGATTTTCATCATTGGGGACCACCATGTCTTGCTCTTTAAAAACCACCTTATAAATCACGTTATTAGCCAGATCATCGCGGTTGTCTAATTCCAGCAACTCTACCGGGGAAATTTCCTTAACGGGCAGTAGGCTCATAATCTCCTGGGCTCCCCGCGAAACATTGCCATATCCGGTAAAGCCCACGACCATAGGCTTAAGCTTTTCAGGCACGCCTTTATCGGCAATTTCGAATCCCACTTCCGATATGGCTGTCTTGGCTTCTTCCAACGATTTGTATTGACTGGCCTGGTGCAGATGCCTGAAAGGGGTATCAATGCCCATAACGCTCAGCCTTTGCCCAAAAGCCCATAGCGAATTAATCATCCCGGCCAGTCCGGCGTATCGTCCGAAAAAGATAAGACGTTTGCCCGATTCTTCAGCTACCGTCTCATAATCTATCAGGTTGCACTTTTTGTCCATCATCGTTCGGAGCATCGGCATGTTGTACGACTGCCCTTTAATGACATGCGAAAAGAATATGTAGGTCTTTTCCGTTTCAAAAAAGTCTTTAGGCATTTCCTTCACTCCAAAAATGACCGGCGCTTCTGAGAGGCTATCCACAATCTCCGCCCCTGCGTGCTTGTACTCTTCCTCGGGAAAAACCCGCTTCGATGATTTTTCTATAAGAACCCGTAAATTCTTTTGTTCAATAAGTCGCTGGGCATGTTCCGGGGGAATAGCCACCCGGCGTTCCATTTTGTATTTGTCCTCGTGTCGTATTCCGATGATATTGTTCATAAAGGCAATTATTGTTTGTTAAGGCTCCCCAAACTTAAGAAAAATTTAGAGTTGTTTGAAATGATAACCCTATAATCCCTAATCTATTTTATTTAGAAACATCCTAAATAAATCTTTTTCCTTAATTTTGCAATCCAAAAATAAAGGAGTTCAAATTTTGGAGGAACAAAATCTTCAGGCCACGAAATACGAGGTACAAGAAATACGGGATTTGACCGAATCCACGTATGTGGTCAGATTGAACCGCAATGGCCTTCACCTCAGGGCCGGTCAGCACATCACCCTGGGGCCAATCAATGAAGTGGAATCGAGAGAATACAGCATATACAGCGGCGAACAGGATGATTTTCTGGATGTGCTTGTGAAAGAAGTGGATGACGGGAATATCTCGAAAAAGCTGAAACGGGTGGATAAAGGGGATGTCCTGAATTTCGACGGACCGGTAGGTTATTTTACGTTGAATGAGGAGGATATCCGAAGCAAACGCTTTATTTTTATAGGGAGTGGAACGGGTATTGCGCCTTTTCATAGTTTTGTAAAATCTTATCCGGGATTGGATTATACCCTGCTCCATGGTGTTCGATATGCCTACGAAGCCTATGACCGGCAGGATTACGACCCGGAAAGATACGTTCTTTGCACTTCACGCGATAATAAAGGTAATTTCAAGGGAAGGGTAACAGAGTACGTCAGGGAAAACATTTACGACGCTAATGCGCTCTATTACCTGTGTGGAAATATCAATATGATTTATGAAGTTTTTGATTTGCTCAAGCTCAAAGGAGTACCGGCTAATCATCTGCATGCGGAAGTGTATTTTTAGAGAGTGGTGACTGGTAATTGGTTAATTAGTTGATTGGTTAATTTGGATGAAATTTTAAATTGCAAATTCCAAATACCAAAAAAGCACCGAAAACCAATTATCAGAAATCAAACAAAAATCCAAAAGCATGATTGGAAATTGGAATTTGAAAATTGGGATTTGCTTGAGATTTAGTCCCGATAGCTATCGGGATGAAATTTGGAATTTAATTGTTTTAGAGTTGTAAAACAGTCATAATCCTAAACAAGTAACAGAGAACTGAAAAATTAGACATGAAATATCATATAATCACATTAGGATGCCAGATGAATGTTTCGGACAGCGAGCGGGTAAAAGCCGTGCTGGACGATAAAATGGGATATACCTGGACGGACAATGAGGAAGAAGCGCAGCTGGTAGGTGTTATTGCCTGTTCGGTCAGGCAAAAGGCCATTAACAAAGTCTATTCCTACATCAGTAAATGGAACAAACAAAAGAATCACCGGCATCTGATCACCTTCCTTACCGGGTGCATACTGCCCTACGACAAGGAGCAATTCCTCAAGAAATTCGATATCGTTTTCAATATGGCCGATCTGCCCAAATTCCCCGAAATGATTAGTCAGTATGGAATTACTTCCCCGGCCAGTCTGAATCTGGCAGAAGGAAAAGTACCTGAAAGCATAAAAGATTTCTGGCACATCACCCCCCATTACTCTTCCGACTGGCAGGGGTTTATCCCGATTCAAAACGGCTGCGATAAATTCTGTACTTTCTGTGCAGTTCCCTATACGCGAGGAAGAGAAATATCCAGACCCCATGAAGAAATTTTAGATGAGTTAAATACTGTGGTAAACAAAGGCTACAAATCTATCACTTTGCTGGGGCAGAATGTGAATTCGTATGGGTTTGACAAGCGGGGCAATGAAATTTCGTTTGCCGAACTGCTGCGAAAGATAGGCGAATACGGCAAGCAGAGCGGTAAGGATTTCTGGGTTTATTTTACATCTCCCCATCCCCGGGACTTTACGGATGAAGTCGTAGAGGTCATTGCTGAATACCCCCATATCGCCAAACAAATCCATCTGCCTGTGCAATCGGGCGATGACAAGGTACTAATCCGGATGAACCGGAAACACAATATTGACAAGTACCGGCACATAATTCACAAAATATGGGAATTAATCCCTGATGCCTCAATTTTTACGGATATTATCGTAGGTTTTACAGGCGAGACGGAAGAGCAGTTTGAAAACACCCGCAAAATCATGGAAGAATTTAAATTCAACATGGCTTACGTCGCTCAATATTCACCCCGTCCGGGAGCAGCCAGCTCACGGTGGCCCGACGATGTGCCCGATGAAGTTAAGAAAGAACGGTTCCATGCGTTAACCCACGAGTTAACAAAACACACCATCGAACTCAATAATGCGATGATTGGGAACACCTATAAGGTTTTGGTTACCGGAAAAAATAAAAAAGAAGGTTATTTATCAGCCTTGACAGAGGGTAAAATCATTGTTAGGTTCCCATCAACCAATGAAGATCTTATTGGTGATTTCACGCATGTTCGCATAACTTCTGTTACGCCGTTTTCAACAGAAGGAGAACAAGTGAATGTGGATGAAAAAGAATTAGCGGAGAGAATATGAACAAAAAGATAGCTTTCAGAACGTTAGGTTGCAGATTGAACCAGTATGAAACCGATGCACTGGCTTCTAAGTTCAGCAGAAACAATTACAGCATTGTCGATTATAACAATAAGGCCGATGTTTATGTAGTAAATACCTGTACGGTAACGAAGCAAAGCGACACGAAATCGCGCAACATCATCCGCCAGGCAACGAAAACCAACGAGGAGGCCCTGGTGGTGGTGACCGGTTGCATGGTCAACAATCACCGCGACAAGCTGGAGCAGAGCCTCGACAACGTTACGTATTTTGTGGAAAATGAGGAAAAAAGCCAGATATACAACCTGATAGACGCCCACTACAAGGGGGAAGTATATCATCCGAAAAGAGACAGCGCTAACCTTTTCAACTACGACGCTGCCGAGCATACCTTCCACACGCGCAGCATGATAAAAATCCAGGACGGATGTGATAACTTCTGTACTTTTTGCATCATCCCAAAAGTCAGGGGCCGGGCCAAAAGCCGCCCTTATGAAGAGATCGAAGAAAACATCCGGCAGGTAGTCGATTACGGCTACAAAGAAATTGTGCTGACAGGGGTCAACATCGGCCGTTATGAATACAACGGGATGAAATTCGAAGATTTGGTCGAACGTGTGCTGGAAATTCCCGGGGATTTCAGGGTTAGAATTTCCTCTATCGAGCCGGACGGTTTCGGAAAAAAACTCTACAGGCTTTTCAGGCATCCGAAGCTCGCCCCCCACCTGCACCTGTGTATTCAAAGCGGTTCGGACAAAACATTACTGAAAATGCGCCGCATGTATACCGTTGATGAATTCCGCCAAATTGTGAATGACGTGCGGGCGGTGCGACCGGATTTCAATTTCACCACGGACGTCATTGTCGGTTTCCCAGGCGAAACGGAGGAAAATTTTAACGAAACGGTTGATGTAGTCAAAGAGCTTGGCTTCAGCCACATCCATACCTTCAAGTATTCCATGCGCGAAGGAACCCGTGCGGCACGAATGAAAGAGCACCTTCCTGATAAATTAAAGTCGCAACGCAGTGAAATCATCCGCAAATTAACCGAAAACAATAAATTGGAATACAGGAAATCATTTATCGGCAAACAACAGCGTGTGCTGGTCGAAAAAATCGATGAAAAAGGCTATGCGCACGGATACGGTGAACATTACATTCCCGTCAAATTTGCCGGCGCCGGTCTTAAGAAAAATGAATTTTACGACGTCGACCTCCAAGACATCGAAGAAGGCGATGAGCCGGTAATGATTGGACTGGCAAGGGTTAAGGAAACGGTGTGAGGGTTGATAGATCGATGGATAGACAGAGTGATAAGGGGAACAAGGGCGCTGAAAGGTAGCTAATCAATAAAATCTTAAGTACTATTGGATTTTTGACTATTTACATCCATTTTCCAATGGTATTTTGGATAATTTTATCTAAAATCCAATCCTGTTTTTGAAAATAAAACACTTTTATTTATTAATGAAGAGCGAACGCTTTAACCGACATAGAAAATTTAGTTTATAGCACTGGAGTACCTAAATTAACTACAGCCCCATCAATCTTTTAGCGTCTGAAGATAATGCTTTCAAGGTAATTTCCTTAAATTCATTTTTTAGCACCACGTTTTTTGTTCTCCGATAAAACCGGTCAACAAAGTTCAGGTTGATTAAGCATGGGCAACTGATGCGAACAAAAGAAAAAGAATTCAGCTCTTTTTCTAGGTTAAGTAAAGGCTGGGCTATTACAAATTCTTCTTCGGTAGCCATGAAAATCTTAGAGTAATTCTGGTCGGCTTGACAATACACAATTTCTTCAGCCTTCACCATGACAAACCCATCATGCGTATTGAATTTCACCTTACTGTAATTCAGGAAATAATGAAGGTCAGCAAGTTTGCGATGAAGCAGGCCATCATTATTCTCTTCCCTGAATCGATGAATCACCTGCCTGAGAATTTCAGGAACCACCAGCTTGGTCAGGAAGTCAAATGCGGTATACTTAAACGCCTCGATGGCATATTAATCGTATGCCGTAACAAAAACAACACAACACTGATGCTTAAGCTCTTTCATCTTTTCAGCCAGCCAAAACCCGTCATACCCGGGCATCTGCAAAGCTCTATCCCAAGAAAAGTGCTGGCCTAAAGGCCCCAAGAGAAATTAAGCTACTCCCTAATCCGCACCCTGAAGGGAGCGGTTAATAACTCGCCACAACAATAAAACCCCGCCATTTATGGTGGGGTTCCGGCAGGCATCGCACTTATCAGAAGGCCTTTAGGCCGATAATTCTTCAAAGCCGTACTTCTTAACAAACTCCTGATACTCCTCCTCCCAGGTCTTCTTCTTATGGTGATCTTGCTGATTACGGATGTATGCCTTCACTCTGTCAACATGCGATTCACTCACTGACACCGCGAAATACCGATCACTCCATTCGAATCTGGTTCCTGTAAGCTTTTCTTTATTAATCCAAAATGAGGACTCTCCTTTGATTTGATTTATTACTTTTGAAATGCTTTGAGTGGCTGAAAGTGATATCATGCAATGGACATGATCCTGATGCGCATTGATAGTGTCGATGTATATCTTTTTCTCATCAGCCTTTTCCCGGATATGGTCAATGAGTTGCTGGTGAACAGTCTGCGTGATAAGTTTTTGTTTTCTTTTAGTACCCCAGACGCAGTGGAGCCAGATTCTGACGTAGGACATAGTGGTTGATTTTCTTACTAAGATAAGAAAAAGGGATGTATGTTGGCCTAAAGGCCAATTAAATTGGTGTAGCTTTTAGTCCGCACCCTGAAGGGCGCGGTTAGTAACCCTACTTTCCAGTGGTATCCATCCAACCCTGCCATTTAAGGTAGGGTTCCAGCTTTTTCTTCCACATATTTAGATTCAATCTAAATTTCCGGAGTTTCAATAAAGACTTTTGAATAATTTATCCTTTCCCCTTAAATTTAACCAAACCATTTAGCTTTATCGCCTATGATTAGTCAAATTATACCATCGGCTGAAGCCATACCTGTTAACTGGTGGTGGTTTCAGGTTTTACTGATTGTTACTTTTTTATTGCATCTCATACTTATGAATTTTATTCTTGGCGGCAGTTTGCTCAGCCTTTGGGATGCATTCAGAAAAAAAACATTTAAAAAAGAGAGCATGACGATTCCTACGCTGATTGCCTTGACTATCAACCTGGGAGTTCCTCCGCTTTTGTTTCTGCAAGTGATTTACGGAAATTTTTTCTACACCAGTTCGGTAATCATGGCCTCGCCATGGATTTTGGTCATTCCCGTACTAATCCTTGCTTATTACGGGGCTTACATTTACGTTTTCAAAACAAAAAAAGCGCCTGTTTTCGCTAAAACCAGTCTGGTTCTCACAGCCATATTTTTGCTGTTTGTTGCTTTCATGCTGGTAAACAACAATACCCTGATGCTTCGGCCGGAACGCTGGGAAATGTATTTCGCCAACCAAAGCGGATGGCAGCTAAACCTTGGGGAGCCAACACTATGGCCACGCTTCCTGCATTTCGTGATTGCAGCTATCGCCGTGGCTGGTATCGGGCGAGCCATTTATTATCATTTTAAAAAGGATGTTGCGGAGCAGGAAAAAAATCAGGAAAAGACCCGTGGTTTAAAAATCTTCGGTTTTGCCACGATGATACAGGTAGTGGTAGGAATCTGGTTTTGGCTGAGTTTACCTGAAAATATCTGGAAGATGTTTATGGGCGGGGACACCTTTGCAACCATATGGCTGATGCTGGGAATACTCATCGCATTATACCTGATATACACCAGTACCCAGGGCAAATTCTCTCTAACCATCTGGCTTCTGGCCTTCCTGCTTCTTAATATGGTAATTAACCGCGAAATGATACGCCATGCCTATTTGAGCGATGTCGGCGACCCGGCTAATCTTACCGTTGCCCCCGAATACGGTTCTCTGGCGATGTTTCTGGGGGTGTTCCTCATTGGGATTGGGGCTCTTTACTACATGATTAAACTGATTATAAAACCTAAACAAGCATAAACTATGAATTATCCGATTTGGGAACTACCGACAATAGGAGGAGGTTCACTGATAGCCGTCATAGCCGTACTTCACGTATTTATAGCACATCTGGCAGTGGGAGGAGGTCTTTTCCTCGTAATTACAGAGATGAGAGCCCGCAAAAACAACGACCAGGCCCTTTTGGGATATGTCAAGTCACATACTTTATTCTTTTTGCTGCTCACCATGGTATTTGGAGGAATCAGCGGTGTGGGCATCTGGTTTATTATCTCGCTTGTTCATCCGGCGGCGACTTCCTCTTTAATACATACTTTCGTCTTTGGCTGGGCTACTGAATGGGTATTTTTTATCGGGGAGATTGTTGCCTTACTGATTTATCATTATAAGTTCGACAGCATGAACCCGAAAAATCATGTAATTGTGGGTTGGTTATATTTCATCTTTGCGTGGTTAAGCTTGTTTATTATCAATGGCATCATCGATTTTATGCTTACCCCCGGAAGATGGCTGGAGACTCAGAACTTCTGGCACGGTTTCTTCAACCCATCATTCCTGCCTTCATTGATATTCCGCACAGGTATTGCTTTATCTTTCGCCGGAATGTTCGGGCTAATAACCGCATCCTTCAGAAAAGACAAAAATCTCAGAGAGCGACTCTATAAACTCAATACCAAATGGTTACTGATACCATTTGTTTTAATCGTGATTAGCGCCGTGTGGTACCTGGGCGCCATCCCGGAAGATGCGCAGGCTAATATCATGAAATTTAATCCGGAGGTGCAGCCCTTTATTAATATCCTGGTGGCTACTACCATTTTAATTTTTCTTGGCGGATTATTATTCCTTGTCCGCATTCCAAGGGCCTTTCAGCGAATCATGGTTTTTCTGCTGGTAATTATCGGCCTTGGGTGGATGGCTGGTTTTGAATATACGCGTGAGATTGCCCGAAAGCCTTACGTTATTTATGGCCATATGTACTCCAACGGTGTACTGGCGCAAAATGCCGAAAAGATTAAAAAAGAAGGTTTTCTGAAAACAGCCAAATGGGCAGAGGTAAAAAAAGTTCATAAAGGAAACATAATGGAGGCGGGTAAAGAATTATCCGATTTACAGTGCATGGCGTGTCATACTATGGGCGGCCATAACGATTTGGTTTCGAGAACCGATCATCTGACAGAAAGAGGGATGGAAGCCAAGCTCACCGGCCTGGGACAAATCAATGACTACATGCCGCCATTCTTCGGTACAGAAAAAGAGAAAAAGGCTCTGGCCACCTATATTGTCAGGGGTATTCATGACAAAGAGGCACAAAAGCAGAAAAATCGTTCGCAGGTGAAACAGGAAAATACCGTCATTCCACCTTTCGACGAAGAAAACTCCGGATATGTATTACTCGCCTGGAACGACCTTGGAATGCATTGTATATCCGACAATTCAGACTACTGGTCATTTCTGCCTCCGGCCAATACGTTGTGGGCACAGCTCATCAAGCGGGGGGAAAAGCCTACTGTGGTCTCTGAAGGTGTTAAACTGGAGTATGAGGTGGAAGAAGGATACAAGCACCCCGAAAAACATGTCAATTTCTGGAAGAATGCAAAGAAAACATACGGAGCCGATTTAAAAGAAGGTATTGGACTGGCCGGCAAAGGCCTGGAAGGGAAAATGGACCCGAATACTCATAATACATTTGTGGCTCATTTCATTCCCGTAACTCCTTACAGAGATGATGGAAGTTATAATCCTTATCCACAGTTTCATATCAAGGCCCTGGACAAAGAAACCGGCAAAGAGCTGGCCTACACCAAAGCCGTTGCCCCGACCTCGACTGAGATGGGATGCCGCAACTGCCACCAGGGGGGCTGGCGCGTTAATGACTTTTCAGGAATGGCTGATTTGACAGCCGAAAACGTGCTGAAAGTACATGACCGCATTGAAGGCACCACCCTGGAACAACAAGCCCAAAACGGCAACCCTGTACTTTGTCAGAGCTGTCATGGCGACCCGGCTATCGGGGCGAAAGGAAAAAGTGGTGTTATCAATTTCTCCACTGCTATCCACGGATTTCATGCCAACTACCTGCAGGATATGGATGGGGAGGCTTGCAATCTTTGCCACCCCAATGATCCGAATGGTAATACACAATGCATGAGAGGGCGCCATTCACAACTTGGGCCATTCGACTGCACAACTTGCCATGGTAAAATGGAAGACCATGCGCTGGCCTTGCTGAAACATGAAGAGCAATTCGGGAAAGCCCGCGTCTCCAGGTTAAAACAAGGACTTGAACCCAGAACCGTAGAGAGTTATGATCAGATTAAACCACGACAGCCCTGGATGCAGGAGCCTGATTGTAGAAGCTGTCACGGGAACTTTAATATCAGGGAAATCAAAAAAGCACCTCATGGTTTCAACCGATGGGTAGCCGGCGGATCGGCCCTTTACAGAAACAGAACAGACACTCATGGTGTGATGTGCGCTGCGTGTCATGGTTCACCACATGCCGTTTACTATGCCGATAACATGTATTCCGAAGACCGCGATAATATTCAACCCATCCAATACATGGGTATTGCGGGAACTATGGGGATTAACAATAATTGTAAAGTCTGTCATACAAAAGAAATGGATGTCAATGGTCATCACAGAAACATGTTAAAGCAGGACCCGATTGTAAAACAGCCGGGTGAAAATACCATAATCTCAAAAGCTGATTAATTAAAAATTGACCTCATATTACACCCCGCATCAATCCGCTATGATGCGGGGTGTTGTTTATTAACATTTTTTGACATTTTCCATACAACAAAAAGACAAATTTTACGCTTCACTAATGATTTTTCATACTAAAATTATTAGTAGGAAATGAATAATTGGTTAGGTTTAGCATCCTCCGCGTCAGGAGGATGCTTTTTTTTGCCCAATCTTATGTCATTTTTTCATACAAACTCTGTCATTTTAACCACCGGCGGTTTTGGTACAAAATATGATAGGCAAGATCGAAAAATATCAATCTTTAAAATGGAAAAGCTGACAGAAGTCACCTCATATGATGAATTTTTAAAGGCACTCCCCAGCGGGGATAAAGCCTACCTTCTTCTTTATAAAGAAGGTTCTGAAAATAGCAACTGTGCTTATGAAAATTTAATGCAAATAAGGGAACAGGCTGATAATATCAAGATTTTAGCCGCCAATGTGAGCAAAGTCAGAGACATTCATCCCAGGTTTGGGGTTACCTCTGCTCCCACTATGCTTGAATTTGTGCAGGGAAAATACAACAAAACCATAAAGGGTTGCCATGAACCTGACTTTTACAAGTCGGTTTTTGAAAACAACATTTTCAAGGCTACAAAAAGTGATGAGGGGAAAAAGCAAAAGCGGGTGGTCGTTTACTCAACGCCTTCGTGCCCCCACTGTAATACCCTGAAAAGCCATTTGCGAAGACATAATATTCAGTTTAAAGACAT
>CAYFQK010000033.1:0-19353 GCA_964345255.1 uncultured Bacteroidales bacterium | reverse complement strand
AGTTCCTATTTCCAGTACTCGTTTTGGCCTGATCATCCGGCTTATCATCTTCAGAAAAATACCCTGAACATGTCCTGAGAGCATCCTTGGCTTAACGGCTTTCAGGTGAGTCTGACGATTCAGTTCATACAATACATGCTCTTCGGGGGTAGTATGTTGCTCAATATATTCTTCCAGCTTTTTATCTATCATCGTTTTCGTTTTTTGTAAACCAACATCGTTAGTTTTTCATTGTCAAAAATCTCATTTGCGACATCGTGAAGCTCCTGTCCTGAAATACTATCTATTTCTTTTGCTGTTTCCGCTACACTCTTTACTTTATCAAACAACAGGTGATGTTTTGCAATAGAGATCATTTCATTCAAATTCGATTCATAATAAAGGGCTAGTTGCCCAATCAGCTGTTTTCTGGCCATATTGAGCTGCACCGGCCCCAGCCTTTTCTCTCTGAGGTATCGCAGTTCATTGAAGACCAAATCAATTGAGCGGTCGAGATAGCCATTGCTGCAACTCACATACACACTAAACAGCCCGGAATCAGTGTAAGGCATGTAGTTAGACTCCACATGATAAGCATATCCTTTTCGTTCTCTGATAGATAAATTGAGCCGCGAATTCATGCCCGGGCCGCCCAAAATATTGTTCAATAAATTTAATACCAGCTTCTTCCGCAACTCAAAGTGGCTGTATGCAATATTTCCCAGGATGCAATGATTTTGATACACTCGTTTATTCAAAGTGGTTTGCTGCGGAAGATACCCCGCAAACGCCTTTCTGTATTTTTTTTGCTCAGTAAAAGGAATTTGATTAAAATACTTTTCAGCCATATGCACCAGTTTTGTCATGGAAATATTACCTACAGAAGCAAATACTATCTGACCGGCAGTATAATTTCTTTCAAGAAAACGCTTTATATGCCCCCGGCTGAATCGGCGGATATTCTTTTTGCTGCCGAGGATATTACTTCCCAGGCCATGGCCTTTGTATACTAACTCCTCGAAGTGATCGAAGATCATTTCTCCCGGATTGTCTTTATACGAATCGATTTCATCTATAATCACTTCCCGCTCCTTTTTAAGCTCGTGCTCGGGGAAAGTAGAATTGAAAACGACGTCGGCAAGCAGTTCGATGGTGCGGCTATAGTATTCTTTCAGAAAAGAGGCATAAATCATCGTATCTTCCTTAGTGGTAAAAGCATTAAGCTCGGCCCCAATTTTATCCAGGCGGCTGATGACATGGTAAGCTTTACGCCGGTGAGTTCCCTTAAAAAAAGTATGTTCAATGAAATGGGCCAGCCCCTCTTCACCTTCCAGCTCATCGCGGCTTCCCGCATTTATCATAATGCCGGCATGAGCCACCATTCCCGGCACTTTTTTATGCACGATTTTTATGCCGTTAGAAAGGGTATGGTATTGATATAACTGTGTTTCCATCGGATTTGCAAAAGTAAGGAATTAGTGAATTCTAACGGCTTTTTTGAATCGCTCTAGAAAGTAGTTGGTTCTGCTCTCACACCAGAGTTTCTGGAAAAACTGGCAGTTAGCAGTTATTTATAAATTTACAGCATTATCATCCATTTTTTTAACATATTTCCGCTATCAATGCTAAAAGACATTGTCAGGATTTTTTAGATTTTCCGCATCTTTTCTATATTTACCCGGGAATTCAAGGAATAACCATTCCCTTAAGATGGAATTGCATGGATAGATTGAATATAAGCCAGCAGCGAAACTTTTATATCATACTATCAGTTACATTACTCTCGGTAGTGGGAGTAACTACTATCATACCTGTATTCCCGGAACTAAGTGAAGAGCTGAACGTATCCAGAGAAAAAATAGGATTACTTATAACGGTGTTCACACTTCCCGGGGCTGCTTTAGCTCCGCTTATTGGAGTTCTGGCCGACCGCTGGGGCCGGAAGAAAGTATTGATTCCTGCCCTGATATTGTTTGGGGTAAGCGGAACGCTTTGCTTTTTTGCCCGTGACTTTGAGGTCATTTTGGGGCTTCGCTTCTTTCAGGGGCTTGGCGCTGCCTGTCTTGGCATTATCAACACCACCCTGATAGGTGATATCTTTTCTGGTGATCAAAAAGCCAGGGCCATGGGCTATAACAGCGGAGCGCTAAGTATAGCTACAGCATTATTCCCTGCTATCGGTGGTCTTCTGGCCACTATTAACTGGTACTACCCGTTTTTAATTCCATCGATTGCATTAATCGTGGCCGTCATGGTGTATTTTTATCTGGATAATCCCGAGCCTGAGGAGAGGCCCCAGCTAAAAAACTACTTTCAAAAAATAATCAAATCTATTTTGACTAAACAGGCAATTACCTTATTTCTCCTTTGCTTCACTACATTTATCCTTCTTTTTGGGGTTATCATGACTTATTTACCCATCTTTCTTAAAGATCAATTTAATCTGTCGAGCAGTGAGATTGGATTTGTTCTCTCTTTCCTGGCTGTCTCTACCGGCATGGTGGCCTCCCAATTGGAGCGGATTTCCAAACTTCTTCCCATGAAGTTCCTTATCGTCTTCGGCTTCTTATCCTATGCTATTGGGTTTTTAGCAATCCCTCATGTAGAAAATTTCTATGGCATGCTTCTCTTACTGTTAATCATTGGCATTGGGCAGGGGATCAACGTGCCCACTATTTTTAATATCCTGACAAGTATCGCCCCATTGGACCACCGAGGCGCTTTTATGTCTGTTAACAGTATGACCATTCGTGCCGGCCAAACAGTAGGTCCGATTTTCGGCGGAATTTTATTCGGCTTGTGGGGCATTTCCTGGGTCTTTTGGGCAGGCGCTATTCTGGCATCTTTCTTCCTGTTAATGATTGTACTTTTTATCCCTTCATTCGCTCAATCAAAAACCTAATACTTTCTCAACCAGCTTCTTCCATAGATTCAGCGCTGGACTCCCTTTTTAGATAGCCCCATAATCTAAAAGCAAAATCCCATTGCTTATTAATTTGCCGGATATCTGCCGTGGACATATCGTAACCGCTCTTTTCCCATTTGGGACGATTATCAATATAATTCTTGAAATATGGATAGGCTTTATCAAATCCTTTGAGCTCTAATTGCTCATAGGCAGTTTTCAAAGTGGGTAACGGATGGTTGGTAATCTCTTCGTAACTGACTTCAAATAACTGGTTAGACTTGAGAAGTTCTCTTTGTTCAAGATATTTCCTGTGGAGCTTTTCATAAACATGCAACACCAGTTGCTTTTTTTCTTCTTCGGAGATTTTTTGTAAAGCAACTGTTTTAAGGACATGAGTCCACAATTTCAAATTTGAATAAAACACCTCATATGGATTGCGATGCAGGAATATAAACTTTGCGCCGGGATAAATGTCCAATAAAAACTTAATGCGGGCTGTATCACCCGGATTTTTTATTAAAAGGTCATCTTTCTCATATTTCAAATAACTCTTGTCAAGGATAGATTTCATGGTTATCTGCCACTTCTCCAGTTCATCGCTTGTTAGGTCTTCAAGGAAAAGATATTTATCAAAGTAGGTTTTGGCAGATTTCGGAAAAAGATGGGCCCAGTGGTAGGTCACCTCCGATATTTCGGCAATTAATGCCGTATCCGACTCCGATGGCGTATCCAGGTTCATCGTCTTGGAGATGTTGGATCGCCACTCCTGAACCGGGTTAAAAAAATTCATCACTTTGGAAAGCACCGGTTTAAAAAACTCCTCGGTTGTAAGAAAATTATCCGAAAAGAAATTTTCATACTTGTTTTGGTAAAAAAATCCCGGATCCTGGCTCAAAAGATAATGCGTAAAAGTAGTACCGCTGCGCCAATGCCCGATTATAAATACAGGTGATTTTTCAGAAGAGCTATTATCAGCTATATCTTGATATTTACGGTGTTCGATCAGCCGGAAAGGCTCCGACAAAAGAAGCTTAAAGTAAATCAGGTAAATCATGTTTTTATTCGGGCAGTCTTTGAAAGCGTTGTGCTCCCTCAACTTCCGGGTAAATGTAACAAGCGGACTTTCGTTTTTTTTCATCTTTCACAGTTTGTTTTTCCTGAGCCACCTGTTACACTGGCAGCTTTTTATTACCAGACTAAACCATTCTAATCCTACATAACAAAGATAAAAAAATCCCGGCGCTTTATCCGCATCTGTTCGTCGTTTTAGTTCATCTTCACGCCGTTTTGCGGTCTTTATGTAAAAAAACAAGAAGAATTCACTGTTGAGAACGCAGAGAAT
Source organism: uncultured Bacteroidales bacterium (assembly GCA_964345255.1). GTDB lineage: Bacteria > Bacteroidota > Bacteroidia > Bacteroidales > JAIPAH01 > JAIPAH01. The sequence continues at coordinate 15,124 of CAYFQK010000033.1, read as the reverse complement.
CATAAAAAAACTGGCCACTTAAAAATTAATCGTTTCTTAATCAACATCCAAACTTAAAAACCTAAAAACTTGCAAACCTTAAACATTCCCCAAATGTTTGTAATTTTACCTTTTAAACGAAAGCACAACCATGAGCATCAATGATCTTGGAATAAAGACACCAACGGCCATTATAGATACCGGGATTGTAGAAAACAATCTCCAGCAGATGATGGCAAAGGCCCGGGAAAATGAACTGGCGTTCCGGCCTCATTTCAAGACCCACCAGTCTGCAAAAATCGGGAAATTTTTCGCTGCTCAGGGCATCAATAAAATCACGGTATCCTCGGTGATGATGGCCGAATATTTCGCCAATCACGGGTGGGACGATATAACTATAGCTTTCCCGGTCAATCTGCCGGAAATGGAAGAAATTAACCGGCTGGCTGAGAAAGTGGATTTAAATCTTTTGGTGGAGTCGATGGATACCCTAAAACAATTGCAGGAGGATTTGACTGCTGAATGCGGGGTCTTTATCAAAATCGACGCCGGATATCGCCGCACAGGGGTCAAAGCCGAAGACTTGAAGACCGTCGCGGAACTGGCCGAAACGATCAGTCATTCAACAAAAACCCATTTCAAAGGCTTCCTTATCCATAACGGACATACCTACAACACTGCTTCGGCCACGGAAATCGTAAAACTGCACAACAAAAGCCTCGAAAATCTCTCGGAGCTCTACGAATGGAAACAGCAGCACTACCCCAAAACCGTCGTATCACTCGGTGATACACCGGCTTTATCAATAGCCGATAATTTCAAAAATGTCGACGAGCTGCGTCCGGGCAACTTCATTTTTTATGACACCATGCAACATTACCTGGGTAGCTGTACCCTGGAAGATGTGGCAATGGCTGTGGCCTGTCCGGTGGTGGCCACACATCCCGAAAGAAATGAGGTTGTAATCTATGGGGGCGCCGTCCACCTATCCAAAGACTCGGTCACTTCAGGCGGAAAAACATTTTACGGACGAGTGGCCATGACAAGGCAGAGCGACTGGCGCATCCTGCCGGCATCCAATTACGTTAAAAAACTCTCGCAGGAACATGGGGTCGTTCACCTCGATGATGGATTCATTCACCAATTCGAACCCGGAGACCTGATTATGATTCTGCCGGTACATTCCTGCCTGGTGGCCCCATTGCTTGGAAAGTATTCGACTACCCAGGGGGAAACCATACCTGTCATGAAAAACTACCGTGAGCTATGAGAAATCTTATCCTGATACCGATTCTCATGGTTTTTTCTTTGGCCGGTTTTAGCCGGACATCTGCCGATACCCTAAGCCGTATTACGATTCGTCAAAATTATTATACCCATGAAGACAGTGCCAGTGTTATTGCCCGGCTTCCCGGTTTGAAGCTGGGAGAGAAGCGGACCCTAAAACTATTCAAGTCGGGAGAAGCCTTTGACGAATCGGTGGTATACCCGCAAATCATCAATGAATCCCGCTTTAGCATTTCGGAGTGGGGAAATGGCATCCATCCCCTCCGTTACCTCCTGAAAAAAAAGGACTCGGTAGTTAATTCGGGAAAACTCGTCCTGAGAAAACTTCCCCATAAAGATAATGCCGTAAAGATTGACAAACTCACCGGTAAACTCATCTCAGAAGAATTGCCTTTCTATCCTTTCGGATTCTATTCCTATTCGCCGGTGCAAAAAGGCCTGATTGCGGAGGAAGCCACTTCGGGATTTAACATGATGTCGCCCTATCAGCAAATCACCAATAAAAGGCTGGAGCAGCGAAAAGCTTACATGGACCGGTGTGCACAGGTTGACATGAAGGTAAATTACAATCTATTAAGTGTGGCCGGTGGCGGTGGTGTAAACATGAACAGCACCGAAACCAGGCGGAAAAAAAAGCTGAAGCTCCTCGAAAAAGAAATCCACCGTTTTAAAGACCACCCGGCACTGCTTTCGTGGTATATCAGCGACGAGCCTACAGGCCGGAATGTAGAAAAAGAATGGCTGGAAAAAATTTACCGCACCGTCAAACAGCTCGATCCCTATCACCCGGTCACTATTGTTTTCATGAATGAAGAAAAAGCCGGGAAGTATCGCGATGCGATGGATATTGTGATGACCGATCCCTACCCGGTACCCAATCACCCGGTAACGGAAGTGGAAGCATCGGTTTCGTACCTGAAGAAAGAATTTTTTTTGGAGAAGCCGGTTTGGATTGTTCCGCAAGCTTTTGGCGGCAACGAGTGGTGGCAGCGCGAGCCAACCGCGAAAGAGCTCCGGGCCATGACCTGGCTTTCCATTATGCATGGCGCTACCGGGGTGCAGTATTTCATCCGGCACGGCCTCAACAGCTTTCCCAAATCCACCACCGCCTGGAATGAAGCCGGCGAAATTGCCCTGGAAATCAAACATCTCACACCCTGGCTCACATCAGGAAAGTCACCGCAAAAACTCCACGTAACCGATTCAACCGTGCTGGCTAAATCCTATGAATCAGGAAACCGGCGAATCATTATTGCTCAGAACCGGAACCGCGAGCCTAAACGAATGCATATCGAGCTTCGGGAAGAGTTGATGGCCGAACAGGTAGAAGTGCTTTTTGAAAACCGCACGATTCAGCCCGAGAACGGAACGATCCATGATTTCATCGACGGTTTCGGAACCAGGATTTACCAACTGGAGAAAAAAGAAGACGCTATTGATTCAACAAACCTGATGTACAATCCCGGCTTCGAAAAGGTATTCAGTCCCGGGGTTCCGGCCGGCTGCTATGCAAAAGTCAGAAACGACAAAGGTGCGACCTATTTTGTGGATTCGCGGGTAAGCCACAGTGGACAGAACGCTCTGCGGATGATGGCTCCCGCCGAAGGGGAAGGCACGCGGCTGAAGTTTTACCCCATGAAACTTCATAGCGGGAATTCGTATGTCTACACCGTGAACGCCAAAGCCGCCAAAAAGCTCTATATCGAAAAGCCGGAGCGAAACTTTTTCCAGAAACTTTTTGGCATCAAAAAACCCGGCGATTCCACCGTTCGTTTTAAGATGTCACTCGGATACTCCGGAAAAGAATTTACCCTGAACGGGCAATGGCAGCCTTACCGGGTGATTCATCACAGCAATCACGGCCGGGACGTTCAGCGCGTTTCGCCACGTTTGTGGATGACCTCTTCCGGCAAGGCCTGGTTCGATGATATGCAAGTCACTCCCGACCCTAAGATTCATCTGGCACAATCGGAGGAGAATCTTTTCAAGATCTCTTTTTCCACGCTGTTTGAAAATGCCGCATTGCGATATACGCTGGATGGTTCCAAACCAACAACTTCCTCAAAACTTTTTACAAAACCGTTCACCATTGAAAAGCCAGCCGATATTACGGTTTCAGCTTTCAGGAACGACTCACTGCTGACCGCCGCTTCGATGTCGGTGTTTATCCACAAAGCCTCCGGAAAAGAAGTAAAGTACCTCTCCCCATATAAAAAGTACACAGCCGGAGGGAACAGGGCCCTGACCGACGGGTTGACCGGCAGCAGCGATTACAAAGACGGCCGGTGGCAGGGCTTCATAGGCAAAGACATGGAGGTGGTGATCGACCTGGGTTCAAAACAAAATATAAGTACCCTAAAAACACGCTTTCTCCACCACCCGGCCAACTGGATATTCCGACCCAAATCGGTTACCGTAAAAACCTCGGAAAACGGAGAGGAATATGCAGATTTTGGGAAATATAATTTTCAAGCCGCAGACAAAAACCTTAAAACGAACGTTTACTCCGCGCAAGTCAAACAAAAGAAAACCCGGGCCCGTTACATTAAAGTCACGGCCGATGCATATGATGTCTGCCCCGAATGGCACAAAGGCGCCGGCAATGCAGCATGGCTGTTCGTTGATGAAATTGTAGTCTATTAAAAATCAAAACCATGAAAAAAACAGGCAACATCCGCAAAATGATTCCTCAACTCGATAACCCGGTCAAATACACCTTACCGCTGAAAGATATCCTGGAGGACCACGAGCAGGTAGATATGAACCCCTTGGTGGGGCAGCATATCAAACTCACTTTCGAAAATGCGATTCACTGTGTGGTGACCGGCAAGAAAATCAAAAAAACCTACGGCGAAGGGATGAGCTACCCGGCTTTCAAAACCGCCCCGCAGGCTGTGGAAAGCATCATACGTCCCGAACTCTCGCGGGCGCACCTTGGTGAGGCTTTGCGCGACTGGGAATGGGAGAAAAAACGTGACCTGCAGCCGCACTACGTCTACCTGGCCCTTACCAATGCCGTAAAGGTTGGCGTTACCCGTCAAAGCCACCTCCCCTCACGCTGGATGGACCAGGGCGCCTGGAAAAGCATTATCCTGGCCGAAACGCCTTACCGGCAACTAGCCGGTTTGATTGAAACCGAACTAAAACAACACGTCACCGACAAGACCAACTGGCGCCGGATGCTTAAGGATGAGCGCATGGACGTCGACCTGGCCCAGAAGAAAGACGAACTGGCTGCCCTCCTTCCTGGAGAATACCGCCAATACTTCTACAAGGACAACAAAATCACTGAAATCGAATACCCCGTGCTTCAGTATCCCGATAAGGTCAAAAGCATGAAGCTCGACAAAGTCCCGGAAATTCAGAAAAAACTGGTCGGCATCCGCGGGCAGTACCTGATTTTTGAAGATGAGACGGTGATGAATGTCCGAAATCATGCGGGGTACAGGATTAGTGTGGAGTACTGATAGTTGAAAACAAACCAAATCCAGTGAATATTCCTGCTCTGCGCTCTCTATGTGTTTTGAATCGGGAAGGGTGTATGTGATTTGATACATGTTGTTTATGTTGGCTTTGGTAAGCTGGCCTTTTTTGACCTTGTTTTCGAGCCTTTTGAGTTCCCTTTTTTTTGTAGCCATCTTTAAAAACACGAGCGCTCGAATAGTTCACAATTAGCCTTTGATGACTGTCTTTTGAGAAAACTGATGCCGGAGGCATCACATGTTTATAGAATCAAATATGCGATCGTTTTCTGTTCGACTCCGTATGGAGTCGTATGAATTATAAATTCGAATTGTTTTCCAATAAAAATTCAAATTCGCAGGGTTTGGACAAGGAAAAGAGCGCTAAAAATCGACATTTCCTGATTCTTGTTTAACTTTACGAAAACCTTCCCTAAACAAAACCTGCGTCCCGCTGTTTCTTGTAAAAATTAAAACGATTGGATAGAGAGAAATATATCGAATTACGCCACGTTACCAAAACCTACGGAAACATCACGGCTGTGGATGACTTCAACCTAAATGTATACGAGGGTGATATATACGGTTTTTTGGGACCAAACGGCTCGGGTAAAAGCACAAGCATTAGGATGATGCTGTCGTTGGTGAAGCCTTCCTCGGGGTATATCAACATGTTTGGTTATGACATCCGAACCCACCGAAATGAGGTTCTCCGGAATATCGGAGCGCTTATCGAGCGTCCGGATTTTTATGATTACCTGCCGGCTCGAAAAAACCTGGAAATCCTGAGCCGTATTTCCGAAGTGGAGAATCCCGATAAAAAAATTCCGGAGCTACTTGAGCTGGTTGGTCTGTCGGACCGGGAAGACAGCAAGGTCAAAACTTATTCGCAGGGGATGAAGCAACGCCTGGGCATTGCGCAATCGCTGCTCCACGATCCCAAACTGATCATCCTGGATGAGCCGGCCAATGGTCTTGACCCGCAAGGGCAAAAAGAAATCAGGGAGTTAATCAAAACCATCAATCGGGATAAAGGCATCACAGTGCTACTCTCAAGCCACATTCTCACTGAAATCGAGGAAATCGCCAACCGTATGGTGATCATCAACAAAGGACGCAGCGAAGTGGAAGGTGATGTAAATGACCTATTGAATGAAGGAGATTTAGTAGTGACTTTTGAAGTGAGAGACATTGAAAAGGCAAAATCCCTTATACGTCAAACCAGTTGGGCTGATAAATTAGAGAGGAATAAAACAAATGCGGAAATCATCTTAAAAATTGAACGCCGGGAAATACCACAAATCACCCATTACCTCACGAAAAATGAGGTAGATGTATATGGCATAAAACCCGTTCGATCGCTTGAAAACTATTTCTTAAAAATCACGCAACATGGGTAATCTGATACGCATAGAACTTTTTAAAATTTTCACCAAAGGACGAACCTACATTGGTTTCGGGGCTATTACCCTGATTGTACTTACTATTCAGATTGGAATTTACTTTGAGGGCCGGGAAATTCTGGATTTTGCTATCAAGCATCTGAAAGAGAATTTTGTGTTTGAGGGAAATCTCATCAATGCCTACCTCATCACACACATCATACTCAACAGCCTGTTCATTCATATCCCCTTTCTGATAGCGCTGGTAACCGGCGATTTGCTGGCCGGTGAGGCCAATTCAGGTACGTTCCGCCTGCTTCTCACGCGACCCGTCAGCCGCACTAAACTGCTAACGGCTAAATTTATTAGTGGCTGGATTTATACGGTTTCATTGCTCATCTTCATGCTGATTCTTAGTCTGGGCGTGGGCCTGGCTATTTTTGGAACGGGCGACCTAATTGTGTTGAAAAGCACAATCAATATTTTTTCATCGGATGATGTACTGTGGCGTTTTGCAGCTGCTTACGGCTTTGGAATCATTACCATGACAGCTGTGGCAGCGCTTGCATTTATGCTCTCGGCTTTTTCCGACAACTCCATTGGCCCGATTATCGGTACGGTAGCCATCATCATTGGCATCACTGTTATCAGTACCATCGGGTTTACCCTTATGGAGCCGGTCAACCCGTATTTGTTTACCAACTACCTGACTTCCTGGCAACTGTTTTTCGACCATGATATCAACACCGCAAAACTAACCCGGGCCATTGTTGTTCAAGTGGTGTACATTGCCATTTTCTTAGGGGTGACCTTTACCTATTTTAAACGAAAAGACATTCTGAGTTAACGACATGATGATGAAAACAATACATAGAAATATAGTTGTAATCGCTGCTTTACTCCTGCAGATTTCAGCAGGAATCTCAGCCGCTCAATCGGGTAACAATCCGAAAGAACTCCTGACCGATTTTCGCGAACACATGCTGAAGGTGCATGATTACAAAGCCAAAGTGAATATTAAGGTGGATGTGGATTTTATCAACATCAAAGACCGCAAAGCCGTAGTATTTTTCGAGCAGCCTGATAAATTTGAATTCAGCGCCGGGGGATTTGCTCTTTTACCCAGGAAAGGAATGGAAATGGAGTACCTCGAATTGTTGCAGACTGATTACACGGCTATTGGCGCCGGAACCAAAATGATTGACTCGGTGAAAACCCAGGCTGTAAAAGTGATACCAAACAACGACAGTCTCGACATAGTACTGGCTAAAATGTATCTGAATCCTAAAACTAAACTGATTCACCGCATGCAGACTTTCACCAAAGAATCCGGCTCTTACACCATTAATTTTAATTATGCCGACCATCCGTATGATTTGCCCGCTCAGCTGGAAATTATTTTCGATGTTAAAAACCAGAAGCTACCGGTATCGCTGACCGGCGACATGAAATCGATCGGCAAAAAATTAAAGGAAAGCAAAAAGCGCGCCCGCGTCCTTATCACCTACTCGGATTATAATGTCAACAGGAAGGTGGAGTGAGTGGCTGTGAAAGTAAGAGCCTACGATGGTATGATAGGACGAATGCGTTTAGATGTGAGAATGAATTTATGGATAGCTGTCAATCAGACAATTGGTTAATTAGTGATTTATTATCCTCCAAAATATCAGATATTTAACCACAAAAATAAGAACTGAACCCCCATCGCTATCGGGACTGAGTGACCTTTACTGATAAACACATAACATAAGCCCCTTAAACAGGTAGAAATAGTAGTTCCGAAACCCTGAAAGCTAAACGAACAACTCTCCCACCCACTCCTTCATTTTCTGATAATGGGCGCCTTTCCAGTAAATGTTACAGCATGACCGGCAGCGGTAAAATTCTTCATAGTACCTGCGCGTATTTTCTTCCAAAATATCCTTCACCTCTTCCTTCGGGACGCTTTCAAGGAGACCATTGCAGTTCATACAGCGGGTAAAAGGTTTGATTTGGGTTTTCAGATCAAAGCGCCGGATGATCTCTTTGAGCTGCTCTTTGGGATTGTCGGAGCGGAGGTAGTACCCGTGAGTTACTTTTTTATTGCGCAGGATTCCTTTGTCGCGGGTAAGAATAATTCGCTGTTGCTGTGACGAAAGCCGAATGATTTCATCATCTTCAAGATCGTTGCGATACAGGCAGTCAAAACCCAGCATGCGCAAATAGCCGGTCAGTTTTCCGAGATGAACGTCCAGAACAAAAGCAGGCTCCCGAAGAGCCTCAGGGCGAAGCTTTGTGGTCTCTGAAATATCAATGCTTTCAAAAACCGGGTAAACCGAAATCCTGTCTCCATCCGCCAGCTCCTTGTCAAAACTCACCGATTCACCGTTCACCAGCACGAGGTCAACTTCTGTATGAGGCACACCAAACGATTCCAGGGCATTTCGCACCGTGTCCTTCCAGGTAAACGAATAAGCCAACCATTCTTTCCGACTATTTTTTGCCAGAAAATCGTTCAGCTCTTCGTAAAAGCGGATACTAACTTTATTCATTTAAATATGATCACCTGATTATGGACAACATTAAGATAGTTAATAAATACAAAAGCACAAAAGATGCTCCTTCATCTATTAACTTTTTCAATTCACTCAAAAGGAAAGTCTGCTAATAAATTACATTATCCAGCCTGTTCATCCCTTCCACGGCTTTGTCATAATTGGGTTTAAGTTTTAAGGCATACTGGTAATCAGCCCGTGCCTGCTGATATTTCTCCTTAAGCTCGTAGGTATATCCCCGGTTATAATAAGCCTGGTAAAAGCCGGGCTGATGATCGATGGCTTTATCAAAAAATTTAATAGCCTCATCAAAATCCTCTGCGTAGATCATTTTTAGATACCCTATATTGTAGTAGCTTTTGGCATGCGTGGAATCCACGGCTAAAATATTCCGGTAGGTTCGCATGGCTTTATCCAGTTTTTCCTGTCCCTGGTAATAAATCGCTAACAAATACATTGTTTGCACATCATCCGGATTCATATTTAAAGCTCCGTTGTAGAAATCAACAGCCCTGGTATCGCCCTTATCAGCAAAAATATTTCCTAGTTGCAGATATGGATCCTGAAATTGCGGGTTCTTGTCTACCGACCTCATATAATGATCGATGGCTTTAACGGTATCTCCCTGCTCCTGGTAAATGTATCCCTTCAGATAAAAAGCCTCAGCGTTTTCGGGGTCTATATCCAGTGCGCGGTTAGCCCGGATGATAGCCTGCTGATAATTTTTATATGCCAGCTCCAGTCTGGACAACTTCAAATTGGCTTCCAGGTTCTTCTGATTCCGGTTCGCTACTCGTGTCAAGACCCCTTTTGCATCTTTAAACTTATTCATGGCCTCATAGATTTCTGATAACAGAATAAGATGCCTGTCTTTATCAGGTTCGAGCCTGATAGCCTCACCAATGTCATTAATGGCCCTGTTCAGATTGGTATTTTGGTACTGAAGACGTGCCCTGCGATGATATAAATCAGCATTTGCTGTATCATTACTGATGGCTTGGGTAAGCCCTTCAATAGAATTTTCAGATAACTTTTTCTTTTCTTGTTTCAGATCTTTATTATCTTTTTCCTGTGTGCCGGAAGACTGGCATCCGGCAATAGTAAACGAAAGTGCAACAGTAATAGCTATTGCAAAAATCCTGGTCATAAGCAAAAAAATTAAAAAAGGATAATTCCTGAGCCTGCTATTAAGCACATAGCATCCATTTTAAGAATTATCCTGATTTCTTAACCTGTTTTATTCCTCTGCATCAGCGTTTAAATTCTCCCTGATTTTACCCTCAAGCTCCTCAGCTAATTCAGGGTTATCAAAAAGCAGCTTTTTCACTGCATCTCTTCCCTGGCCTAATTTAGTTTCGCCATAGCTAAACCATGAGCCGGCTTTTTTGACGATATTAAAGTCCACACCAAGGTCAATAATTTCACCCATTTTGGAAATACCTTCACCGTAAATTACGTCAAACTCTGCCTGCCGGAAAGGAGGTGCTGTTTTATTCTTCACTACCTTCACCCTGGCGCGGTTACCAATCATCACCTGATTCGTGTCTTTTATCTGACCAATTTTTCTAATATCCAGGCGAACGGACGAATAAAACTTCAAAGCATTACCTCCCGTTGTTGTTTCGGGATTCCCAAACATCACGCCTATTTTTTCACGGAGTTGATTAATAAAAACGCACGTTGCTCCTGTTTTACTGATGGTTGCCGTAAGTTTTCGAAGTGCCTGCGACATAAGACGCGCCTGCAGGCCCATCTTTGAATCACCCATATCACCTTCCAGCTCACTTTTCGGAGTGAGCGCGGCAACCGAGTCTATTGCGATAATGTCGATCGCTCCTGAGCGTATAAGATTATCAGCTATTTCAAGGGCTTGTTCGCCATGGTCGGGTTGAGATATCAGTAAGTTATCGATATCCACCCCCAGTTTTTTAGCATAAAATCGATCGAAAGCATGCTCGGCATCAATGAAGGCTGCAATACCTCCATCTTTCTGAGCAGAGGCGATTGCCTGTATGGCCAGGGTTGTTTTCCCTGATGATTCCGGACCAAAAATTTCAATAACTCGTCCGCGGGGCAATCCACCCACTCCAAGGGCATGATCCAATCCGATAGAGCCTGTGGAAATCGCCGGAACATCTTCAACTTGAGAATCGCCAAGTTTCATTACTGCCCCTTTACCATACTCTTTGTTCATCTTGTCGAGGACAAGCTGCAGGGCCTTTTCCTTATTTTGTTTTGTGCTATCTGTTTCTTCTGACTTAGTTTTAGCCATAATAAATGTCTTTTAATTTTTGTAATGCTGTAAAATCTGTTCACTGTGTTCTTTGGTTTTTACTTTACCGAACACTTTCTCAATAGCTCCTGCTTCATCAATAATAAAAGTTGTGCGGTTGATGCCTTCATACTCTTTGCCATACATCTTTTTCTTTCCCCATACACCATAAGCCTCTATTATCTCCTTTTCGGTATCGGGAATTAATGGAAAGGGGAGGTTGTTTTTTGATTTAAAATTTTGCTGCTTTTTAGGACTGTCCGCACTCACGCCTAGTATCTTAAATCCTTCCTCCTGCAAAAGCGTATAGTTATCCCTTAAGTTGCATGATTCGGCAGTACAACCCGGGGTATTGGCTTTAGGATAGAAAAACAAAATCAGTTTTGATCCTTTATAGTCATTTAGATCGATTGGATTTCCGTCCTGGTCTGAAGTCCTGAAATAGGGAGCTTTGTCTCCCTCTTTTGGTTGTGCCATAATTTGAATTTTGTTACACAAATATAAGAATTAAAGTAATTGAATAGCCAGTAAAGGTCCTGTAATTATTCAGAAGCCTTTTCATTGCGATTCTTTACTTTCTTTTCGTAATATTTACAGAAAAAACTAATAGGACACTCAGAGCATTTGGGGCTACGCGCTGTGCAGATATATCGGCCGTGAAGTATAAGCCAGTGATGGGCAACAGGCAACTTCTCCTCAGGGATATTTTTAACAAGCTGCTGTTCAGCATCCAGTGGCGTCCTGGGATTTGTTGTTAATCCGATTCGCTTTGAAACCCTGAAAACGTGCGTATCCACTGCCAGTGCCGGTTTGTTATACACAACAGAGGCAATAACATTAGCTGTTTTCCTGCCCACTCCCGGAAGCTTTTGCAGCGTATCGACATCTGATGGAACTTCTCCGTTGAAATCATTCTTTAACATTTTGGCCATGCCAATCAGATGCTTTGTTTTATTATTAGGGAATGAGCATGATTTAATATAAGAAAAAACCTCTTTGATTTCTGCCTCAGCCAGCTCATTTTGGGTGGGGAACCGCTCAAAAAATCCTGGCGTAATTATGTTAACTCTCTTATCTGTACATTGGGCTGATAATATAACAGCAACCAACAGCTCGTAGGGTGTGGAGTAGTGAAGCTCGGTTTCAGCTACCGGGTGATGCGTGCTAAAATATTCCAGAAAATACTTATATCGTTCTTTTTTTGTCATGGTTAAGTTTTGGCAAAAATAACAATTACAAAAAAGCCCGGAAAATATTTTTCTTTCCGGACTTCTTACCAGTTTTTATAGCGTAAGTATAATACCGTTAAATTTAGCACCTATGAGCGCAAGCTCTTAATTGCCATTCAGTTTAACTAAACCGGCATTTCTCGTCTGATATACCGATAATGATTTAGAATAATTCACTATGGTATTTACCACTTGTCGGTGAGGCTTCGCTTTTCTCATAAATTCAGAATTTGCATCAGCGGTTTTCGCCTCCTTATATGCTTTTGACAAGGTAGTGATAAAAGTAAATTTTTTCTCCATATAGCTGCGTTTATATTAAACATCAACAAGATAACGCAGGCTATAATATCTTTATTTCGTAAAAGGTTGAAAATTATTTTGTCAAAATCATATTTTTATCCGATATAAGCTTTCGCAGATTTATCAGGGCATAGCGCATCCTGCCCAGCGCCGTGTTGATGCTCACATCAGTCTGCTCGGCAATGTCCTTGAAAGACATATTGGCATAATGCCTCATTTTCAGCACTTGCTTTTGCTCCTCCGGCAGGTATTCTATCAAATTCCGGACATCTTTTCTGATTTGCTCATTGACTAATTTTTCTTCTGCCGAAGGGTCTTTCAGGCTAAGCGTATCGAAGATATCAAAATCATCGAAATTATTTTCCATTACCGGAATACGCTTTTCTTTCCTGAAATGATCAATAATCAGGTTATGAGCGATTCGCATCACCCATTGTAAAAATTTACCTTCCTCCTTGTAACTGCCCGACCGGAGTGTATTAACAACTTTAATGAAGGTATCCTGAAAAATATCTTCTGACAAGTCTTTGTCTTTGACCACCATCAAAATGTAGGCAAAAACACGATTCTGATGTTTTTCGATGAGCTGTTCGAGGGCGTTGTGATCACCGTCGAGATACTGTCTTATCAGCTCTTTGTCACTGATTGATCGAACTCTCATAATAAGCTTTTGTTTTTTTTAGTTCAATCGTAAATGTATCTCGATAGGCCTCCTGTTTTTTATTTATGATTAATTTTGCACTTCGTTGCTTGAGGGCAAATATAAGTTAGCTTTTTAACTAAAGCAAACATTCTTCAAAATTTTTGACATCATTAACAAAAAGACGATTATTTTGTACAGAGATATAAATACGGCAGACGCAAAGAATCATATTATTATAAAAGGGGCCCGCACGCATAACCTTAAAGACCTCAATGTAGCTATTCCCAGAAATAAGCTGGTAGTGATTACAGGGGTCTCGGGGTCGGGCAAATCCTCCCTGGCCTTTGACACCCTGTATGCAGATGGGCAAAGGCGCTATGTAGAAAGCCTGAGTTCCTATGCCCGGCAATTCCTGGGCCGCATGTCAAAACCCGATGTAGACTTTATTAAAGGCATCGCGCCTGCTATAGCTATAGAGCAAAAAGTCAATACCCGGAATCCCCGCTCAACCGTTGGAACCAGTACTGAGATTTATGACTATCTGAAGCTGCTCTACGCGCGCATAGGCAGGACATACTCTCCTGTATCAGGCGAACTGGTAAAAAGAGACAATGTTGAGGATGTGGTGGATTACCTCGCCTCATTTGAGGAAGGAACTAAAGCTATGATAATCTGTCCCCTTCACAGGAGGCATGACAGATCGCTTAAAGAGCAGCTGAATGTTCTCCAGCAGCAAGGTTTTAGCCGTGTTATGAAAAATGGGGAGACCATAAGAATTGATAAAACCGACTTTGATAAAGCAAATGTATCAGCAGAAAATATCAGAATCGTCATCGATCGCCTGGTGGTAAAGCAGGATAAAGAAACCCGCGGGCGCATGGCAGATTCAGTACAAACCGCTTTTTATGAAGGCAAGGATGTTTGTCAGATTATAACATATGAAAATAATAATCAAAACGTTGAGGAGTTCTCGGCCCGTTTTGAAAAAGATGGAATGCAGTTTGAAGAACCTTCGGTGAATTTCTTTAGCTTTAATAACCCCTATGGAGCCTGTAAGAAGTGTGAAGGTTTTGGCAGCATCATAGGCATTGATGAGGATCTGGTTATCCCCAATAAAGCCCTGTCAGTTTATGAAAATGCAATAGCTTGCTGGAAAGGGGAGAAAATGAGTGAATGGAAAAACCTTTTGGTAAAAAATGCTCATAAATTCAGATTTCCTATTCATAAACCTTATTTCGAATTAACAAGCGAGCAAAAAGAAATCCTGTGGAAAGGAAACAACTATTTCTACGGAATCAACGACTTTTTTAAATACCTTGAATCGAAGTCCTACAAAATCCAATACCGTGTCATGCTGTCACGCTACCGGGGAAAAACCACCTGCCCGGCATGCAAAGGAACAAGATTAAGAAAAGACACCCAGTTTGTTAAAATCCATGGAAAATCCATTTCCGACCTGTTGCTAATGCCGGTTGATGAGTCTTACGAATTCTTCAAGACGCTGGAACTCCCGCAGCACGATTATCAAGTTGCCAGGCGCCTGCTAATTGAAATAAACAATAGGCTGCAATTTCTTAACGATGTAGGATTGGGATATCTTACTCTCAACCGGCTCTCCAATTCTCTCTCAGGAGGAGAATCTCAACGGATAAACCTGGCCACCAGTCTGGGCAGCAGTCTTGTTGGTTCGATGTATATCCTCGATGAGCCCAGCATCGGGCTTCATCCCAGGGATAATACCCGTTTAATAGCTGTTTTAAAAAGGCTAAGGGATTTGGGAAATACCGTGGTTGTTGTAGAACACGATGAGGAAATTATTCGCGCTGCCGACGAAATTATTGACATCGGCCCTCTGGCCGGAAGGCATGGCGGAGAATTAGTCTTCCAGGGCAATCAGCAGCAATTACTGGAAGAAAAAGAAAACCTGACCGCCTCCTACCTTAATGGAACAAAAAAAATACCCCTGCCCGAAGCCAGAAGAAAATGGAAAGATTTTATTGAAATTAAAGGCGCCAGGGAAAACAACCTTAACAATTT
>CAYFQK010000032.1:0-19422 GCA_964345255.1 uncultured Bacteroidales bacterium | reverse complement strand
GCACGGGGTGTAGCGCAGCGCAACCCTGTGATAATGGCCACCGGAATTTCAAAGCCCTGAAAGAGCGAAACGTAGAAACTCACAACCTCAAAAGCTATGGGTTCCCCAAACCGTTTGCACTGCACGTGCCGGGCTTTCAGCCCTCTGGTTTGTTGCTATTCCGTTTTCACAGGGTTCCATTTCATTCCACCACTATCTTCCGCTGCACTTTTGTTTCGTCCAGCTGCAGGCGGAGAATGTATACCCCGCCTTTCAGGCGTCGGGTATGCAGCGTATTGCGGCCCGGCTGCAGGGTTGGTTTTTCCATCACCCGGCGTCCGTAGAGGTCGTACATCTCCAGTCGGGTATGTTTGTATCCGTCAGGGATTGCAATATGCAGGTAATTTCCGGCAGGATTGGGGTAAATGCGTAATACCAGCGGCTTGTCTTCGGATTCCATAGCCGTGAGCTCCTCTTCTGCTTCGGGCTGCTTTTCACACTCCTCATAGGGTCCGCCCGGCGATCCGCCTATGCATCCGGCAAACCAGCTAGCAGGGTCGCTAAGGTCGGCTGAAGGGTATACCAGCTCCAGCGTGCGGCCGGTTCCCGATACATTGTCGGGCCAGGGCGGTTGTACGCCATAGGTCATATCAATAAACAGCTCCTGGTTTTCGTCGAAGAGCCTGATTTGTTCCCCGTCGCTGCTGAAGCCAAAATCAAACGGTCCAATCACATTGTCCACACCGGGATATACCTCATGGAATTTTTCGGGGTTGCGGGAGATTACCAGGAAACTGTCAGGCGGTAAAATCGTACCAAAAGGAATTTCATAAATATGAGTATCGTCGCCGTCTTTAAGCCACCACTCACCCAGGTCGATCGTATCCTGCCCGTAGTTGTGCAGCTCGATCCAGTCCTCGGCGTCCAGGCTGTCGGCCGAGCGGTAGTTGATTTCGCTGATGGTTAGCTTCCGCTCAGGGTCGGGGATGGTATCTTCAATGAAATGGGCGATCAGCGTGTCGGAGGTATCAAAACTCAGCTCTTGCGCAGGGGTAAGTGTATCGGATAAAATATCAGAGCGTTCCCAGTGCGAGAACATGTAGCCTTCTTTACCGATGGCTTCCACCGGGACGGGGTTGCCGTCAAAATAGATGCCGCTCCATGGATAGGCGGGCGGGGTTACCGTTGAAACCTTTATTTCTCCGGTTCCCTCAGGGATTGTTTTTACGGTGAGAGTCACTTCGTGGTCCAGACTAAATTCATCAATGATATGCTGCCGCTGGATGGCAGGACGTTCGTTTCCAAATTCCCTGATTTCATCCACGTTATTTTGCCAGGTGGTCATGCTGCCATCCCATTTTTCCATGTGGCGGGGCATTTCATCCTCTATTTGTATCAGCACGCTGTCGATGCTGCTTTGTACATTTTCGGGCCGGAAAATGGTATTGAGTAAGTCGGCAAAGCGGTTGATGAATTTTTTTTCGTATTCACCGTATTCCAGCATGCGCCGTAGAATAATGTGGTTGTGGGTATAGGGGATGTTGGTATTCAGCACCTTGTTGAGCATGTTGTAGGTTTGAGGCCCGTAGTGATTCATCCCGGGATCAAGGTCGAACATGATGTAGCGCCACCGGCTGCCCTCTTCCTTCTCCCGCCAGTACTTAATATTGTTGTTGGGCCAGTCAATATTACTGTAGTACATCTCCGCAATGAAATAATCCGTATAGTTTTTTATATCCAATAGCTGGCGCAGCGAGTCGTAATCCTGCTCACCAAAAACCATGGTGTGCTCAAGAAAATCAATCATGTGCCAGTAGTGTACATAATCCCCTTCGATGGTGATAAAATTATCAACCAGTACATCGAGGTTTTCAAAATCCACTTCCGGGTGATTATCCCCGATGTACCATTTGCCTATTTTCTCGCGCATGTTATGTATGCCCCAGTACCGGCCATTCAAAAAAACTACCGTGGGTTTATAGGCCATGTTGTCAATATGGGTTTTATTCTGCACCATCTTATTCATGATCCCGTCGCGGAAATGGCTCTTGTTGAAGTCCTGTCCGGAATTTCTCAGGACCAGTTTTTTGTATGTCACATCATCCTTGCCCGGGAAAAACTTATACCTCATCCTCGAATCCCCGTATATGCCACGCGCATTAAGCCTCAGGCTTTTCTGGTCGTATCCCCTCGATACGCTACCATGAATTTTCAAGCCGATGGGTTGGCTGACTACTTTTTCGTGGTCATCATTGAAATATTCCACGTGGGCAGGCCTCTCCCAATCATTCCAGAAATTGGCGCCATAAAAGGGGAATGTAGACGCAGCATCCGGTCCTTTTACGTACATCCCCTCTTCCCAGTCCCAGAGCAGGTAGGGATCCATACTTATAGAAAAAACAGGTAGTTCAACATCTTCGTTGATCAAATAGGTCTTTGTAACGATTTCGCCTGGCAGATAGCCGTCCACAAAAGCGCGTGCCCTTAAAACCACTGTGGAATCAAGCATCAAAGGTCCCTGGTAAACCGGCGAAGCCGTATCGGGTGGTGTCCCGTCAAGGGAGTAATAAATCGTGGATTCAAACATATTACTCAGAATCCTTACTTCCAGCGAATCCTCATAAAATCCCGATTCCACCGTGACGTATGGCTTTGTGGTGTAATTTTTTTCCCCTTCGGAGTTGGCTTCCCCTGGCGTGGGGTGATTAAAGTATTGGATCTCCCATATTTCAGAGCTCTTTCGACCGATGGAATGTCCGGTTTGAACAATATCCGTATAACCCAGCTTGTCGATTAATTCGGAGTGGTTGTTTCTTAGGAAAACAGTTTCTCCTTCACCATCCAGCTTGAAGTTGGCATGAAAGTGATAAGGGGAAACCGAAAACCATTCGGGAGGCCCCTCAAAAAACTGACTGGTGTCGCGTATGCCAAATGATAGAAAGGGGATAAGTGAAAAGTCTCCATGGTTATTCCACGCGTTAACCCCTGCTATAGCAAGCGTGTTTTCCCCCTGCCTTAATTTCTCCGCAAGTTCATTTTTTTTAATCCTGAAACTATCAGGAAGGCCGCCCTGGTACATTTGTGCTTTGTGCACGGTTCCGGCGTAATCAATGCCTTCAATAGGAACACCGGGACAACCGACGTTATCTCTTGCTATCTCCTGGCCATTCAGGTAGGCCACAAAAGCATCATCATAGTCTACATGCAAAAAAGCTCCATCAATTTTTGAGGTGTCGGGGACAGAAAATTTTTTTCGGATAAAAACTTTGCTAATAGTGTCGGCCAACAGGGTGCTGTCATCTCCATTTCCTCTTCCGAAACCACCGATCCCGGTTTGCCATGTAGAATCGTTAAATTCAGGGTTCATCCAACCCTGGGCCACTGAGTCGTCAGTGGGGAGGTATTTCCATTCATCCCCGGCTTTAACAGGTGTTTCCCAGTGGTGGACGACGTGCTTAAGGTCCCTGTCAGAAGCCAGCACTACGAGGTACTCTCCGGGGCTCATAGAATAGTCGGGGAATTCAAATTTCTGTTCGTCTGCACGGTCGGAGATAGTCCAGCCAAGCAGATTAACAGTTGTATCCGCCGTGTTGTGAAGTTCTATCCAATCCTCGTATTTACCGAACTCATCTTGATATACCTGGTAGTTGCGGGCGCTCAACTCATTGATTAAAACCTGGGCATCTGCCCGTGCCAGCATCACCAAAAATAATAATCCAACACAAAATTCTCGCATGATATGCCTTTTCATGATCAGCTCGGTATTTCCCACAAAGATGCAAAAATTTGACCTTGGAAATCAAGAGGGGATTCATTTATCTTTGCCGTTTTTTAGTGACTGTGTTATTCGAAATATCCAAATGATAAAAGGATACGATTCAGCTGTAAAAAGTTAAAAGGAGGTGTTGTAAAATTGAAAAATATTAGTTTACTTTGCAGCCCATTTTGAAGTAGTAATTAAGAAAATACTATAGCGATGTCAAAAGTTTGCCAATTAACAGGGAAGAAAGTAATAACAGGAAACCACGTTTCTCACTCAAATCATAGAACAAAGCGCAGATTTTATCCAAACTTGCAAAAGCGCAGGTTCTTTGTTCCGGAAGAAAATCGTTGGGTCACGCTCCGGGTAACTGCTCAGGCTATCCGAACTATTAACAAGAAAGGTATCTACGCAGTAATGAAGGACGCCCGTAAAAAAGGTTATCTTGTTGACTAGGAAATTTACTTTAAGGGATTAAATAAATGCTGTTGCTAATTAGAAAAGTAACAGCATTTTTTTATTACCTGTTATAAAATCATTAAAATAAACCCAGCTTCCATGCGTTAAAAAGACCGATAGACTGTGTGATTCATTCGATTGAAACATTCAATAGCACAATCAGGTTAAGGAAATAGAGATACATGAAGCACTACATAGCAGTTCTCGCATTATTTATTAGTACTTTGCCAGGATTCTCCCAGGAAGAAACAGCTCGTGTTTTTGGCCGGGTTACCGATGATTCGGGACAGCCGGTGGAACTTGTCAATGTGGCCCTGAGCGGGTCCTCACAGGGAGCCATAACAGATACTGAAGGGTATTATTCCATTGAATTACCGGCAGGGAAAGATATTGCTTTGAACTACACTTTTGTAGGCTACCAGAATAAACAGATAAAGCTAAACATAAAGCCTGGGGGAAGCCGTGAAGTAGATGTTACCTTAAAACCTTCCTCCACGCTTCTTCCGGAGATGGTGATTGAAGATAAGCGAACCCGCCGTAAAACCATTACCTCTATTAATCCCAAATCGGCTAATAAGATTCCCAGCATGAACAGATCGGTGGAGTCGCTGGTGAAAACCATGCCCGGCGTCACCTCCAACAATGAATTGAGTAACCAATATTCGGTACGTGGTGGAAACTATGATGAAAACCTGATTTATGTGAATGATATTCGCATCTACAGACCTTTTTTGGTTCGCTCCGGACGCCAGGAGGGATTGAGCTTTTTGAACAGTGATTTGGTTTCTTCTATCTTGTTTTCTGCGGGTGGTTTTGATGCAAAATATGGCGATAAGATGTCGTCGGTGCTTGATATCAAGTATAAGCATCCGAAAGAATTTGGAGCTTCTGCCTCTATGAGCCTATTAGGAGGGGCTATGCATGTAGAAGGAGCTACCGATAATGATAAATTGGCTTATCTCTTAGGCATCAGGCAGAAATCCAATCAGTATATTCTCAACAGCCTTCAGACGGAGGGTCAATACCAGCCTTCGTTTACCGATGCGCAAGGCTTACTGAGATATACCCCCGGCAGTAAATGGGACATCTCTTTTTTGGGGAATATTTCACGAAATATCTATCGCTTTATTCCTGAAAACAGAACAACGGATTTCGGAACATTCAGAAAGGCTTTACGCCTGCAGATATTTTTTGACGGAAAAGAAGAAGACCGGTTCCTGAATTATATGGGGGGCCTCTCAACCACCTATAAGCCCTTTGAAGGCATGAAGCTAAAGTTTATCACCTCAGCCTATCATTCTGATGAAAATGTCAATTATGATGTGCAGGGAGAATACTGGATTGGGGAGCTTGGGACCGGATTAGGGCAGGATGAGTTTGGAGAGGTAGTTGAAAAGCAGGGCGTTGGTGCCTATTTGAACCATGCCAGGAATTACCTCGATGTGAATGTGTATTCTGCTGAGCATAAAGGTTCTTATCTTACCGAGAACCATCACATGGAGTGGGGCGCAAGCTACCGCCATGAAACTATCAACGATGAATTAAAAGAGTGGTCCCTTCTCGACTCTGCAGGATTTACCTTACCCTATCCGCCCAACGATATAGGGAGTGACAATCCGCCACACCACCCGCTGGAAATGCAGGAAGTGATTGGTGCTGACAACTATGTGTCTTCCAATAGGTTTAAAAGCTATATCCAGGATACATGGAGCCTTGATACCGACAGTGCGGAGATGAGCCTGACAGCCGGGCTAAGGGCTAGTTATTGGGATTTTAACGATGAATTTCTCCTCTCCCCGAGAGCTACCTTTTCTTATAAACCATTCTGGAATAATGACATATTATTTCGTTTTTCCACCGGGTATTACTATCAGCCTCCGTTTTACAAGGAGATGAGAAACATTAATGGACAGATTAACCGAAACATACAGTCGCAGAAGTCGATACATTTCGTGCTGGGCAGCGATTGGAATTTCAGGGCATGGGGACGCCCCTTCAAATTTGTTTCAGAAGTATTTTACAAGCATCTTGATAACCTCATCCCTTATGAGATCGATAATGTAAGAATAAGGTACTATGCCGATAGTCAGTCGAAGGGATATGCCACAGGGATTGATTTAAAAGTAAACGGGGAATTTGTGAGGGGAGTAGAGTCATGGGCCAGTCTGTCGTTTATGCGCACTGCCGAAGATATTGAAGGGGATTTTCATACGGTGGAGTTTAATGCGGATGGGCAGGAAATTACTCCTGATACTGAGGATCAGGAAGTGGCATACACAGAGCAGGAGCCTATCGGCTATCGACCTCGTCCTACCGACCAGAGGGTGAATTTCAGTATGTTTTTCCAGGATTATCTGCCCAGGAATCCATCCTATAAAATGAACCTGCGACTGCTATACGGGACCGGTTTGCCTATCAATATCCCCGGAACAAAAAATTACTCCAATGAGCTGCGTATCCCCTCATACAGGAGAGTAGATATAGGCTTTTCAAAGCAGATAGTAGGAGAGGGGACGAAGTTAGCGCCGGGGAATTTTCTGAACAATTTTAAGTCGATGTGGGTGAGCCTCGAAGTATTTAACTTGCTTGATATTAAAAATACGATTTCTTATTTCTGGGTGACCGACATAAATAACCGGCGCCTGGCGGTGCCTAATTACCTGACACCGCGCAGAGTTAATCTGAAGCTTAATATTGAGTTTTAATCAAAGGAGTTGCTTTCTCAGCATATTAAGTCCGCTGAGTATTGAACGCTCGGTGTTTCTCTGCCGGTTATTACCAAACTGAAAGACTTCTGCCGTTGTTCCTTCAGGTGTTGCCACGGCAATCCAGACTGTTCCCACAGGTTTCTCTTTTGTTCCGCCTTCAGGGCCTGCTATTCCTGAGGTGGCTATTGCATAACCGGTTTGAAAAGCCTTTCTGCCGCCTTCGGCCATTTGCCTGACCACAGCTTCGCTTACAGCTCCATCCGATTTTAGTGTTTCCGGATCGACCCCCAGCTGGTTTTCTTTAATATCATTTGAATAAGCCACCATGCTGCCCCTGAAATAATCAGAACTACCCGGAATCCGCGTAATTCTTGCGGCTATAGCCCCTCCGGTGCAGCTTTCAGCTGTGGAGACCGTTTTTTGACTTTTTTTAAGCAAATCTCCCACAGCTTCCTCCATCGAGATATTATCATAACCAAATATCAAATCAGGGATAAGGAATACCAGTCGCTGAACGGCGTTTCCGATATCATGCTGCAGCTGCTCCCGGTCATTTCCGGCTGCCGAAAGGCGCAGTCTTACGACGCCCGGGCGGGGGAGGTAAGCGAGCTTGATATGTTCCGGCAGACTATCTTCCCACTCTTTAATTAGATCCGATAAGTGCGATTCGCCCATGCCGTGTGTCATAATAGTTTTATGCACCAGGTATCCGGGTTGGTATTTCTTTTTTAAACGTGGAATAATCTCCTCACTCATCAAGTATTTCATCTCTACTGGAACTCCCGGCATAGAGGCATATACCTTCCCGTTTTCTTCAAACCACATGCCCGGCGCGGTGCCATAAGGATTGGAGAGCGGGGTGCTGTTGGACGGAATCTCAGCCTGGCGTCGATTTGTAGCGGTCAAAGGTTGTTTTCGGGAGGCAAAAAAGGCCTCAACATCCTGAAGGCTTTTTTGATCGGTAACCAGCTTCACTTTGAAATAATCTGCGAGGGTCTGTTTGGTAATATCATCTTTGGTGGGTCCCAAACCTCCGGTCAACAGGATAATATCTGCCCTCATGGCAGCCTGGTTAAGGGCTTCACCAATAGCTTCGGAGGTGTCTGAGATAGTGGTCATATGTACTACACTGAAGCCGTTAAGATCTAGCTGCTCTGCCATCCATGCAGCGTTGGAATTGATAATCTGGCCGATTAAAATTTCATCGCCTATATTAATAATTTCAACACTGTTTTTGCCTTTTACCATACATTCAATCTTTTCTGCAAATTTAAGCAAACCAAATGGCTTTTTTGTTTGCTTTGGATTGGTTATTTTTGGAGGCCTGGAAAAAATACATTGATTGCCCGGAATTTTACCTTTGAAAGGACCTTTCATGTGTAAATCAAATGGATTTCTCAATTGCACAAATTGAGCCTTTTGTTTTCCATGAATCCCTGCAGGGTTGGGGTAGTTGAAATATCAACAGCTATTTGGTATCATTGCGGACAGTAGAAAAATTGACTTATGATAGAAGAATCAGAACTAATTCTAAACAGTGATGGGAGTGTTTACCACTTAAAACTTCTCCCCGAAATGATTGCTGATACCATCATACTGGTGGGCGATCCGGCACGCGTTAGTGAAATTTCCGCTTTTTTTGACCGTGTGGATTATGAGAGATACAACCGGGAGATAAAGACTCATACAGGCCGGTATGCCGGCAAAAAACTTACAGTGATGTCTACAGGAATGGGTACGGACAATCTGGATATTGTAATAAATGAGCTGGATGCACTGGCCAATATTGATTTGGAGAACCGTACGCTCAAAAAAGAGAAGAAGACGTTAAACTTAGTACGCCTTGGCACATCAGGGGCCATGCAGGAAGAAGTGCCCGTTGACTCGTTTGTCGCTGCTGAATATGGTTTGGGCCTGGATGGTTTGATGAATTTTTATAACACTCCCGCAGAGGTTAATGAACCTGAGATGGAAAAGGCTTTTATCAGGCAAATGCAATGGCCCGATAAGCTCTCTTTTCCAAATATTACCAGGGCCTCCGGTTCGCTGTTGTCGTTATTAAATGATAAGTTCATAAAGGGAATAACGGCTACTGCGCCGGGATTCTACGGGCCGCAGGGCCGGGTGCTTCGGATGCCGCTGGCTTATCCCGACTTGAATGAGAGGTTGCAAAAGTTTAGCTTCCAGGGTAAAAAGATCATGAATTTTGAAATGGAAACTTCAGGCCTTTATGGCCTGGGGCGGTCGCTGGGGCACAACACGCTGACGGTCTGTGCAGTTATCGCCAATCGCATTAAAAAAGAGTATAGTGAGGATCCTAAAAAAACTATAAATCAGCTAATTGAAATTCTTTTGTCCAGGCTTGCACAATCAGGGAAGTAATTTGTTGGTGTTTGAGAAGGGAGCAATTTAGTTTGGAAAAAGAACAGAAATATAAAAAGCTTAGGGCGCTTATTAACCTGCTTGATGAGCCTGATGAAGGTGTTTACGATGAAATCAGGCAGCAAATGGCAGCTTTTGGTCACGACGTGGTTCCATTTTTGGAACAGGAATGGGGTAAAAGCGACAATGACCTCAGGCAATCGCGACTGCTGTACATTATTAATAAACTTCAGCTCGAAGGCTTGTACCATCAGCTTACCGTATGGGCCAATTTCGGTGATAAAGACATCTGGGAAGGGTATCTTACCATTAACCGCTACTTTTTTAAAGATCTGAAGCGGGAGGAAATAAGCAAAGAATTTGACAGGATTCGACGGGATATTCTTTTCGAAATGCACGATCAGCTCACCCCCCTGCAAAAGATAAGGGTTATAAATCATATTCTTTATGAGGTACATCGCTTTAAGGGGAATACCCGTCCGGGCGATTTTGTGAAAAGCTATTTTGTCAACCACCTTTTAAACAGGCGCCGGGGTTCTGCAATTTCCCTGGGGTTGTTTTACATGGGACTGGCACAGTCGCTGGGAATACCGGTTTATGGTATTGTCCTGCCGCGTCATTTTGTTCTGGCCTATATGGATGCGGATTTTCCCGGAGCTGTAGCTCAAAAAAGTGATGTTAAGTTCTACATCAATCCCGTCTATCGCGGAACAATATTTACCAAGCGCGAGATCGTGCGATACCTTAGGCAGACTAAACAGGAAATTGACAAAGCGTATTTTTACCCCTCTTCCAATGTGGAGATTATTAAACGCATGATGGAAGAGGTGCAGATGGGTTATGAAAACCGGGAAAAGCTTGAGCATGTGCAAGAGCTTGAGTATTTGAAAAATGCATTGAATCTAAACAATGATATGGATGAGGAAGAATAATACAGAGGCTAAAGCCCCCAAACAAGTGACTGACTCCCTTCCCATGCCACATGTTATTTCTCCTGCATTTTAGGGAGGCCCCAAAAAGAAAAAGCTTTAGCAATCAGCAGATTTAATCCCTGGTGCGGAAGTGATATCGATGCCTCAGGGAAGGAAAACCATTTTCGTACTCTAACAATGTTTTCTTACCTGTTATATGCTTTCAGAAAGTTCAAAATGTTCTCCTCAACCCGGTTCATGACATTCGATAAATTAGCTTTTTCGAATTTATTGCCGGTGATGGACTCATAGAGTTCAATATACCTTTTCGACACTGAATCCACAAACTCATCAGACAGTTCCGGCATTTTCTCTCCTTTCTCTCCCTGGAAGTTCCTTTCCATGAGCCACTCTCTGACAAACTCTTTGGAAAGCTGGCGCTGTGGCAATCCTTTGCTAAACCTCTCTTCGTAGCCATCACGGTAAAAATAGCGCGATGAATCGGGGGTATGAACCTCATCAATGAGATAGATTTTTCCATCGCGTTTTCCAAATTCATATTTTGTGTCTACCAGGATAAGGCCTTTTTCTCTCGCCATTTTTGATCCTCTTTCAAATAAAGCCAGGGAATATTCTTCCAGTTTTTTATACTCATCCTCCTCAACGAGGCCCTGCCTGATTATTTCATCGGGGGTGATATATTCGTCGTGGCCTGTATCTGCTTTGGTGGTGGGGGTCACAATAGGTTCCGGGAATTTCTCATGTTCCTGCATGCCATCAGGAACAGGCACTCCGGAGATATTACGGGCTCCTTTTTTATATGCCCGCCAGGAGCTGCCCGTGAGGTAGCCTCTGACTATCATTTCCAGCGGGTAGGGTTTGCAATAGCGCCCAACCGTCACCATAGGATCCGGCGAGGCTATTTTCCAGTTTGGGACAATGTCTTCCGTCGCATTCAAAAAGGTTTCAGCAATCTGGTTCAGAACCTGTCCTTTGAAAGGAATAGGTCGTGGCAAAACCACATCGAAAGCCGATATCCGGTCGGTAGTCACCATGACCAGCAGCTCATCGTTAATATTATAGACGTCTCTGACTTTACCCTGGTAAATACTTTTTTGTCCTGGAAAATCAAAAGAAGTGTAATTAATGGCATCTTTAATCATGATTATTAAAACTTAATTGTTATTCTCATTTTCACTTTCTGCGCTGTAAGCCCGGATAATTTGCTCGACCAGTTTATGGCGGACGATATCCTGTGCGTCGAGATAAACAAAATCCACTCCTTTAATGTCTTTAAGGATATTCATTGCATGAATAAGACCCGATCGTTGATTGCGTGGCAAATCCACCTGGGTAATATCTCCTGTTACTATAAATTTGGCCGCTTTACCCATGCGTGTTAGAAACATTTTTAACTGCTTTTTGGTCGTGTTTTGTGCTTCATCAAGTATGACAAAGGCATTATCCAGCGTACGGCCGCGCATAAAAGCCAGTGGTGCAATTTCAATAGTTCCGTCTTCCAGGTAGGTAAGCAGTTTTTGCGGATGAATCATATCTCTGAGGGCATCATAGAGGGGTTGCAGGTACGGATCGAGCTTTTCACGCATGTCGCCGGGCAGGAAGCCCAAATTTTCGCCGGCTTCAACCGCCGGGCGTGTAAGAATGATTCGCTTTACTTCTTTGTTTTTTAACGCTCTTACAGCAAGAGCTACAGCGGTATACGTTTTCCCCGTACCGGCAGGGCCTATGGCAAAAATCAGATCGTTCTTTTCAGATTTCTCCGTCATTCGGTGCTGGTTTGGTGTGCGGGCTTTGACCATTAAGCCATTATTTCCCCTTACAAGGACGTCTTTGTCGGAAGTCTCGTAGATGTGCACCTGGTCGTCTGAAGTTAAAATCTGGTCAAGGTCTTTTTCTGTTATGCGTCCAAATTTTTCAAAACTAAGCAAAAGAGTATTGATTTTATCCTCAAACCTTTCAATCTCCTTATCTGTGCCATTTACTTTGAGGCTGTTACCTCGCGGAATGATTTTTAATTTTGGGAAATGCTCTTTTATTTTTTTCAGGTATCGGTCGTTCACACCCAGTATCTCTACCGGGTTTACATTCTCAAGCTCTATTATTTTTTCTCCCATAAATTCTTAACTCATTATCAACAAAGTTGTTCTAATAAAATGCAGGCAAAACTATAAATAAAATGAACATTAAAGTCAGTCCCCTGAGCAGAATAATGAGAATACTTCTCAAGCATGACCATGTCAGGCGTTGATAATATTCTCTGCATCTACATGATTATAACATCAAAATTACCACGAATATTTTTAATTTTGAATTTAATGCAAAGATAAATCTGAGGCGCTAAATGAGTATAGTCACTTTAACATCAGATTGGGGATACCATGATCATTATATGGGTTCGGTAAAAGGGACTCTCAGCCGCTTGATTCCAGGGGTTAATATCATTGATATAACACATAAAATTGCTTTGCATGATATTA
The DNA here is from genome assembly GCA_964345255.1 of uncultured Bacteroidales bacterium. Classification (GTDB taxonomy): domain Bacteria; phylum Bacteroidota; class Bacteroidia; order Bacteroidales; family JAIPAH01; genus JAIPAH01. Next base: position 6,725 of record CAYFQK010000032.1, on the reverse strand, counting down.
TTCACGCTTCTTTTGTTTTAAAAAGCGGCTACCGGTCGTTCCCCGCTGATACAATACATATTATAGGTGTTGATGCCGATGCCACCCTGGAGCAGCCTCACACGGTTATAAGACTGGATAATCATTATTTTATTGGGGCTGACAATGGCATATTTTCTCTGTTAAGCCAGCAGCCACCCGAAAAAATTATCCAGTTAGATATCTACCAGGATAACAATTATTTTACTTTTCCGGAAAGAGATATTTTTTGCAAAGCGGCGGCTGAGATAGCCAATGGAACCCCGTTGGAGAAGCTGGGAAATGAGGTGTATAGCGTAAAACAGCTTCAGGTATTTAAACCTGTTATCACTCAAAATCGCATCAAGGCTAAAGTGATTCACATTGACGCATATCACAACCTCATCACCAACCTGGATTATGAAACATTTCAAAAAGTACGGCAAGGGAGAAAATTCCAGATTCACTTTTACAATGGCCAATTTGCTGTAGAATCTTTATCAGATGGCTACAGCGATGTGAGTGAGGCGAGCATCCTGGCAGTTTTCGATTCGGAAGGGTATCTTGAAATAGCTTTGAATAAAGGCAAGGCCAGTGAATTGCTGGGAATGGAGCTGGACTCGCCGGTCATTATCGATTTTATGGATTAATTATCCGGGAGTGGCGAAACATAATAAAATCACAACAATTGCGCTTGTCATAAAATTTGTTAACCTTTTCAACAATCTGTAAAATTTGGTTAATTTAGCCAGCCCTAAATCAAGAAGCTGAGGACATGATAGCATTGCTCAAGAAGGAGATCAGCAGTTTTTTAAGCTCACTAATAGGATACATCACCATTGTTGTATTCCTGTTAATCAATGGGCTGTTTCTTTTTGTGTTTCCCACAAACTTCAACATACTGGATTTTGGTTATTCTAATTTGGATGGCCTGTTTATGATTGGTCCGTTTGTTTTCTTATTTCTTATACCGGCGATTACTATGCGGCTATTTGCTGATGAAAAAAACAGGGGAACCATTGAGTTTCTTCTGACCAATCCGCTGAGTGACCTTGAAATCGTACTGGCTAAGTATCTGGGAGGATTGGTGTTGGTGGTTTTTGCTCTGCTTCCTACGCTTATTTATTTTGGAACCGTTTATTACATGGGCATGCCCGTGGGAAACATCGACCAGGGAGGTATGTGGGGCTCCTATATCGGCTTGCTGATGCTAGGGTCTTCTTTTGTGGCTATAGGGATGTTTACCTCCTCAATTACCGATAATCAAATAGTGTCTTTTGTTTCATCGGTGGTTCTCACAGGATTCATCTATATCGGGTTTGAATTGATTTACGAACTCGAGCTATTCGGCCCCATCGATTTGTTTATTAAAAACCTCGGAATGAGCACACATTATGCGGCCCTGAGTCGCGGCGTGATTGACACAAGGGATGTATTATATTTTTTAAGTATTGATGTCCTTTTTATTTTAATGACAAAGTTTTCACTGGAAACAAGAAAGTGGTAGAGAGTAAAAGGTAACTATGGCTATAAAAGCATCAAATCAGAAAAATAGCAGTATATTCCAATTACTTTTGGCAATTGTGATAATTATCCTGGTCAATGTGATTGGTACCTTCGTATTTGCCCGCCTTGATCTTACAGAGCAAAACCGGTACTCACTTTCTGATGCTACCAAGGAGATGCTCAATGATGTGGATGATATCGTATTTTTCAAGGTTTATCTGGAAGGAGATTTCCCTGCTGGTTTTAAAAAGCTTAAGCGTGAGACGCGTGAAATGCTTAATGAATTCAGGGCGTATAACAACAACATTGAGTATGAGTTTATAAATCCGGCAGAAGTAGGGGATAAAGAGCAGCGGCAGAATTTTTATCAGCAGCTCAGCCGCAAAGGGTTAACGCCTACCACTCTGCATATGTCGGATAAGGAAGGCGCGTCACAGAAAGTGATTTTTCCCGGAGCCCTGGCTTCCTACCGCAATAAGGAGCTGCCGGTTCAGTTTCTGGTTTCACAGCGCGGAGAAAACCCTGAAAAGGCGTTAAACAAATCTGTTCAAAACCTCGAATACCAGATAGCCAATGTTATACAAAAGCTTATCACCGGAAAGAAGCAGAAGGTTGGTTTCGTTACAGGGCATAAAGAGCTGAGCGAGAAGAGGACCGTGGACATCACCAACGCTTTAAAAGAGTACTATACTGTAGAAAGAGTCGCCCTGAAAGGAAAGGTAAATGCCCTTACGCAGCGTAAGAGCATGGATTCGGCACGTCCTGTCATAGAAAATAAATATGATGTAATAATCGTAGCGAAACCTGACTCGGCATTTAGTGAAAAAGATAAGTTTATTCTCGACCAGTATATTATGCATGGCGGTAAGGTGATGTGGTTTGTTGACAGGGTCTCTGCAAGTATGGATAGTCTGCAGCGCTCTGCCCGCACGATGGGCCTTGCCAGAGACCTGAACTTGCAGGATATGTTCTTCAACTATGGTTTTAGGTTGAATACCAACCTGGTGCTTGACCTGAATTGTGCTTCCCTGCCGGTAATGTCGGAAAGTATTGGAGGGCAGGCTAAGCAAAATTATTTTCCGTGGTATTATTTCCCTATTGCCGTGCCCCAGGGAAATCATCCCATTGTGGCTAACCTGAATAATGTGAGAACAGAATTCGTAAGCACGATTGATACTGTAAAAAGCGAAGGCATAAAAAAAACGGTGCTTCTGAAAACATCCGAATACACCAAACTGGTAAATACCCCTGCTATGATTTCGCTGGAAATAATGAGGGAAAAGCCGGATAAGTCAGAATTTAATATGTCACCACAGCCCATCGGCTTAATTCTTAACGGACGCTTCAGTTCGCTGTTTGATAATCGGGTGCCGCAGGAAATTATGGAGAGCGACATTATTGATTTTCGAAATAAGAGTAAAAAAACGAGCATGATTGTGTTTTCGGATGGGGATATTATTGAAAATCAATTACATTACAGTCGTGGATATCCCTTGCCTTTAGGCTATGATCAGTTTACCGGTAAAACCTACGGGAACAAGGACCTTGTTCTAAATGCGGTGAATTACCTTACCCGGCAGCGCGGGATATTGTCGGCCAGGGCTAAAGATTTCAAAATCAGGTTAATGGATAAGACCAAAGTGGAAAAACTCAGAGTTGAATTGCAATTGCTCAATACCTTGTTACCTGTTCTGATTGTATTAATTTTCGGATTAATACGCATTCAATTAAGGAAAAGAAAATATACCCGCAACTAAAATAAGCCCAAGATGAAAAGAAAGAACCGGATTATATTAATTTTAGCAGGCATATTGTTTTTGTTTGCCGTTGTTTTACTGCTATCGCAGCAAAGCAGCACACTTGATAAAGATGAAAATGCTTTTGCTGTAGCTGATACTGCTTCTGTCACAAAACTGTATCTTGCCGATAAGAACGATCATGAGGTTATACTGGAGGAACAAAAGCCCGGAAAATGGATTATTAATGATTCGTTAGTCGCCAGAAGCGGAGGAGTGGAAAAGTTTTTGGAGACTTTAAAAAAACTGGCTATAGATCATCCTGTATCAAATGCAGAGCATAATAGCGTGGTTTCCAGGCTAGCCGCCCGCTCAGTAAAGGTGGAGGTATACCGGAAAGTATATCGTATTAATTTGTTCGATAAAATCAAACTTTTTCCGCACGAAAAGAAGACCAAAACATTTTACGTAGGAGGAGAAACACAGGATAAGCTTGGCACTTATATGCTTATGGAAGGAGCCGACAAACCTTATGTTGTGGCTATCCCCGGATTCAGAGGGTTTGTATCTACGCGCTTTACCGCCCGGTTCAGGGATTGGCGCTCGCATACTATCTTTAACAGTGCTATTAAAGAGATGGAGTCGTTGACGATGAGATTTCATGAAAATCCCAAGCAATCCTTCAGGATAGAAGTACAGGACAGCCGGCGCTTCAAATTATATGACCTCAGCAAAGAGCAATACATCCCGCGGTTTGATACCATTAAAGTTATCGAATACCTTACGGCATATAATGATCTCCGCTTTGAAGACTGGCTCAATTATTTGTCCCAGCAAAAAATTGACTCCCTGACTTCCGGAGAGCCAATGTACACTATTGCTCTGGAGGAAAATGATGGCGATCGCCAGGTGGTAAAAACTTACAAGAAAGAGCAAACCACTAAAACCGATATGCAGGGGAAACCGCTTACTTATGACCCTGACCGGATGTATGCTACAATCAATGATGGAAACGATTTTGTGATGGTTCAGTTTTTTGTCTTTGATAAGATTTTAAAACCTATCGGTTATTTTACAGGAGAGTACAAAGAAGAATTCAGGGCGACATTCCAGGAAGTAGAATAACAAAAAAAGCCGGCTGAAAAAGCCGGCTTTTTGATTACATGCAATGGACTTTATTACCCGGTGGTCATAGGATCACCACACCGGTTTGAAGACCGTTTTATTAAACCGCGCCCTGTGCAAGCATTGCATCAGCTACTTTAACAAATCCGCCGATATTCGCTCCTTTCACGTAGTTTATGCTTCCATCATCTTCTTTTCCGTACATTACGCAGGTTTCATGAATGTCCTTAATAATATTTTGAAGTCGTTGGTCTACTTCCTGCCGTGTCCAGGAAAGCCTTAATGAGTTTTGTGACATTTCGAGACCTGAAACAGCCACGCCACCAGCATTTGCCGCTTTGCCCGGTCCGTAAAGTATCTTGTTATTCTGGAAAACTTCTACAGCTTCCGGTGAAGATGGCATGTTAGCTCCTTCACTTACTACGAGGCATCCGTTATTTACAAGTTTTTTAGCTTCATCCTCGTTAACTTCGTTTTGTGTAGCACACGGTAGCGCAACATCGCATTTGATACCCCAGGGGCGCTGTCCATCGTGATACTCGGCGCCATACTTTTCAGCATACTCTTTTATGCGGCCTCTTTTAACATTCTTGAGGTTCATCACATAATCCAGTTTTTCGGCATCAATACCATCGGGGTCATAAATGAATCCGCCCGAATCGGAGAGGGTGACTACTTTTCCTCCAAGCTCTGTTACCTTCTGGGTGGCGAATTGTGCCACGTTACCTGAGCCGGATATTGTCACCGTTTTGCCTTTAAGGTCTTCATTTCTGTTGGTCTTAAGCATTTCTTCGGCAAAATAGGTGGCACCGTAGCCCGTAGCTTCAGGCCTTATTTTACTGCCGCCCCATTCCAGTCCTTTACCAGTCAGCACACCGGTAAATTCATTCTTCAATCGCTTATACTGGCCAAAGAGGAAGCCAATTTCGCGGCCACCAACTCCGATATCTCCCGCCGGTACATCGGTATTTGGCCCCACATGGCGGTATAGTTCAGTCATAAAGCTCTGACAAAAGCGCATCACTTCATTATCGGATTTTCCCTTAGGATCAAAGTCCGAGCCTCCTTTACCTCCTCCCATTGGCAGGGTAGTAAGGCTGTTTTTAAATACCTGCTCAAAAGCAAGAAATTTTAAAATACCCAGGTTAACCGTGGGATGGAAACGCAGACCTCCTTTATAAGGGCCTATGGCGCTGTTCATCTCAATGCGGAATCCCTTGTTGACCTGGATTTCGCCTTTATCATCCAGCCACGGAATACGGAACATAATTACGCGCTCGGGCTCTACCATGCGCTCAAGGACTTTTGCTTCTTTGTATTTCGGGTTCTCTTCAATGTAAGGGATTAGCGACTCCACAACTTCGTGAACGGCCTGGTGAAATTCCACTTCGCTGGGATTTTTGGCGATAACTTTCGCCATGAAATCATTTACTTTTTGTTCTAGTACGTTAGCCATAATTTGTAGTATTTGGTTATAGTTAGATTTAACTTCAAGTCAAGTTTAGGAAATAGATTTGGATTGGTAAAATATTTGAAGAGAAATTGGTTGAATAAAAATATAAATTCAGAGAAACTCGTAGATCATTTGAGTAATATCCGCATTTGGCAGAAAAAGATTACAACTGTATTATATCGTTTTTAATTGCAAATTTCACAAGGTCTACAGTGGTTTTAAGATTAATTTTCTTCATGATATTATTTTTATGCGATTCCACCGTGCGCACACTAATGAAGAGTTCCTCCGCTATTTCCTTGTTGGTATAGCTATTACCAAACAGACGTAAAATTTCGCGTTCCCTGTGCGTTAGCTGTTCTAATCCCTGCTCATCTGCCGTATGTTCTTTGAGGTAATTGGATAGCAGGATATTTGAGATGGTGCGGCCGTTGAAGTCATATCCATTACGCAAGGTGTAAACAGCCTCTTTTAATTCTTTTTCACCGTCATCTTTACTGAGGTATCCATTAGCTCCGGCCTTGATTGTTTGAAGAATAAAGTGTTCATTGTCATGCATAGCATTGATGAGTACTTTTACCTGGGGATGCTCTTTACAAATCTTATGAATCTGGCGAATCATAAGTTCATCCATTTTATAGATGTTGATTAGCAGGATGTGACTATTAAGGGCATTAAGTTTAGGCATGAGCACTGATAGATGGGTAATACAATCAATGACCTGCACATCATCGGTTTGGTGTAGAATATTCTTTATGCCGTCGCAAACCAACTGGTGCTCGTCAATAACAAGTACTCTTATCATAAATCGAATAAAAACTTTAACTGTTTTAGCAAAAATATGGAAAAAAATGTAATTATTTACCTGCCCAAATCAGATTAGTTTTAGCTCCATTTTTCGTTGTAAC
>CAYFQK010000031.1:0-19647 GCA_964345255.1 uncultured Bacteroidales bacterium | reverse complement strand
CAAACTTTCATGGAAACAGAAGTCAATGAGATTTTGAGCGTTAGAAATAGATGGACAGGGTCAGATATGTAAATTGTCATAGCGATCCCAATCAAAATTTGAAGACCTTTGTTGATGTTTTGTAAAATCAGGATCGTATGCGAAAAGGGATTAAAACTTTGATGCTCCTTTCATTGCTTTGGTGGGTTGCTGATACAAGCTTGGCGCAAAACCACCTGCGGCTGAATGCCGGATATTTAATCCCCTCGGGTGAATATGCCGATAAATCGTTTGAGGAGAATTCCGGAATGGCGGGCGACGGGTACGGCTATTCGCTGGATTATTTACACACTTATCCTTCGGGGATGGGCTGGAGTTTGCTGGCCGGGCATCATACCAATCCAATGGTATTTGGAAACCTGGAAGCTTTGGCTGAAGATGAGTTCGGCGGGGAATGGAGTATTTCGGGCGACCCGTGGTCGTATTATTTTTTGATGCCGGGATTTTCTTACCGGATTTCCTGGTTTATGGACATTGGGGTGTCCCTGTCGGCCGGATACGTTTATTCCATCAGTCCGGAGATAAGAATGGACTACACGATTTCAGAGACTTCCGATAAAATAAGCCTTGCCGAGAGCGCCTCGGATGCCCCGGCGGTGATGCCCTCCATCAGGTTTGCTTACCCTGCGCAACGCTGGGAGGTTTTTCTGCGATGGAGCGCTTTCCTGGCCCGCCCGCAATTCAAAGTCACCCTCCTCGACGGGGAAAAGTACGATGTAAAACAATACATCATCAACATGAACCTCGGACTGGGTGTAGGCTACCGGTTTTGAAAGGAGGGGGATTCGGTATTTTTACTCGTTGTACTCCTGTCCGGCGCCCATCAGGTAGGTTTTGATAAACTGGTTGATGTCGCCGTCGAGTACGGCCTGGACGTTGCCGGTTTCATGGCCTGTTCTGAGGTCTTTTACCAGCTTGTAGGGATGCAGCACATAGTTGCGGATTTGTGAACCCCATTCGATTTTTTTCTTGCTGGCTTCCAACTCGTCTTTGGCTTCCTGCTTTTTGCGCAGCTCGATTTCGTGAAGCTGCGATTTCAGCATCTGGAGGGCTTTCTCGCGGTTCTGGCTCTGCGAGCGTGTGGCCTGGCATTCCACCACAATCCCCGAAGGTTCGTGCTTCAGCCTGACGGCCGTCTCCACCTTGTTGACGTGCTGTCCACCCGGACCGCCGGCGCGGAAGGTGTCCCAGGTGATGTCGGCCGGGTTCACATCCACATCGATGGAGTCGTCCACCACAGGGTAAGCATAAACCGATGCAAACGAGGTGTGACGCCGCTTGTTGCTGTCGAAGGGCGAAATCCGCACCAGGCGGTGCACGCCGTTTTCGCCTTTCAGGTATCCGAAGGCATAATCGCCCTGAATCTCGAGGGTTACTGATTTGATGCCGGCCACGTCTCCCTCCTGGACGGCCAGCTCATTAATCTTAAACTCGTTCCGCTCGGCCCAGTGGATGTACATCCGCATCAGCATTTCGGCCCAATCCTGGCTTTCGGTACCCCCGGCTCCGGGGTTGATGTTGATGATGGCATCCAGCTTGTCTTCCTCGCCGCTGAGCATGTTAAGGAATTCAAGGTCTTCGATTTTTTGCAGTGTATTGTTGTAAGCCTGGTCGATATCCTCTTCCGAACCTTCTCCGTCCTCATAAAACTCCATCAGGACTTTTAGCTCGTCGAAGCTCTCTTTGGCATTGTTAAAACGTTCCATCCATTTTTTCTTGTTCTGAAGCTCCTTCATAAAAGCTTCAGCGCTTTTGGGAGCATTCCAGAATTCGGGGTCCTGGGTTTTTTCTTCGTCTTCCTCTATTTCCATCTTCAAACGGTCCAGGTCAAAGATACCCCCTTAAGGCCTCAAGCCTCTGCTCTAATTCCGATAGCTGTTCTTTCGTAATCATGTGGTTATATTTTAAAAATATTTTCTTCGTCTAAAGTTTCCATGACCAATGAGGGTTCATATCCCTTGGAGGCCATGCTGTTGATAATTTTCTGCCTTTTATCGTAGTTGTTTTTTCCCTTCACGCCACCGGCTTTTTTGTGAACCAATGTCTTAAGTGTTTCACGATACTGCGCCTCATCCAATCGATTAAGCTCTTCCTCAACCAGCTCTTCAGGCAGGTGTTTTTGCCTGAGGGCGTGTTTTATTTTTATACGACCCCACTGGTTATGTTTGAATTTGCTTTCTATGAATGTGCGAATATACCGTTTTTCATTCAGAAAGTCGTATTCCTTCAGATGGTCGATCACCTCCTCCCACAGCTCTTCGGGCACATCCCACTGACGAAATTTACGCTCCAGGTCGAACCGGCAGCATTCCCTGGAAGCACAATAATGCTCCGCTTTGGCTTTCGCCGCTTTCAGGGTTTCGTTGTTGCTGTCGTTCATGACACAAAGTTAAAAATCAACTAGGTATAATTCAAAAATCAGTGTCGCATCGTTGGGGATGGAACCCACGCGCCTGTCGCCATAGGCCAGGTAGGGCGGGATGATAAAAACAGCCCTTCCTTTTCTGCCCAGCATGGGGATTCCTTTTTGCCAGCCCTCGATGGCTTTTTTCAATTGAACGCTAGCCGGTGGTCCGCCCATGGTGGACTCAAAGACTTTTCCGCTGAGCAGTTTCCCTTTGTAATGAACCAGCACCGTATCGTTTATGGTCGGTTTCTCTTCTCCACCGGGATTTTTGATTTGATAGAAGAGGCCGCTTTCCATCTGTTTTGCCTCTATTTCATTTTTATCCAGGTATTCTTCAATGGCCTGCACCTGGCTGCTTTTCCCTTCGGTTGTGTAATCGGGCACCGAGCAGGCCGATATAAAAAGTGCCAGTGAAATAACCCAGGCGTATTTGATCATGATTTTTCCTTTAAAAGGGTGTCAACGATTTCAGGAACCGCCTTACCTGCTTTTTCGCTGTATGTTTTCAGATTTTTGATTCCATGGGGCGCCTGGGCACTGGGGTCCACAAGGTATTTGGGTTTGTCATCCGGAACGTAGTGAATGAGTCCGGCAGCGGGGTAAACGTTCATGGAGGTGCCAATGACCACACAAATATCTGCCCGTGAAGTAATCATCACGGCGTCCTGCATTTTGGGTACCGGCTCACCAAACCACACCACGTGCGGGCGCAGCTGCGAGCCTTTCTCGCATTTATCGCCCGGATTGAGCTGCCAGTCATCAAGTTCATAAACCAAAGAAGGATCGGCAGTGCTCTGTGCCTTTTTTATTTCACCGTGAAGATGCAGCACGTTGGATGAGCCTGCTCTTTCGTGTAAATCATCCACATTCTGGGTGATGATTTGCACATCGTAAGCCTGCTCGAGCCTGGCCAGGGCGTAGTGCGCTGCATTAGGCTCCACTTCAAAGAGCTGCTTTCTTCGCTGATTGTAAAACTCAAGCACCAATTCGGGATTTCGCTCAAACGCCTCCGGGGTGGCGACGTCCTCAATATTGTATTGCTCCCACAAACCTCCCTTATCGCGGAAGGTGCTGATTCCGCTTTCGGCACTAATGCCTGATCCGGTAAGTACAACGACCGTTTGCATAAACTGATTTTTGTTTTAGACGAAGGTATAAAAAACAGATGATGATGGGCAAGATCTGAAATAAAAAACCCGGCTGCGGGTGCAACCGGGTGGATGTTTTATTCTTCAAACAGCTTCAAATCGTCGAGGGTTTTCATGACCTTTTTCACCTCGGCTGCTGACTTCTGGAAAAGCTTTTGCTCTTCTTCTTCTAAACTAAGCTCAATGATTTCTTCAATACCGTTGGCGTTGAGTTTCACCGGCACGCCGATGTAGAGGTCTTTCAGGTTGTATTGTCCTGTGAGCATGGCCGATACGGGGAAAATTCGGTGCTGGTCGTCAACGATGGCTTCCACCATCTGTGCCGCCGAAGCTCCCGGTGCATACCATGCCGAAGTACCCATCAGGTTCACGAGCTCTCCGCCCCCTTTCCGGGTACGCTCAACAATTTTATCGATTTCTTCTTTTCCTAAAAGTTCGGTAATCGGGATGCCATTCACTGAGGTATATCTCGGCAGCGGTACCATCGCATCGCCGTGACCTCCCAGCAACAGGGCATGGATATCTTTTGGCGATACATTAAGCGCATCGGCGACAAAGGCGCGGTAACGTCCTGTGTCAAGAATACCGGCCATTCCGAATACTTTATTGGATGACTTGCGGGCTGCCTTGTAAGCAGCGTATGTCATCACGTCGAGCGGGTTGGAAACCACCACCACGATGGCATCAGGTGAATATTTGATAGCTTTCTCTACCGATTCCTTAACAATTTTTGCATTGGTTTTAATCAGATCGTCTCGCGACATACCGGGCTTTCGCGGCATTCCGGCGGTAACAACTATAACCCCCGATCCTTTGGTTTTCAGATAGTCGTTGGTTGTACCTGTTACCCGGGTATTGAAGTTGAGGATAGAAGAGGTTTGCCACATATCAAGGGCTTTTCCTTCGGCAACACCTTCTTTTACATCCACAATTACAACTTCTCTCGTTAGATCTTTCTGGGCAATTACATTGGCGCAGGTGGCTCCCACATTACCTGCTCCGATTACAGTTATCTTTTTCATAGCAAGGATATTGTTTTATTATTCTTTTTTAAGTGCCTTCAAAGTTAAAAAATATATAAATATTACCATATATAAGAGCGTGTTTTTATAGGCTCCCGCCACAAAAAAAGTAAAAACTTAAGGTGTGAAAAAGTTATTTGACAAAGATTTTTTTGCTGTAGCTTCTGCCCTCAGGGTTTTCAACGCTTAGTAAATAAAATCCTGTGGCAGTGCTGAAACGATTTAAAGACCAGGTGATTTTTTTCTGACCCTGTAATTTTTTATTCAGCAGTATCCTGCCCTCAGGGTTGGTGAGTTTAACCTGATGGTCTCCTTCTGTATCAAATTCGATGGTTACGATGTTTTCTACCGGATTTGGATAAACATTGAAAGGATCTGATTCCTGTTGACCGGAGATGCCGGTGGCTGAATAGGTGTTGTAGAAAACAAAATTCCCTACATCGTCCCAGTTGGAGACGACCATATCAGGGGTATGGGAAGAGGTAAATGTTATCTCGATGGTGCTGCCGGGTTGCAGTTTTTCGTGCAGAGAAATCCATGATTCGCCGTAAACGTAGGAGAAAGGAATATCGTCGCCGTTGCCGGCATTGGTAACAGAGGTTACATTTTCTACATTGGTCTCGAATAACTGGATAGCGTTGAGGGGATAATCCTTTTCATTGGTATAACTGAAAGATTGCTCTTCAATCATCGACTTATCCAAATCGGCCATTTCTATGGCTTCCACCACCGACTCGGTCGTGGACGTGTAGTAAGGCTCCTCAAATGCTCCTTCTGTTGCAAGGCGGGCCTCCACAGGTAACCACCATCCCCCGTAAAAGAGGGTTTTTGCAAAACTGTCCTCCAGGTGAGAATAGCCCAGTTTAATTCCCGACCCATAGCCAAAGCTTACGGAGGTCCATGAGGGCAGGCTGTCTGCCGGGAATTCAGGGAAGTCATATCTTTTCACCCGGCCTTGTCCGCCCAGTTGATTATTTTCAGTCATAACGATGTAGGGTATTGTTTCGCCATAAGCCGTTTCATAACCAACTTCCACGGAGTTGACATAATTGTTTTCATCCTTCGATTGCCACGACGGGCTGGTGGATATATTTCCCTCATCGTCAGCGAGATAAATGGTATTGGGTGTTCCTTCGCAGGTAAATACCAAATCCTGGTAGCCATTCAGATCAAAATCCCCGAAAGCCACATCCAGTGCGCCCATTTCAATATCCGATTCCCAGATATTCTCTTCCGAAAAAGTGCCATCTTCGTTAAAATAAACTTTCCCTTTATCCAGGATATCCCCGTAAGGCTCTCCGGCAACAGTGGCCAGGTCGAGATCGCCATCGCCGTCGGCATCGCCAAGCGTGCAGCTGAAAGTATAGAACGGGTCGGATACAAAAGAAGGATTGCTTTCCAATTCGGAACCGGTATTATAATAAACTTTGAGCTCACCGGGTTCGTCGAAACCTTCTTCTCCAATGTAGACCGCTACCGCCACGTCAATATCGCCGTCGCTGTCAATATCGCCGCAGGAAAGGTGCCCATGATAGTCGATATCTTCCGACTCCCAGTCGGGCATATCGTTAAAGTTGCCCTCACCGTCATTGTAATAAACCACAAGATGCTGACGATTGATGTCATTTCCATTGGCGATAACCATGTCTTTATATCCGTCGCCGTTAATGTCAGCAAGGCCAAGGCCTGTGGAAACATCGCCGAAAGGCTCGGTGGTCCAGTCAGGAGCTTCGCTGTATGCAGATTGTGAGCGGCCGATGAATGAGAGTGCCAATAGCAATAAGCTGAGGAAAAATGTAAAGATTTTCATGATCCTGTGTTTTAGATAAAGACAAATATAGCAGTTACTGCGGTGGATGGCAATAAGGTTTTATTGTAAATTGATTTTTAAAGATATATAATGAAATGCTTTTAGTGAGAGATGGGCAATCCTTAGTGTTGATAAGCGATAAAGGTAAAACAATATGATGTTTTCTTCCGTTTCTATTATACAACTAATAATGTGCATTATGGATGATAAAAAAACAATCCGTTTGATGACCTGCAATACGGTTCCCGAAGCCCATATGATAAAAGGACATCTGGAAAATGAAGGAATCGACTGTTTTCTGAAAAATGAAGAAGCTACAAATATGTTGCCTATGTTCAATAACATGGCCGGTGGTGGTGTTCAGATTATGGTTTTTGAGAAAGACTTTGGGCGCGCTGAAGAAATTGTAAATAGTGATTTAAGGGAAGAGGAGTAATAGATACGAAAAAAACCCATCCTGGTTTAGAATGGGTTTTACTTTTTATACAGCGTTTCCTGCTTTACTCACATTCCCCCTCTTTTTCCTTTTCCAGACATTGTGCGTCATTCACAGCAATGGCAATCATACTCACAATATCATTCACTTTACTACCAATAGGCAGAATGTGAACCGGTTTGTTCATGCCCATCAAAATAGGTCCGATGACTTCATGATCCGATAGCTCCTGCATAAGCTTGTAAGCAATGTTACCAGCCGTCAGGTCGGGGAAAATAAGTGTATTGGCAGGCTGGTCTTCCAGTTTTGAGAACGGGAAGTTTTGCTCCAGTAGCTCTCCATTTAAAGCTACATTGGCCTGCAGCTCGCCATCCACTATCAAATCGGGATGTTCCTTGTGAAGCCTGGAAATAGCTTCCTGTACCTTTTTTGGTTCACTGCCGCTGTTAGAGCCGAAGTTTGAATACGTCAGCATGGCAATGCGGGGCTCTGCATTAAGGTTCCGGATAGTTTTGGCCGTTTGAAGTGTAATTTCTATTAAATCCTCAACATCCGGATCTTTGTTAACTGCGCAATCGGAGAAGAAGTAAGGCCCTTCCTTCGTATTGATGATGTACATCGCTGATACAAGATTGGTGTCTTTTCTGCGTCCGATTGTCTGAAGGGCAGGGCGTATAGCATCCGGGTAGTTGTTGGTTAGTCCGGATATCATAGCATCGGCTTCTCCCATTTCCACTAGCATCGGGCTGAAATAGTTTCTATGTACCATTCGCTCAAGAGCGGCGTTCATGGTAATTCCTTTTCTCTGACGCTTATTAAAAAGTACGTCGGCATACTCTTCCACTCTTTTTTGTTCTTCTTTTGAGGTAGGGTCTATGATTTTGACATCATCCGGTAGTTCCAGGTCATATTTTTTGATGACCTGCCTGATTTCTTCTTTTTTCCCCAGCAGAATAGGTTGAGCAATATTGTCGCTGATGACAATTTCAGCCGCTTTAAGCATTTCGTAACTGGCAGCCTCTGAGAAAACCACCCGTTTCGGATTGTTTCTGGCTTTAGCTTTTATTTTTCGTATCATCGGGTTTCCTAATCCCATTCGTTTTATCAGCGCTTCTCTGTATGCGTTCCAGTCTTTAATGGGCTGGCGTGCCACTCCTGAATCCATGGCTGCTTTTGCAACAGCGGGAGCAACATATAGGATCAATCGCGGGTCCATGGGTTTTGGAATGATGTAATCTTTTCCAAAGTGAAGATTCCCAATTTTGTAAGCCTGGTTCACTTCATCCGGTACAGGCTCTTTGGCCAAATCCGCCAGGGCTTTTGAAGCAGCAAGTTTCATTTCATCATTGATAGCGGTTGAGCGAACATCCAGTGCTCCGCGGAAAATGAACGGAAAGCCCAGCACGTTATTCACCTGGTTGGGAAAGTCGGAACGGCCCGTAGCCATAATGATATCATCCCTGACCTTCAGGGCATCATCATACCGGATTTCAGGGTCGGGATTGGCCAGGGCAAAGACAATGGGGTGATCGGCCATACTTTCCAGCATATGTGGCTTTACAACTCCACCTACCGATAGCCCGAGAAACATATCAGCCCCTTTTATGGCTTCCTCGAGCGTGTGCACATCACGGTCGGTGGCATATTTTTGCTTGTATTTGTTCAGGTCGCTGCGGTCTTTATGGATAACCCCTTTGCTGTCGACCATAACGATATTTTTCCGTTTTACGCCCAGGGCAACATAGAGCCTTGTACACGATATGGCAGAGGCTCCGGCCCCATTGACAACTACTTTTATGTCTTCAATTTTTTTCCCGTTTATTTCGAGTGCATTGAGCAGTCCGGCTGCGGTGATGATAGCCGTGCCATGCTGGTCATCGTGCATAACAGGAATATCTGTCTTTTCTTTGATTTTGTCTTCGATCTCGAAACACTCCGGTGCTTTGATGTCTTCCAGGTTTATACCTCCGAAAGTAGGCGCAATATTAACTACCGTTTCCACAAATTGGTCGATATCCTTTTTCTCTGTTTCGATGTCAAATACATCGATATCTGAAAAGACTTTAAACAGAAGGCCTTTCCCCTCCATGACAGGCTTGCCGGCTTCGGGGCCAATATCGCCCAATCCGAGTACGGCGGTGCCGTCCGAAATCACAGCCACCAGGTTTCCCTTGGCTGTGTAATCAAAGACTTTCTCCCGATCGTTATGAATAGCCTTACAGGGCTCAGCTACGCCCGGCGTATAGGCTAATGAAAGATCGCGTTGTGTACTGTAAG
Source organism: uncultured Bacteroidales bacterium (assembly GCA_964345255.1). GTDB lineage: Bacteria > Bacteroidota > Bacteroidia > Bacteroidales > JAIPAH01 > JAIPAH01. The sequence goes on along the minus strand of CAYFQK010000031.1, from coordinate 10,508 downwards.
GTTTTGTAGGGATTACCTCAATTTTCCCCGGAGTCCCTTGCGAATGGTAAATAAGGGCATCCTTTTTTAATGATTCACTCATGGTTTTAGTTTTGTTGTTTTAGTGTTGTTGGTCTACTAACAAAGGTAAAGTTTTAAAACGACAAATTCATTAGTGATTATATTTATTGATTCTGAATTTTAATATGGGTGAATTAAACTTCGGAACCTGCAGCTGGGTATGGTTGGTTTTTACTATTAACAGCATGGAAATTGTTATTCAATCTTTAAAAATTGTATTTTTGCAACCTTCATCAGACATTGTTATCTCATGTTCAATTACATACACGGAAAAATCGTAGAAAAAAATCCTGCTTTTGTAGTTATTGATACAAATGGAGTAGGTTATGGCTTGAATATCTCATTGAATACGTATTCAAAGCTGGAGAATAAGACCACTGCCACCCTTTTAACGCATATGGCGTTTAAAGTAGAAGCGACTAATCCGGTGGGCATTGAGTTGTTTGGTTTTAGTGATGAGGAGGAGCGTTCATTGTTTCGCCACCTGATAGGCGTAAGCCGCGTGGGAATGAGCACTGCTATGGTGATGCTCTCTTCCATGAATCCTGCCGAAATATATAAGGCTATTGCCAATGAGGATTATAAAACGCTGCAAACGGTGAAGGGAATAGGAGCAAAGGCAGCACAGCGTATCATCATGGAACTGAAGGATAAAGTTGGCAAGGAATACAAAGACTCTGATAAAATGAAATCCTCGTACAATTTAAACAAAGAGGAAGCGTTATCAGGATTGACGATGTTAGGATTTAACAAAAATCAGGCGGACAAGTCTTTGGATAAGATTATAGGTCGCCAGGGAGGTGACCGGTTTTCTGTGGAAGAATTGATAAAAGAAGCTTTAAAGATGCTTTGAGGTGTCAAACCGAAAATATGAATTGAATTGAGCAGGTTATCTAGATATTTTTTACAACTTTCTATAATTTTCTCTATCTCGCTATTGGTATGGGGCAGTTTAACTCATGTTCAGTTAATGGCTGAGCCACAAAGCGATATGATACCAGCTCCCGATAGTGCAAATGAGCAGGATACTATCGACTTGCCATTTGAATTTGAAGATGAGGACGGACTGCACTACGAAGATGAATACCAAAGCCCGCTTTTTCTCAGAGACCCTGCCAATATTCAGACCGAGATTGTCTATGATCCGGAATCAAATCAGTATATTTTCAAAGATAAGGTAGGATCTCTTCAATATCGGAGGCCTTCTTCCATGTCATTTTCTGATTACCAGGATTACCAGATGAAAAATTCACTGGAATCATACTGGCTGGAGCGCTCCCAGGCAGCTTCAGGAGGCCAGAACAGAGGGAATTTCCCGCAGATAGAGGTTGGAAGCAAAGCCTTTGAAAAGATTTTTGGAGGGAATACAATCGACATCCGGCCACAGGGAACGGCTACTATCGACTTTGGGATTGTCTCCAACAAAAGGGAGGACCCCAGCCTTGATGTGCGAAGAAGACGCACAACGAATTTCGATTTTAACGAAGAGATTGCCATGAATGTCATGGCTAAAATCGGCGATAAAATAGAATTTAATACGAACTACAATACGGAAGCCACCTTTGATTTTGAGAATAAACTTAAGCTGAAGTATGAAGGGAAAGAAGATGAGATACTTAAGCTCATAGAAGCCGGAGACGTAAACTTGCCTTTGAACAGTACACTGATAAATGGTAGCCAAAGTCTTTTTGGGATTAAGACAAAAATGAAGTTTGGAAGGGCCACGGTGACAACGGTATTTTCTGAACAAAAAAGCGAATCTAAAAACATTACCGTTCAGGGTGGTGCGCAAACCAGTCGCTTTGAGCTTAAGGCCGACGATTACGAAAAAGATAAACATTACTTCCTGGGCCATTATTTCAGAAACAATTTTAATGAAGCTCTGGAGGAACTCCCAATTATCAAGTCTAATGTCGAAATAACAAAGATTGAAGTTTGGCGGACAACAATAGGACCGGCCAGAGAAAATAACCGGAACATTATTGCACTTTCCGATCTGGGGGAGACCCGAAGGTTCAATAATCCCAGTGTTCAGCCTGTAGCCGGGGCGACTTTCCCTACTAACGACGCCAACAACCTTCTGATGGAAACCGATACCAATCAGCTGAGAAATATTAACACGGTGACTGATTACCTCGAATCCCATCCGTTTGGATATGTATCCGGAAGGGATTACGAAAAAATTGAAAACGCCACAAGGCTCGATCCCTCGCAGTATACCGTCAATGACAAGCTGGGCTTTATCTCAATAAACACTACGCTTAACTCCGACCAGGTGCTAGCTGTAGCTTTTCAGTTTAAGGTCATCGGCCAGGAAAAAGTCTTTCAGGTGGGAGAGTTTTCGGATGAAGGAGTCTCTGCCCCGGAGGCATTGATTGTTAAACTTCTTAAGAGCACCAGCGTCAATACCAATGAGCCTATGTGGGATTTAATGATGAAAAACGTTTACTCCATGGGCGCTTACCAGGTGAACCGTGAGGATTTTATGCTGAATATCCTATACTCAGGAAGCGAAAGCGGAGTGCCTACAGGTTATTTAAATGAAGGTCCTGATGACGTGAATGGCGTGCCTTTAATTCGTGTATTAAATCTGGATAATCTTGGGCCGCAAAACAACCCTCCGCATGACGGGTTGTTTGACTTTATCGATAATGCGGCTACGCAGGGTGGAACGGTAGAATCCTCTAACGGTAGAATTTATTTCACTGTTCTTGAACCGTTTGGTAATTACCTGAGCCAACAGTTTGATTCCGAAGAACTGGCCGATAAATATGCTTATGATTCGCTTTATAGCATGACCAAGGTGGAAGCCCAGCAATATCCCAGCAAAAACAAATTTATTATTGAGGGGCGCTATAAGTCCGAATCCGGTTCGGAGATTAACCTTAATGCCCTGAATGTGCCCAAAGGTTCGGTAAAAGTCACCGCCGGCGGTGTGGAGCTTACTGAGAATGTAGACTATACAGTGGATTACACCTTAGGTCGCGTTAAAATTATTAACCAGGGAATCCTCAATTCAGGAACACCGATTAATATTTCCATGGAAAGCACCAGTCAGTTCAGCGTGCAGAAACAACGAATGATGGGCGCTCATTTGGATTATAAAGTAAACGAGGATCTTAATCTGGGGGCTACGTTATTAAACCTGCATGAGCGTCCGCTTACCCAAAAAACCAATTTTGGGGATGAGCCGATTTCAAACACCATGTGGGGAGTGGACTTTAACTATGAAACTGAATCAAGGCTCCTGACGAAAATGGTGGATAAGCTTCCTTTTATTGATACGAAAGAAAAATCTACTATCCAGGTCAACGGAGAGTTTGCTCACTTTATCCCGGGGCATTCGCGGGCAGTAGGGAAAACAGGAACTTCTTATATCGATGATTTTGAAGGAAGTAAGTCATCCATTGATCTAAAAAACATAGGCCGCTGGTCTATGGCTTCCACCCCGCAGGGGCAAACCCGGGCAGATATGTTCCCCGAAGCAGCCACCGGAACCGGATTGGCTTACGGTTTCAACAGAGCAAAAATGGCATGGTATGTCATCGATCCGCTATTCTATGAAACAACAGGTTCGCTCAGACCACCCAACATCGATAACGAGGAGCTCTCCTCACATTATGTACGTTTTGTGAAAGAGAATGAGGTTTTCCCGAATGTGGACCCGCCAAACAATCAATTCATGAATCTTCCGGTAATGAATGTGGCGTTTTATCCCACCGAGAGGGGACCTTATAATTACGATACGCAAGGGGTATCCGGGCTTTCGGAAGGTATTAACGAGGATGGCTCCCTAAAGGAACCCTCCACCCGCTGGGGCGGTATGATGAGAAGAATCGAAAGCAGCGATTTTGAAGCTACAAATGTGGAATATATCGAGTTTTGGATGATGGACCCGTTTGCCGACCCGGACGGAGAGGATGGCCCCAAAGATCCGATTAACACCAATGGCGGGAAACTCTATTTCAATCTGGGCGACGTATCGGAGGATATTTTAAAAGATGCCCGAAAAAGCTTTGAGCACGGCCTTCCTTCCTCCGAGGTTGTCGAGAATGTGGATACTACCATTTGGGGGCGTGTCCCGTCACTTCAGGCTATGGTCAATGAGTTTGATAATGACAATGCAGCCCGCCCTTTTCAGGATGTTGGATACGATGGATTACGAAATGCCGACGAGGAAACTTTTTTCGATTCCACTTATCTTCAGCGTATTGCTGCTGAATACGGTGTAAATTCCGAAGCCTATCAGCAGGCCCTTTCCGATCCCTCAGCAGATGATTACCACTATTTCAGAGGCTCCGACTATGATCAAAATCCTAAATATAGCAGTGTTCTTGAACGCTATAAAAAATATAACGGAGTGGATGGGAACTCTCCCACCGATGAAATGAATGATGAAACCTATCCAACCGTGGCCACGCGTAATCCGGATGTAGAAGACATCAATCAGGATAATACATTGAGCGAGTCGGAAAGGTATTTCCAATACCGCATTGACTTACAACCCGACCAGATGAAAGTGGGAGAAAATTACATCACTGATAAATATACCCCTACAGTTGAGCTCCCTAATGGCCAGCGTGACTCCATCACATGGTATCAGTTCAAAATACCAGTAAGGGACCCGGATCAGGTTGTGGGGAATATACAGGACTTCAAATCTATCCGCTTTATGCGGATGTTTATGAAGAACTTTTCCGAACCTGTGGTGCTTCGCTTCGCCACTCTTGAGCTGGTCAGAGGGGACTGGAGGAAGTTTGACCAGGCCCTGCTCGAAGATGGCGAATATGTTGTTCAGGAAGACGAATCCTCCTTTGATATTACCGCTGTTAACATTGAGGAAAACGGGCAGCGAAACCCGATACCTTATGTCCTGCCACCGGGGATTGATAGAGAACGAAACATCGGGACAACCAATATAAACCAGCTTAATGAGCAGTCGATGGTGCTGAATGTATGCAACCTCGAAGATGGGTTTGCAAGGGCTGGATACAAAACCACTGATTTTGATTTCCGGCAGTACAAAAATCTGAAAATGTTTATCCATGCTGAAAAATCGAAGATCCAGGATAATTATGAAACAGGTGATTTGACGGCCTTTATCAGGTTAGGAGCCGATTTTAAAGAGAATTACTATGAATACGAGGTGCCCCTGGAATTTACGGATTGGGGTAGTGGGGGCAGGCAGGATATCTGGCCGGAGGCGAATCGTATTGATTTGCCTTTCCAAAAGCTGGTGGATGCTAAGCTGGCCAGGAGAGATGCCCAAAATGAGGCCAATAGCCAGCTGACCAATAGTACCCCGTTTGTGACCTTTGATGGAAAGAATAAAATTACTGTTAAAGGGGTACCAAGTTTGTCGGATATCAAAACGATAATGATTGGCGTGCGTAATCCGAAGAAAAAAGGTATTGAGGATGACGATGATGGGGAGACCAAGTGCGCCGAGGTATGGGTGAATGAATTGCGCCTTACAGACTTTGATGAGAAATCAGCATGGGCCGCAACGGCTCGTGTAAAAGCTAATCTTGCAGATTTAGGTAATGTCGTCATAGCAGGAAGCCATAGCAGTCCCGGATTTGGGAGCATAGAGGAGAAAGTAAACGAGAGACAAAAAGAGAGTATTACTCAGATTGACTTTGCCACCAACCTTGAGCTGGGTAAGTTTTTCCCGGAGGAATCCGGAGTGCGCATACCCATGCACTTTGATTATTCCGAATCGAGAAGAACACCGGAATACAATCCCATGGACCCCGATATTCCGCTTCAGGATGATTTATCACGCCTGAACGATTCCGGTCAGGATTCATTGCTGAAACGCTCTCAGGATTTGACCGTCAGGAAAAATATTAATTTCATGAATGTAAGGAAAGACCCTGTAGGTGGTGGAGGTGGACCTCCCAAGCCCTGGGACATCGAAAACTTTAATCTCTCATACGCCTATTCTGAAATCTATCACAGAAACATCGATATCAAGCGGGATATCACCAAACAATATCAGGGAGGTATTGGCTACAACTTTTCAACGAATCCCGAACCTGTTGTGCCATTTAAAGATGTCTCCTTCCTTCAGGGAAGTTATTTAGCTCCGATTCGGGAATTTAATTTTAACTACCTGCCCAGAATGTTTTCATTCAGAACCGATATGAACCGCGAGTATAATGAGAGGCTTCTGCGGAGTAAAAGCATTGGCGACGTGAAGCTGGAGCCGACCTTCGTAAAGCGCTGGGATTGGAGAAGGGTTTACGATTTTCAATATAATCTTACGCGTTCTATCAAATTGGATTATTCAGCTTCTGTAAATGCTTATATAGATGAACCGCCCGGAGCAATTGACCGAGATGCCGAGGATTATGACCAGATTCAAGATACCATTATGAATGAGGTATTTAATTTTGGTACCATTGACCGGTATAATCATTCATTGAATGCGACGTATAACGTACCTATTAATAAAATACCTCTCTTCGACTGGACAAGTTTACAAGCAAAATATGGGGCTAATTATACCTGGACCGCTTCTCCTGAGTCTGTGCAAGAACGCCTGGGCAATTCTATAGAAAATTCCAATAATATTCAGATTAATGGAAATCTAAGGCTAAGCAAGCTATACAGCAAAGTAGGGTATTTAAAAGAGCTGGAGCAGTCAAGCAACCAGCGATCGCGAAGAGGACGAGGAAGGATGGGATCCAGGGGCAGGCCCTCTTCACGCCAACAGGATGAACGCGGCCAGCAAAATGAAGAGGATAAGGATGAAGAGGAGGAAAAGGATAGTCAGATTTTCAAACATATATTGGATAATGTGTTACGGCTGATTACCAGCGTGAAGGATATGTCGATTAATTATACAGAATCGAATGGCATAAGACTCCCTGGGTTTATGCCTGAACCGGAATTTGGCGGAAACAGGCTCAACGATATGGCACCTGGCTGGGGCTTTGTTTTCGGTAGTCAGAATGACATTCGTCACAGGGCGGCAGCAAATGGCTGGATTACCTATGATACGTTGCTGAATAACCCTTACATGCGTAAACACAATGAGAACCTCTCGTATCGTGTAAGAGTGGAACCATTTAAGGGTTTCAGAATTGAAATTACCGGAAACCAAACCCGCTCCCGAAATCATACGGAATATTTTAAAGCAGGTGTTGATAGTGTGTTTTCCACCTTCAATCCCACCGAGGGAGGGAGCTTCAGTACTTCTATGCTGACTTTTCAGACGGCATTTGAAAAATTTAATGATGATAACTATTCTTCGGCATTTGAAAAAATGAAAGAGTACCGGCGCAATATAGCCACCCGCCTGGGGGCCAGGAACCCCTGGTCGCAGGGTGTAACGGATTCCACAGGATATGCCGATGGCTACGGCAATACATCGCAACAAGTGCTGATAAGCTCCTTCCTGGCGGCTTATACAGGTAAAAAGCCTGATCAGGTGGACCTCAATCCATTCCCGGCACTTCCTATGCCTAACTGGCGGCTCACGTTCGACGGGCTGACCAATATAGACCTTGTAAGAGAATATTTTAAGTCTATCAATATTTCACATGCTTACCGTTCAAACTATAGCGTGGGGAACTACAATACAAACATAAAATACAATGAGCGTGAGGGATTTGCTTACGCCCGCAACCAGGCAAATAATTTCTATCCGCAGCGCGAAATAGCCGTAGTTTCACTTTCTGAGCAGTTTAGCCCTCTTCTCAGTCTGGACGCTACGCTGCATAATAGTTTGATGGCCAGGGTTGAAATGAAAAAGACAAGGAATCTCTCCCTGAGTTTTACTAATAACCAGCTCACAGAAGTAAAGAGCAACGAATGGATTATTGGCCTGGGGTATCGCGTCAAGAATATCGAATTCTTTATCAAATCCATGATGGGTAATAACCAGGAAAGAACCCAGGCCAGCAGTGATTTGAATATTAAAGTGGATTTTTCTATCAAAAACAGTAAAACCATTCTGCGAAGAATTGATGAAGAGGTTGCCCAGATTTCCGCCGGACGGAAAATGTATACATTAAACACATCAGCAGATTACAATATCAGTCAGCGGTTTAACCTGAGGTTTTACTTCAATAAAAACATTAACCAGCCTTATATTTCAACCCAGTTTCCTACATCCAACACCGAAGGCGGTATTAGTATGACCTTCTCGCTGCAATAATACAGGAGGAGAAATTAACATTATGGGTTGACTGCTAAGAGCTAGTAGGTGATTTAGACCCGATATAAAAAACAATTTTTATTTTTGCAGTGGACTTTAAATTCGTACATTTGGAATGAATTTCAAATTGCCTGAACATAAAAAAAAGAACTATGGACATTCGAGATAATCTAAAGTATACCAGCGACCATGAATGGATAAGGCTCGAAGATGATACGGCCTATGTTGGTATCACCGATTACGCTCAAAAAGAGCTGGGCGATATCGTTTTTATCGAAGTAGAAACAGAAGGAGAAACACTCGACAAAGGAGAGACTTTTGGTACAGTGGAAGCTGTAAAAACGGTTTCTGATATGTATATGCCTCTTAGTGGAGAAGTTGCCGAATTCAATGAAGAGCTTGAAGATCAACCTGAGCTGGTTAATAAAGACCCATATGGCGACGGATGGATCATAAAAATAAAAGTATCAGATAAATCTGAAATGGACGATTTGCTGGATACTGAAGCCTATAAAAAAATTATTGAAGGATAAATTTTAAATGATGAAATAGCAGTTTTGACTAACCACGGACTGCTATTTTTGTATCTTGTTAGCAATCATGTATGACAGGGCACTCCTCGACCTTTAAGTATCACTGGCCATGGATTGCATGGCTTCTTGGTATACTAATTGCAACAAGTATTCCCGGGGGTTACGTTCCACATTTGATAACTTTCAAAGAGTGGATGAGTCCCGATAAAATACTGCATGTTATATTATTTGCAGGATTGGTTTTTCTCGCTTTGCGAGGGTTTTTAATGCAATATCATAACGATCATTATCGTTTGATTTATACAAGTGTTCTTTTAGTTAGTGTAAGCATTGGAGCGATCACCGAAATTATGCAAAAGCACATTTGGACGGGCCGCAGTGGCAATGTTTACGATTTTGGTGCTGATGCGCTTGGCTGTTTAACCGGATTAGTTATTTATAATCTGGTAAGAAAAAAAATTAGGGGCGAGTATTAATTCTCTGAAAAATTATTAATATTTTAGCCCACTGCTAATAAAGAGGAATTTGAATTAATAGTTGAATCAGAATATTCTATGGAACCAAAAAAATCACCAAAAGCAGACCTTGAAAATAAAAGGACGCTGTTTCTGCAGATAGGATTGATCATTTCATTGGCCATCGTTTTAGGGGCTTTTGAGTGGAAATCCTATGAAAAAAGGGAGCAGACACTGCAAAAACAGATGGTTAAGGAAACTACTGAGGAGATGGTCCCCATCACCAAACAGGAGAAAAAGCCACCACCACCAGAGGCGCCTAAGTCAACCACCCAGCTCAACATTGTTGAAGATGATGTTGACGTTGAAGATGAAGTGATTATTGATGTGGGAGCTGATGAAAATACGGAAGTACAGGAATACGAGCCGGTTCCTATGGAAGAGGAAGAAAAGGAGGAAGAAAAAATCTTCGTTGTTGTGGAAAATCAACCTGAGTTCCCGGGAGGAGAAAAAGCTCGTATGAGGTATTTGCGTAACAATATTGAGTATCCGCAATTGGCCAGGGAGAGTGGAATTGAAGGAACTGTATACGTTACCTTTGTTGTGGAGAAAGATGGGAGCATTACCGACGTTCGCGTGCTGCGTGGTATCGGCGGCGGATGTGATAAGGAAGCCATTCGGGTTGTAAAGGAAATGCCCAAGTGGGAGCCTGGTAAACAACGAGGTAAACCGGTACGTGTTCAGTTTAACATGCCGATTCGATTTACATTACAGTAAAACCTGATTAAAAAGAATAGAAAAAGGTCGTACGATGTACGGCCTTTTTTTGATCTTACTGAATCCTTTTAACCAAACAAATCCAGCTGGTTCTTACCGGCCTTTTCTTTTACTTCCTGCTGCTCTTTTTCGTAATAGCTTTTCCTGATTTTGTCTATCAATGAGCTTCTTTTTAGTTTATAATCCATGTTGTGGAGCTTTCGCCGGTCGGCATGGGTGAGGAACAGGTACTGTTTGGCCCGCGTCATCCCCACAAAAAGCAGGCGCTGTTCTTCGGCATAATCCACCGCGTTTTTCCTAAAAAGCGTATAGGGAATCAAACCCTCCTCACATCCGGCAATGATAACCGCGCTGAATTCCAGTCCCTTGGAGGCGTGCAGGGTCATCACCCTCACCCTTTCAGCATTTTTAAGTGTCATATCCGCGCCGCTTCGAAGATTTAAGGCTCTGATAAACTCACCTGTATTAGAATCGTAATCTTCAGCCATGTGCATCAACCGGCTGTAAAGCAGCGGCTCT
>CAYFQK010000030.1:0-19903 GCA_964345255.1 uncultured Bacteroidales bacterium | reverse complement strand
ACGCTGGCCTATGAAGACCTCTGGCCATCCAAAGGCGACTACGACTTTAACGATTTAGTAATCGACTACCGCTTCAATAAAATTACCAATGCCGACAACAAAGTGGTGGATTTAAAAGGCACTTTTGTGATACAGGCGATTGGAGCAGGCTATGAAAACGGGTTTGCTTTTACGCTGCCGGTAAATCCTTCATCCGTTAGCAGCGTGGAAGGTCAAGTGATGAACAGCGGATATATTAACCTCAATAGCAATGGCACGGAAGCCGGCCATTCGCAAGCAGTAATTCCGGTCTTTGAGAATGCTTATGATGTGATGGATGCCGGCGGGTCGTTTGTAAACACCCTTCCCGACCAGGAGTATGTGGAGCCGGTGGAATTTAATGTTTCCGTACATTTCACCAACCCCGTAAGCTCAGAGAATCTGGGAACCGCGCCGTTTAATCCGTTTATCATCGCAGATAGCGAGCGAGGTTACGAAGTCCACCTTTCCGGTAAAAAGCCAACTGATCTGGCGGATGGAGCGATCTTCGGGTCAGAGTTTGATGATACCAAACCTGCAGAAGAAAAGTATTACCAATCACAAGGCAACCTGCCCTGGGCTATCCATATCCCGGTCTCTTTTGCTTATCCGAAAGAAAATATTTCGATAGAATCGGCCCATTTGAAGTTTGCCGACTGGGCCACCTCTGGCGGAACGGAATTCCAGGACTGGTATGAAGATAAAGCCGGTTATCGCGATGAAACAAAAATATTCAACAAGCCATAGTCTTGCCCAGGCTATGGTCAATGAGGGAGCAGGGCCGGCCGCCTCGTCAGGGGCGGCCTTTTTTTCGGATTTTTCCTATCTTTAGAAAAAAACAGCGTATGCAGGATCATTTGACCAACAGACGCATCGAAGAGCTCATCCGGCAGTTATTCGCTTCTCCCGCTTTTGATACGAACCGAGATACTTCAGCACTTCTCTACGATCTGCCCTATCTGAAAGACCGCATCCAAAGTATCCGCCATGCTTTTGGCTCCAAAGCCTTTCACAGCCTAACCATTAAGGCAAGTCCCGTCCCGAAGCTCCTGAATCATCTTCGGAATATGAATGTGGGCCTGGAGGCAGCTTCTGTGGGCGAATTGAAAATAGCTGAGCAGAGCGGTTATCCACCTGAAAAAATCGTATTCGACTCGCCGGTTAAAACCTATCAGGAACTTGAGTTTGCACTGGAGCAAAATGTTCATATCAATGCCGACTCGCTGAGGGAGCTGGAGCGAATTGAACATATCAGAAAGCGAGTGGATTCAGAGAGTAACATCGGACTTCGCATTAATCCTCATGTGGGTACGGGAACTATCGCCATTACCAGTGTGGCCGGTGAATATTCGAAATTTGGGGTTCCCTTGAAAGAGCGGCGGGAGGAAATTATCCGGGCCTATCTCAATTATCCATGGCTGAATGGCATTCATCTTCACATAGGCTCGCAGGGATGCAGTCCGGAAATGCTGGTAGAAGGCGTCAAAAAGGTATTCGAGCTGGTGCAGGAAATTCACGATGAATTTCGTAAGCAAAACATTAATCGGCGTATTATTTATTTTATATGGGTGGAGGATTACCCATCTCCTATGACAGCCGAAAGAAACCCCCATCAATGAAAGACTACGCCCGGATGCTCAAAGAAGCTTGCCCGCAACTATTTAATGGCAACTACCGGCTTATCACGGAATTCGGCCGGTACGTTTTTACCAATGCAGGATTTGCGATAAGCCGCGTGGAATACGTAAAACACGACCGGGGCATTAACACCGCAATGATACATGTTGGGGCCAATATGTTTATCCGGGAGACCTATCACCCTGAGCAATGGAAACATGAAATCAGCGTAGTGACGCCTGAAGGGAAAATAAAACAGGGCAAATCAGAGAATCCGTGGGTAATCGCAGGCCCGCTTTGCTTTGCAGGTGATATGATTGCCAAAAACATTAACCTCCCTCCCATCAAAGAGGGGGATTATATCATCATCCACGACAGCGGGGCCTACACCCATAGCATGTGGTCGGAATATAACAGTCGGGAAAAACCCCGAATTTTTGGGATAGATGAAAGTAAAAATATACGTCTTCTTTCAAGCTAATTAAGAGCTTCTTTTCTGGCACTTTACTTCGTGAGACCCCAATTATGCATTTTCATCAGATTAATATCATCGCAAATACTGGGAATAATGAAAAGTAAAAATCTAATCTCCAAAAGGTTTTTAACTCAGAAAAAAAATCACTGGTGTCCAATGAAACAAGGAACACGAAACAAAAAACACTGAACAAGAAACTCTTACCTCGTCAGCTTCTTATACTTCAACCGCTTGGGAATAATATCTCCGCCCAGGCGCTTGCGGCGGTTTTCTTCGTACTCGCTGAAAGAGCCTTCGAAGAAATAGGTCTGCGAATTGCCTTCAAAAGCCAGGATATGCGTACAGATGCGATCCAGGAACCAGCGGTCGTGGGAAACGACCACAGCACAGCCCGCAAAATTCTGTATCCCTTCTTCCAGGGCGCGCAGGGTGTTGACGTCGATATCATTGGTCGGCTCGTCGAGGAGCATGACGTTGGCTTCCGTTTTGAGGGTCATGGCCAGGTGCAGGCGGTTTCTCTCTCCTCCTGACAAAACACCCACCTTCTTTTGCTGGTCGGGTCCCATAAAATTAAAGCGGCTTACATAGGCCCGCGCGTTTATCGATTGCCCGCCGATTTCGAGCGTTTCATGCCCACCGCTTACTACTTCATAAACGGTTTTTTCCGGATCGAGCTCGGCATGGCGCTGATCTACGTAACCAATCTTGACGGTATCACCGAGCTTTAATTCCCCGGCATCCGGATCTTCCTCGCCCATAATCATTCTGAAAAGCGTGGTCTTTCCCGAGCCGTTCGGGCCGATGACCCCTACAATTCCTGCCTGGGGGAGGTTGAAGTTCATGTTTTCAAAAAGCAGGCGGTCGTCATATCCTTTAGCCAAATCGACGGCTTCAATCACCTCTTTTCCCAGTCGCGGACCGTTGGGTATAGGAATTTCCACGTTCTTTTCCTTTTCTTTGATGTCCTCCGCCATCATGGCGTCGTAGTTGTTGAGGCGAGCCTTGCCTTTGCTCTGGCGGCCTTTCGGACCTTTTTGTGCCCATTCCAGTTCATGCTGCAAGGCTTTCTGCCGCTTGCTTTCCTGCTTCTCTTCCTGGCGCATGCGCTCCATTTTCTGCTCCAGCCATGAGGAGTAATTCCCTTTAAAAGGAATTCCTTCCCCACGATCCAGCTCCAGAATCCACCCGGCCACATTATCCAGGAAGTAACGGTCGTGGGTTACGGCAATCACCGTGCCTTTGTATTGCTGGAGGTGTTGTTCGAGCCAGTGCACCGATTCGGCATCCAGGTGGTTGGTGGGCTCGTCGAGCAGGAGGATATCGGGTTCCTGCAAAAGCAACCGGCAAAGAGCCACACGTCTTCTCTCGCCACCGGAAATCAAGCTGATAGGCTGCTCCCCGTCGGGAGTGCGCAAAGCATCCATGGCCTGCTCCAGTCTGGAATCCAAATCCCAGGCACCAACCCGGTCAATCTCTTCCTGCACCTTACTCTGCTTTTCGATGAGGTCGTTCATTTTATCCGGATCGTTCATGATTTCCTCATCCATAAACTTTTGGTTGATGTCCTCGTATTCTTTTAAAAGGTCGGCAGTTTCCTGCACCCCCTCCTTCACCACATCAATCACTTTTTTGTTGTCATCGAGCTTGGGTTCCTGGGGCAGGAAGCCCACGGAATATCCCGGAGAGAAATGCACCTCGCCCTGGTACTGCTCATCCAGTCCCGCGATAATGCGGAGCGTGGAGGATTTGCCGGCACCATTCAGTCCCAGCACACCAATCTTCGCCCCATAAAAGAAAGATAGATAGATATTCTTTAGAATTTGTTTTCCCTGCGGTGTCTGCTTGCTCACATCCACCATCGAAAAAATCACCTTGTTGTCTTCTGCCATAGTGTTTTACATTTCAATTTTGAAGGGTACGAAATTAGTGAAAAACAAGGAGAAAGTAATAAAATTTACCAATGGGGTCTTGCTAAAAAACCCCAGAATATGGTATTGCATTAATTCTTCGTCTTCCAAAATTAACTCTGACTTAAAAATTTCTGTTCCGGTCCAACAAACCATTTTCTTTTAAAAGATGTCTCTGGAAATGATAAACATATTATTTAAAGCACTGTTATTTATTTAGTCAAAAAATGATAATAATTAAAAGTTTATGAGAAAAATTATTTTTACTCTAGGAATGATTGTACTTTTTGTGGGAACGGCCTTCAGTCAGGAAGGCACCACCTTTAAAGTAACAAAAGTGGAGAAAGCAGCCTACTTTGATGTTTCGGAGCCGCTGCGGGACAAGGAGCCTATAAAGCCTTCCGAACGTGATCGAAGCTGGAAAGACAACATTATTCAAAATGAATTTGTTCCACCGAATGACCTTAATAATCCCAATGCCTCCGATCCGGTTATACAGGACAAGATTGCCGGAGCTCGCGAAGCAAGAGGACCCATCAATAATTTTGAAGGAATGGGCAATCTCAACGGCGTTTACCCCCCTGATACGGAGGGCGATGTAGGACCAAACCATTATTTCCAGATGATTAACCTCTCTTTTACCATTTATGATAAGGAAGGGAACGTCCTTTATGGTCCGGCAGATAATTCCACCCTGTGGGATGGATTTATTGGCCCCTGGACAGGTAGTAATGATGGAGATCCGATTGTTGTTTATGATAGTGAAGCCGACCGGTGGGTTGCCAGCCAGTTTGCCGTGAATACCTCAGACGGCAATTTTTACGAATTGGTAGCTGTTTCAAAAACTCCTGACCCGACAGGAGAGTATTACCGATACGCATTCATGTATGAAAATTTCAACGATTATCCAAAACTTGCGGTCTGGAAAGACTCGTATGTTGCTACCTATAACATGTTCACTCCTCCTCCGAATAGCTACATTGGTGGTGCTGTAGCTGCTTTCGACCGGCAAGCTATGCTGGAAGGAGATCCCGAAGCTGAACAGCAGTTTACGCAATTAAGTGGCGAATACTACGGTATGCTCCCGGCAGACTTTGATGGTGATTTGCCTCCTGACAGTGTCCCTGCATACATAGGGCACATGAAAAGCGATGGTGAGCGTGCCATTCAACTTTTCGAATACAACATCGATTGGGAGGACCCTTCCAATACAGAGGTTACCCTGGAACACGAGCTGGAGACGGAGAGTTACAATACTGCCTCAACAGACGTGCCTCAACCTGATACAGATCAGGGATTAGCCGATTTCATAGGGCAAATGCTTTACCCTCTTAAATTCAGAAAATTTGACGATCACCTCTCCATGGTTTTGAACCATGCGGTGGTTACCAGCTTCCAGGCCGAACATGGGATCCGTTGGTATGAAATAAGGAACAGCGGCGGAGACTGGACGATTCATCAGCAATCCACCTTCGCACCGGATGACGGATTGCATCGATGGATGGGAAGTATAGCTATGAACGGGAACGGAGACATCGCTCTTGGTTATTCCGTTTCTGACGGTGAAGATATGTATCCGTCAATAAGATATGTAGCCAGGACAGCTGATGCACCCCTTGGAGAGATGAATGTTGGCGAATTTGTCGTAGTGGAAGGCACCTCATCCCAAACATTTACGGACAGATGGGGTGATTACGCTTCAATGAGTGTAGATCCCGCTGATGATGAAACGTTTTGGTTTACAACGGAATACGTCTCCGGTGGATGGAATACGCGCATCGTATCTTTCGATATGGAACCTGTGCAGGCCCCGGTAGTCGATGCCGGACCGGACACCACCATTTGTGAGGAATCGATCTATTCAACTACCTCAGCAAGTGGTCAGTACACCAGCGAATACCTATGGGAAACAGGTGGATCAGGAAACTTCGTTCCGAACAATAATGAGCTTGAAGTGAACTACCTGCGAAGCGATGAAGATATTGAAAACGGAGGTACTTATCTTTACCTCACTGGTTTTGGATACGACATGGGAATGGAGACCACCGATTCATTGTATCTCACCATTGTGAGCAATCCGGAGGTAGAAACCGGTAATGATACAACCATATGTAATACAAGTACTTATATGACGAACCCTACAGTAAACAGCGTTAACTTCCTCACCTGGTCAACCGATGGCGACGGCTCTTTTGCCAACCCATCGCAGGCCAACACCGTTTACACACCGGGCGAACAGGATTTAGAAGATGGTCAGGTAACACTCACAATTAACGGCACAGCTCAGTCGCCCTGCGAAGGTTCGGATTCTGATGACATTACAATAACATTCACTGTATGCACAGGCCTTGAAGAACAAGCAGATGCCAACTCTGAAATCAGTGTCCGGCCCAACCCAACTGACGGGAAATTCAGTATCAATCTCGACACAAAAACTTCAGGCGAAGGTTTAATTACTATCAGTAATATGTCGGGTAAAGAAGTTTATCGAAAAAACACTAAAACGATAGGAAACAATATTAGTGAAAATATTGACCTTTCAAATCTGAATGAGGGTGTTTATCTTTTGAGGATTGAACTGAATAACAAATCCTTTACCGATAAAATTATTATTAAATAACAGAGATTTATCTTATTCAAAATTATTTGATACAAAAAAGGCCGGGGATCCCGGCCTTTTTTTATGAAACTCATTCTAAATAACTGATACTTACCTAATTTATACGGATTCCAAATTATAAATTCTACCACCTGATTCCCTGTATTTTACAACACAGAACCCTAAGATGCAGGGAAAAACAAGCATATAACTATCCATATATCAATTATATATGGCAACCTCGATATCACCGGCAACAGTTCACAACTTTATTTTTTGTTTTTACATTTGTCCAGCAAATATTTCAATAATTCCATTAAACCGGAAGAAATACAAAAAAGAAAATATCGTGGATGAAGTAGTAATATATGCGGTTGTATCAATGGCTGGAATAGGAACAGCGGCCGCTGTAATCCTTTATTTCATTGCCCAGAAATTCAAAGTAATTGAAGATCCTCGCATCGACGAGGTTGAAGAGGCCTTACCTGCTGCCAACTGCGGTGGTTGTGGACTCGCAGGATGCCGTGCATTTGCAGAAGCTGTCGTCAAAAATGAATCGCTGGAAGGACTGAATTGTCCGGTAGGCGGTAATGAGGTGATGGAAGAAGTGGCAAATATCATGGGGTTGGAAGCGGAAGCGCAAGACCCCTTTGTTGCGGTGGTTCGCTGTAACGGCTCCAAAACCAATGCGCCGAAAAAAGTGGAATACGACGGCCCCAACACTTGTCAGTTTGCTCATGCTCTGTCAGCAGGCGAAAGCGGATGCCCGAACGGCTGCCTTGGCTGTGGCGACTGTGAAGAATCATGTGATTTCGATGCGATACATATGAATTCTAAAACAGGGCTGCCCGAAGTAACCGAAGAAAATTGCACAGCCTGTAATGCCTGCGTGGAAACATGCCCCCGTGATATCATTGAGCTCAGACCTCAGGGGAAGAAAGGCAAACGGGTATATATTTCATGTGTCAACACCGAGAAAGGCGGACCCGCCAAAAAGAATTGCTCGGTGGCATGTATCGGATGTGGTCAGTGCGTTACCGCATGCCCATTTGATGCCATCACCATGGATAACAACCTGGCATACATCGACCCGAAAAAATGTAAGCTGTGCAGATTATGTGTTCCGATTTGTCCTACTGATGCTATCCTTGAAGATAATTTCCCTGAAATGACGGATAAGCTGGTTGAGAAAGCCAAGGAGAATCTGGAAAAACAAAAAACCAAAAAGAAAGAAGCAGCCAAAGCTAAAGCACAAAAAGCTACAGCTACGGCTGAGAAAGCACCCGCTGCAAAAAAAACCACAGCGGCATCAGGTAAAGAACAGAAAGAACAAGAAAACCGGCAGCAGAGCTCCTCTGAAAAAGGAACATCAGAAAAGAAAGACGATTCAAAAGGGAAAGATAACGAGGAATAAAAGGGTATAAAAAATAAGGATACCATGAAAGGATTAAAAACATTTACTCTGGGAGGCATCCATCCCCCGGAAAACAAAATATCAGCCGACAAACCTTTAGAAGTGCTTCCTGCTCCCAAAACAGCTACTATTCCTGTTGCACAAAACCTGGGAGCTCCTTCAAAAGTCATTGTAAAAAAGGGAGATACGGTAAAAACAGGGCAGCTCATAGCTAAAGGCGAGGCATTTATCTCGGCCAATGTTCACTCTTCCGTATCAGGTAAAGTGAAGAAAGTAGACGACGTTATTGATTCCAGCGGTTATAAACGTACTGCTGTAATTATCCAGACCGAAGGGGATGAATGGCAGGAAGATGTAGACACATCCGATGAAATAAAGCACGAGATAACTTCCTCACAGGAAGAAATCATTGAAAAGTTGAAGGAAAAAGGTATCGTTGGGCTGGGCGGAGCTACTTTTCCCTCGCATGTTAAACTTATGATACCCGAGGGTAAAACTGCCGAATACCTTATAATTAACGGTGTGGAATGTGAGCCCTGGCTCACCTCCGATCATCGCCTGATGATGGACAAGGGCCACGAAATGATGATAGGGGTTGAAATCCTGAAACGTGGACTGGGAGTTAATAAAGCGTTGATCGGTATTGAAAACAACAAACCCGACGCGATTGAATATTTATCTGAACTTGCTGCAAAAT
Source organism: uncultured Bacteroidales bacterium (assembly GCA_964345255.1). Taxonomy (GTDB): domain Bacteria; phylum Bacteroidota; class Bacteroidia; order Bacteroidales; family JAIPAH01; genus JAIPAH01. Next base: position 11,176 of record CAYFQK010000030.1, on the reverse strand, counting down.
TCGATAACATCGAGGTACACCCCCTGAAAGTAAAGTACCCGCAAGGGGGTGAAAAACAATTAATAAAGGCTCTTTTAGGCCGTGAAGTACCATCAGGCAAGCTTCCTATCGAGGTAGGCTGTGTTGTAAATAACGTAGGAACAGCCTATTCGGTATATGAAGCAGTGCAAAAGAACAAGCCGCTCGTTGAGCGCATAGTTACCGTAACAGGAGAACATCTCTCCAACCCTTCTAACTTTATGGTCCGCATAGGAACACCGGTCTCAGAACTCGTTGAAAAAGCAGGAGGCATGCCGGATGATACCGGAAAAGTGGTCAACGGTGGCCCAATGATGGGTAAAGCATTGGTTTCATTGGACGCACCCGTAGTAAAAGGAACGTCGGGCATTATTCTCTTTCCTGGTAAGAAAGCGAAGCGGCCACCTTTAAAGACTTGTATTCGCTGCGGAAAATGCGTTTCCGCCTGCCCTATGGGACTGGAGCCATACTACCTGGCACAGCTGGCGGAAAAAGAGCTTTGGGAAAGAGCAGAGAAAAATCTTATCATGGATTGTATTGAATGCGGTTCATGCCAGTTTACTTGTCCTTCAGGCCGTCCGCTGGTGGATTACATCCGTGTTGGAAAGGCAAATGTGGGACAGATAATGAAAAACCGAGGAAATTAATATAAGTATATGGATAAATTAGTTATATCAGGTTCACCTCATGTTCATCAGGACAGCACCGTCCCGAAACTCATGTATGGAGTGGTCTTAGCTATGATCCCTGCCATGCTGGTTTCGTTCTACATGTTTGGATTAGGGGCACTCAGAGTATTTCTGATCTCTGTGTTGGCGTGTTACCTTATTGAATACCTTATTCAAAAGTACCTTATAAAAGGGCCAAAAACCATTAATGATGGTTCAGCCCTGATAACAGGCATTCTTCTAGCTTTCAATGTTCCCTCCAGTATCCCGTGGTGGATGTTGGTGGTTGGGGCCGCAGTAGCCATAGGCATGGGTAAAATGTCATTCGGTGGCCTCGGTAAGAACCCTTTTAATCCCGCCCTGGTAGGAAGGGTATTTATGCTTATATCTTTTCCGGTGGAGATGACACGTTGGCCCAAGCCTATTGTTTCCAGGGAATTTTTCACCTTTTCGGGTGTTGATGCTAATGTGATGGACACTGTAACAGGCCCCACTCCTTTAGGAATTCTTCAGGAAGAGGGCGTACAGGCCGCACCTGACTATGCCGATCTGATGCTCGGACAAATGGGAGGATCTTTAGGTGAGATTTCTGCCATTGCTCTGGTTATCGGAGGGCTTTATATGATTTTCCGTAAGATAATCACATGGCATATTCCTGTGGCGTATCTGGGATCATCATTCCTCCTTGCCGGCATTTTATGGGTGGCCGATCCTACGCAGTATGCCGATCCATTTTTCCACATCGTCACAGGCGGATTGATGCTTGGCGTCTTCTATATGGCTACTGACTATGTTTCGTCGCCGATATCCGCCAAAGGACAAATTATTTTCGGTGTGGGGGCCGGAGTGCTCACCATCTTTATCAGGATTTTCGGAGCTTATCCCGAAGGCGTTTCTTTCGCCATATTACTGATGAATGCAGCTACACCGCTAATTAACAGCCGGTTCAAACCTAAACGATTTGGTCATAAACCAGCTAAAGCAGCTTAATATTTTGAAAAACAGGTACAAAAACTATAATTCGAACATCGATGAGTAAACAAAAAAAACCTGAATCAACTTTTCCAAACATGGTGATAGCATTACTTCTGGTAACTGCGATTGCCGGTCTCGCCCTGGGCAGTGTGTATGTTATAACCAAAGAGCCTATAGCCGCCGCCAAGAGGGCAAAACTGGAAAGTGCACTGGGAAGGGTTTTACCCGAATTTGATACCATAAGGGATAAGAAAGTCCCCGCCGTTAATGGGAAAGACTCTCTGGTATTCTATACTGCATACAAAAACGGCAGCGAAGTTGGAACTGCCGTAAAAACATATACTGAAAAAGGGTATAGCGGTCATTTTGAAATTATGGTAGGCTTTACCCCCGATAACCGGATAGAAAACACAGCAGTATTATCTCATGCCGAAACCCCTGGTCTTGGGGATAAAATCGATAAAAGCAAGTCGGACTGGAGTGAACAGTTTAATGGGAAAAATCCGGAGCAGTTTGAACTGAAAGTCAGAAAAGATGGCGGTGATGTGGATGCTATTACTGCCGCTACCATTAGCTCCAGGGCTTTCTGTAATGCCACGAAACGTGCTTATGATACTTACGAAAAAGAAGGAGGAGTAAAATAATGAATCAATGGCAAAATTTTACCAAAGGATTTATCAAGGATAACCCGGTATTTGTTTTACTTCTGGGATTATGTCCTACACTTGGAGTAACTACCTCAGCCATTAATGGGTTGGGTATGGGACTGGCTACCACATTTGTGGTGGTGATGTCAAATACTGTGGTGTCACTGATTAAAAATTTAATTCCCGTAAAAGTGAGAATCCCATCTTTCATTGTAATCATTGCCTCATTCGTAACTATTGTTGAATTGGTGATGCAGGGTTTTTTACCTGCCCTTTTCGAACAACTGGGATTATTTATCCCGCTGATCGTTGTCAATTGTTTTGTTTTAGGACGCGCTGAAGCTTTTGCCTCCAAAAACAATTTAATCTCTTCAGTTCTCGACGGGTTAGGTATGGGGCTTGGATTTACTTTTGCGCTCACATTGCTGGGTGCCGTAAGGGAAATTCTTGGCAGTGGAGCCATTTTTGGATGGGATTTCGTACAGGGAGATGGTATGCTGGTATTTGTACTGGCCCCGGGAGCATTTATCGCCCTGGGTTACCTGATTGCCATCATGAATAAATTCAACAAAGCTTAATAATTTTAAAAACCGGTAACTATGGAATATATTATTATTATCATATCGGCAATTTTTGTTAATAACATCGTACTGGCGCAGTTTCTTGGAATCTGTCCTTTTTTGGGGGTTTCAGGAAAAGTGTCCACGTCTTTAGGCATGAGCGGTGGGGTGATGTTTGTGATGACTATTGCAACAATCGTTACATGGCTGATCCAAAACTACATCCTTATCCCGTTTAGTCTGGAGTTTTTGCAGACGATTACCTTTATACTAGTCATCGCCTCGCTGGTTCAGATGGTAGAAATTATTCTGAAGAAAGTAAGTCCTCCGCTCTATCAGGCGCTTGGAATTTATCTGCCTCTAATGACGACCAACTGTGCTATTCTCGGTGTGGCAATCCTTACCATGCAAAATGATTATACCCTGATGGAAGGGGTGGTTTTTGCTATATCTAATGCCATAGGCTTTGGTATCGCCCTGTTGCTGTTTTCCAGCATTCGTGAACACCTGGATCTGCTCGATGTCCCAAAAGGCATGCGTGGTGTACCTATAGCTTTTGTAGCTGCTGGTATTTTAGCCCTTGCTTTCATGGGATTTGCAGGATTAGCTTAATGTGAACCTAATTTAAATATTCTGAAATAATAATATCGGGGCTGTCCGCTGATCATCATTGAGCGGACAGCTTTTTTCTTTTTACGTCTCTTTGCATTCCAACTTTTTATTACTTTTGATTCACTAAAACCTGCATTTATGGACCTGGATGTAATCGTTGACCTTAATCACTTATCCGTTTACCAAAACCAGTTTCTGGTTCTAAAAGAAGTAGACCTTACGGTTAAAAAAGGTGAATTTATCTACCTCATCGGAAAAACCGGCACGGGAAAAAGCAGTCTGCTGAAAACCATTTACGGAGAGCTCCCGGTATATCATGGAACCGCTTATGTATCGGGTTATGATCTCTCTAACCTTAAGAAAAAAGAAATCCCCTATTTACGAAGAACCATGGGCATAGTTTTTCAGGATTTTCAACTCCTTACTGACAGATCTGTTAGGAAAAACCTGGAATTTGTGCTAAAAGCTACAGGTTGGAAAAACCGCGAGGAGATGGATAGTCGTATTGATAATGTCCTGGAAAAGGTCAACTTAAAAACAAAAGCCCATAAAATGCCCCATCAGCTTTCTGGTGGTGAGCAGCAACGGGTGGTGATAGCAAGGGCCCTGCTTAATGATCCGGATATTATCCTGGCAGACGAACCAACAGGGAACCTGGACCCGGAAACTTCAGAAGGCATCATGGAACTCCTATTCGACATCTCCAAAACAGGGCGCGCTGTGCTTATGGCTACACATGATTATTCGCTCTTTCACAGATATCCGGCCAAAACAGTAAAATGTGAGGATGGAACAATTAAGCACTCCGAGCATCAGGTTCAATAAAATTTGCATTTCTTTTTAACCTCAGGTTATTAGAAAGTTGTGATTTATTCAAGAAATGCCTTTGCAGGCAGCAGCTCTGGATGCAATACGGCTGGGAGATACACTTTAAAGTTGCCAGCCCGGAACTCACAGTAAGGATTATTTTATTCTACCCTAATATCAAATTTTTATTACCTTTATCTTTTCAATAATCGAATGATCGCTAAAAGATACGCAAATACTGCATAATAAAGCAGTTAGAGGTTTCTGCACCAGGTCTCTAAAAGTTTCGGCTCCTATTCACACAAAGCAACAGGCATGAGAAACAATGAAACTAAAAATATCACCAACATTATTTTAAGAGATTTATTTCTGCAATTGGCTCTGTTTGTATTTATCCCTTTAATAAGTCATTCACAAAATATCGACTCACTTACCACCAAATGGCAAAAAATAAAGGGAGATACCAGCGTCCATAAGAAACTTGATTTACTTTTTGAAATTGGTAAAACATTAAATTTTTCCAATCCAGACTCTTCTGTATTTTACTATGAAAAAGCCATAAAGTTGGCCAGAAAAAATCATTTAACCAACAAGGTTGCAAAAGCCATAAGCGGCATGGGAGGAATACATTACATAAAGGGAGAATATGATTTTGCCATGGACGATTTTATGAAAGCCATGGAAATGTGGGAAAAAAATAATAATCAACGCGGCATCGGTATTGGATTAAATAACATGGGCTTAATACAGAATATGCAGGAACATTACAGACAAGCCATTCGCAATTTCAAAAAAGCATTGCAAATCAGCCGGGCAATTAATGACTCAGCATCTCAGTCACGTTATTTATTTAATCTCGCCATATCTTATTACTCCATGAATAAATACGACAGCGCCCTGATGTTTGCAGAGAAAGGCTGGACCATAAAAAAACAAATGGGGAAGTATAAAGAAGGATTGCGGATTATTAATCTCATAGGCAATATTTATGCGGCCCAGGGATCGTTTGTTAAAGCCACAAACGCCTACTTAAAAGTGATTAAAACAGAAGGCTATAGCAACAAGTGGGAAATTAGTTATGCGATGGCAGGCCTTGCAGACCTTTACAAAAAGACAGGCCGGCTGGATAAAAGCATTGAATATGGGCTGAAAAGCTATCAGTTGGCTAAGGAAGTAAATGCTAAATGGGACAAACAAAATGTGACTAAAATTATTGCAGATGCTTACGCAGAAAAAGGAGATTACAGAAACGCCTATAACTATCATCTTCTCCATAAAAAATTTAGCGATAGTGTATTTAACAAACGGCGCGAAAACAAAATAACCTATCTCCGCCTTAAACGGAAACAATCAGAAAATAAAGCGCTTGAAAAGGAAAACAAGCTGCAAGAGGTAATGATCAAAAAGCGCAATAACCAATTAATTGCTTTTATTACAGGAATTGTGGCTCTTATAGTAGTTATTTTCCTTTTATACAGGAATAATTACATAAAATCTAAACTCAATAAAAATTTACAACAAAAAAACGCTGAAATAGCAAATAAGAATAAGGAACTAAAAGAAGTTAACCATACCAAAGACACGCTATTCAGGGTTATAGCTCATGATTTGAAAAACCCGATAAGCGTAGTAGTCTCCTACACTGAAGTAATTTCAGAAGACTTTGATGACTATGATCGCGAAGAGCTTCTGGAAATAATCCAAAAGCTCAACAAATCCTCCAATGAAGGACTTAGATTACTCGAAAATCTGATGGAGTGGGCAAGAACTCAGTCCGGAGCTATTTCATTCGAACCTCAGCAAATAAATATCCATAACATTGTAAATGAAAATATTAACCTTCTGCAATCTAATGCAAAAGAAAAAGAAATAGAACTTTCTGCTAACGTCAATCCTGCACTAGAGGCTAATGCAGATTATAATCTCACCTCGACCGTTATTAGAAACCTGATTTCCAATGCCCTCAAGTTTACTCCCGACCAGGGTAAAATAGTAGTAGAGGCTGAGGAGCAGGATAGCCACTATAAAATATCGGTGAAAGACAACGGCACAGGAATCAAACAGGAAGATATCCCGAAACTGTTCGACCTCACCCAAGCCTATAAACAAAAAGGAACCCGGAATGAAAGAGGCACCGGGTTGGGCCTTATGATTTGCAAAGAATTCGTAGAAAAACAGGGTGGTGATATCTGGGTGGAAAGCCAGGAAGGTAAAGGTAGTACGTTCAGCTTTACCCTACCTATGCGTTAAGTACGACTACTAGCCGGAGGCTATCCAAAAAGCCTTTTTACCGGGGCATGCTGAAAATCGAATCGGTTGACTTTTTGGACAGCCTTGGAAAATCTCCGCATTTGAAACATGACATCAAACTGGCCAACTACTCTTCCTCCACCTCTTTATTAATGACCACATAACTAAACCAGTGCCAGCTTCCTGATTTCTTGCCCTGAGCGGTGATGGTAATGAGAATTCGGCGATCATCCGAGGAGGGCATTTGCACATGAAAGTGTCCCCCTTTCTTATCCAACGTTTGTTTACTCCCATCAATAAAGCACTGGACGGTTGACTCATGAATCGGTGTTGTAATTTTGAATTTAACTTCTTCAACATCAACATCTAACGTACTTTCCGGTTGTAGCATTTCAACTTCCAGGGGATTCATTTTGATTTTGGATTTAAACCCTTTCATTGTAGCAAACGGGCCTCCCATCGGAAAACGTGGAATGGCATAGCGATTTGTGGCAGAGCCTAACACTCCTGAACGTTGAGCCGTAGCCGCTTTAAACCCCATGTTTTTAGCTGTTTCGGCAAGATTTTGCGTGTATTCTCCGTAAGGATAGGAGAATAGTTCAGGCTTGAATCCTAAGTGAGTCTTAAAAAGCTTCTGCGCCTGAGTTACATCCTGCTTAAATTTTTCAGATGGGTTTTCAAAATTCACAAAATGTGGATGGTCATGAGAGTGATTCCCTATCTCAATTCCTGCCTTATCGAGTTTTTTTAGCTGCTCCCAGTTCATGTAACCCTTGCCACCAACATGGGAAGTGTTGATAAATATCGTAGCCGGGTAACCATATTCCTGCAAAAGCGGGAAGGCATTTTCATAAAATGAGCTGTAACCATCGTCCACGGTCAGCACCACGGGCTTTTCCGGAAGATTATCGTTATCCAGCCTTTCCAGGGCTTCCCCTAATGCCAAAACGGTATAATTGTTTTCCTGAAGGTATTGAAGCTGCTTTTTAAAAGTTTCCATTTCAATGTTAGTACTGGGATACCGGCTATCCCCAAAGCGATGAAAGGCGAATACAGGGATGCTTCCCTCCTCTTCCTGCCCCTGAGCACAGGCCGTAAGTAATATTGCTGAAAGTATAAGAAACCTGGTGATTAAATTCATTTTTTTATTTATTAACGGTTGAATTCTTAAAATCGTTTACTGCAATCTAGTCAAAATGCCAGATAATTCCATCCTTCCCTGGCAAGAATTAAAGCTAACACTATGAGCAAAGCTCCCAAAATCCTTAGAGTCCAGAGATAAGCTTTCCCTTGTAAAAACGAACGGGATTTATCTGCCAGCAGCGCAATTATAACCTTGGCTCCGATAATGGTCAGGTAAAAACCCAATACAAAGAGCGCGGCCGAAAAAAAACTCAGCTGGTTTGCCTTCATCATCAGCGGGGTTCCCACAGTAATCCAGAACATATAAGGATGCGGGTTAAGGAGATTGGTGAGAACGCCTTTTCGCAATGAATTCGTTTTAACCTCCTTCATATAAATTTCTTTACCTGCCGAAGCAATGCTCTCGTAGCCCAGGTAAATGATATAAGCAGCTCCCAGGAAAGAAATAATCCCAAAGACCGGTTTATACTCGGCCAGCTCTGAAATCAGAAAAACGGAGAGCAGAATCGCCGGCAAATCGGTAATCAAAGGGGTAAAAGAAATTTTTATCCCCTCCTTACGACCATACTTCAAACTTTGATTGATAACAAGCGCCAGTAAAGGCCCGGGCGAAATCCCGGCCATACTTCCCAGCAGAAGGCCAGCTCCCGCATATTGTAAAACTTCCCACATGATTTACTTTTTTATCAAGGCAAGTTAAAAATTTATTGCTTGATCACTTAACTTAAAAACATACAAACTTACTAACCTAATGATATAAAAACTTGTTTCACAAAGAAATAACCAATTACCAATAAACCAATTAATTTATCCCGCCTGCCCTGCTAAACTTCTTTTTGTTTTACGGGGAGAAATTCACGCAGTGAATATTTCGCTGGGACCAATTAACCACTTACCGTTCAACCACCTATCCTATTTAAATCTAAAATAAATAACACTTCCATATGTCTGTCTTTCAAGTTATTTTAATATTATTCCATATTTAGGTATTGCTTTACCTTTTTTCTGTTATATATTTGCAGTATTAAGTTACTTATTTACATAATCCGTGAGTCGAATCGTTAACATATCAGAAGCCGCATCGCTTGCCATTCATAGCATGGCAATCATAGCCAGTACAGACAAGAGAATGAATGTAGTGGAGATTGCCGGACTATTTGATTTTTCAAAAAATCACCTGGCTAAAGTGATGCAAATGCTGGTAAAGGGAGGTTATCTGAAAAGTACCCGGGGGCCGGGCGGAGGTTTCACGCTTGGCAAAGACCCGGCGGATATAAATCTCCTTGAAATTTACGAGTTGATAGAGGGAACTATTAGCGGAAGGATGTGCAACATGTGCTTTGAAGAGTGCGTTTTCGACCCATGTATCTATGGCGGCCTTGGCGACCGCGTTAAAAATGACGTTAAAGATTATTTAGAAAATACGACAATACAAGATTTAAAAACCAAATTAACACTAAAAAAACAAGAATTATGAGTATGTTTTGTTTCCAATGCCAGGAGTCAGCAAAAAATGTTGGATGTACCATAAAAGGCGTATGCGGAAAAACCGATGATACAGCCAACATGATGGACCTTTTAATGCACGTAATTAAAGGCGTTTCATTTTTTGCCAATGAAATGCGAAAAAACAACATGCAGGTGGACGACCACACGAACCACTTTGTAATGGATGGCCTTTTCTCAACCATTACCAATGCGAATTTCGACAAAGAAGCCATACGTAAAAGAGTTTACCGGGCTTTTGAGGTAAGGGATCAATTGCGCCAAAAGCTAGAAGAGAACGGTATCTCTTTCAAAGATGAGGAATTAAAAGATGCCTGTACCTGGAAAGGCAAAACCGACGAAGAGCTTGAAGTAAAAGCTGAAGCTGAGAAGATTGGTCCGCTTGAAACCGAAAACGAGGATGTACGTTCGCTTCGCGAACTTGTAACCTACGGTGTAAAGGGAATAGCAGCTTATGCTGACCATGCTTACAACCTTGATCATAAAAAAGAAGAAATTTATGCTTTCATGCAGAAAGCTCTTGCTGACACATTGAATGATTCTCTCTCAGCCGATGATTTGGTAAATCTCACACTGGAAACCGGAAAATACGGTGTGGATGTGATGGCATTGCTCGACCAGGCAAACACCAGCCGTTATGGTAATCCGGAAATGACAAAAGTAAATCTTGGTGTCAGAAACAACCCGGCCATCCTTATCAGTGGACACGACCTGCGGGACATGGAGGATCTGCTCAAGCAAACCGAGGGAACCGGCGTGGATGTCTACACCCACAGCGAAATGCTGCCGGCCAATTACTATCCTGCATTCAAAAAATACGACCATTTCGTAGGTAATTACGGCAATTCATGGTGGAAGCAAAAAGAGGAGTTTGAATCTTTCAATGGCCCGATTTTATTTACAACAAACTGTATCGTACCGCCAAGAAAAAATGCCACCTACAAGGATCGCATTTACACCACCGGAGCCTCCGGACTGGATGGAGCTACTCACATCCCGGCAAGGAATGGTGACGGGATGAAGGATTTCTCTCAAATCATCGAGCACGCTACAAAGTGCGACCCACCACAGGAAATCGAAAAGGGTGAAATCGTGGGTGGATTTGCACACAACCAGGTAATGCAGCTGGCCGACAAAGTAGTGGATGCAGTGAAGAACGGAGCTATTCGCAAGTTTTTTGTCATGGCAGGTTGCGATGGTCGTATGAAGTCACGTGAATACTACACTGAATTCGCCAATGAGCTTCCGCAGGATACAGTCATTCTTACGGCAGGCTGCGCCAAATACCGTTACAACAAGCTGAATCTTGGTGATATTGGTGGCATCCCGCGCGTACTGGATGCCGGACAGTGTAATGATTCCTATTCACTGGCGATTATCGCCATGAAGCTGAAGGAAGTTTTTGAGCTGAATGACATCAACGATCTGCCGATTGCATACAACATCGCATGGTACGAGCAGAAGGCAGTGATTGTATTGCTGGCGCTGCTTTACCTTGGTGTAAAGGACATTCACCTTGGCCCGACATTGCCGGCCTTCCTGTCACCCAACGTAGCCAATGTATTGGTTGACAAGTTTGGCATTGCCGGAATCGGCGAACCAAAAGAAGATGTGGAAATGTTCATGGCTCAGTAAACATAGATAACTTACCGGGAGCACGTGCGGAATGATACGAGGAGTAGATGCACGAATGATTTGGAGTAGGAAGGATAAGTGCTCCCGGCTGTTTTTTAAATTTCAAATATCAAGCACCAAATCACAAAAAATAACCAATATCCCAATTCCAATATCAAAATGAAATTGGATTCATTAAATTGAATTATTGGGTTTTGGAGCTTATCTGCTATTTGAATATTGGGATTTGGGATTTTACATCATCGAATCATTTCACAACAATTTTAAAGAAGGCAATTAGAGGAATAAATAATAAAAGTTGAAAACAAGTTATGATAAAAACGATAAAATATACAGAGGCTGAAAAACGGAAAAA
>CAYFQK010000029.1:0-19915 GCA_964345255.1 uncultured Bacteroidales bacterium | reverse complement strand
TTCCAGTGAAGCGTTAGCTATTTTGACTATTTGTATTTTTGGTCATTAAAATTTGAGATTTATTTGTTTTTTCTGGCTTGTCCAGTTTCGGGTCATGGGAAAAAAAATAACCGGACAGAAATGCCCGGCTTTTCACCTTAATAATTACTATAGTAAACCTAGTTCAAGCATTGCTTCCTCGCTCATCATATCTTTGGTCCAGGGCGGATCAAAGGTTAGCTCAACATTGGCCTGATTAATATCATCCACCTCTTCGGCCTTTTTCTTAACTTCTGCCGGAAACGAGTCAGCCACGGGGCAGTTAGGCGCTGTCAGCGTCATAAGAATATTCACATTGAAATTTTCATCCACATCAAGTTCGTAGATTAATCCCAAATCATAAATATTTACCGGTATTTCAGGGTCATAAACCGTTCTTAATTGCTCAGTTACTTTTTGCGCTACCTCATATTTTTTTTGTTTATCAGCCATATTCCAATCTTTTATATTTATTTTTTCTGCTTAGCTTCAAAAGCCATCGCATACATCTTAATTTGTTTGATCATGGATACTAACCCATTTGAACGCGTGGGAGATAAATGCTCCTTGAGTCCTATTTGATCGATAAAACTTAAATCCGCCTCCAGGATATCCTCAGGCTTTTCGTGTGAAAGCACACGAATCAAAAGATAAACGATTCCTTTAGTAATCACTGCGTCGCTGTCAGCTGAAAAAATTACTTTATCCTCCTGCATTTCAGCATGAAGCCATACTCTGGATTGGCATCCTGATATTAAATTATTCTCTGTTTTATGCTTCGGATCGATAAGCGGCAAAGACTTGCCCATTTCGATAAGGTAATTGTACTTATCCATCCAATCATCAAACATGCTAAATTCATCAACAACTTCCTGGGCTTTTTCTTTAATACTCATAGTTATGATATTTAAGCAAGCATTTCTTTTGCTTTTTTAATCGCCTCCACAAGCCGGTCAATTTCTCCTGTAGTATTATAGATGGCAAAAGACGCTCTTATTGTCCCTGAAATGCCATAATAATCCATTACCGGCTGGGCACAATGATGCCCTGTTCTTACTGCTATTCCTAACTTATCGATAATTGTTCCCATATCATAGGGATGAATATTATCAAAAACAAAGGAAATAAGACTTGCTTTATTCTTTGCGTTTCCAATTATTCTTAGAGAATCAATTTGCTGAAGTTCACGGGTTGCATAATTCAACAATGAATTCTCATGCGTCGTAATATTGTCAAACCCCAGCTCTTCAATGTATTTTATCGCTGCGTCAAATGCCACCACGTCGGCTACATTGGGTGTTCCAGCTTCAAACTTATAGGGAACCTCGTTGAAGGTCGATTGGTCCAGGGATACCGTATCAATCATTTCCCCGCCATATTGGTATGGAGGCATATCCTCCAGCCAATCGAATTTTCCATAGAGAATTCCTACACCCATGGGACCAAACATTTTGTGAGATGAAAAGCAATAAAAATCACATCCAATATCCTGAACATCAATATTCATATGCGGACTGGCCTGCGCTCCGTCAATTAGCACCGGCGTATTATATTTATGCGCTAACTCGGTGATCTGCTTAACAGGCAGAATAGTCCCCAGCGTATTACTGATATGCGGTACTGCCAGGATTTTAGTTTTATTGCTCAGCAGAGCCTCCAGCTCGTCAAGATGTATCTCCCCTTTATCATCGAAAGGGAGTATTTTTAGCTTGGCATTATTTAGCCGGCAAAGCTCCTGCCATGGCACCAGGTTGGAATGATGTTCCATGCCGGTTACAATCACTTCGTCGCCCTGAGAGATATATTTTTTCCCAAAAGATTGTGCTACAAGATTAATAGACTCTGTAGTTCCTTTTGTAAAAATAATCTCTTCCCTTCTTCCGGCATTGATAAATGAGCTGGTATGTTCCCTGGTATGCTCAAACTTTTCAGTAGCTATCTGACTAAAATAATGCACGCCTCGATGCACATTGCTATTGTAATTGTAATAATAATCAGCGATAGCATCAACCACTTGCCGGGGCGTTTGTGATGTAGCCGCATTATCAAAGTAAACAAACGGACGTTTGTTAATGGTTTGATTTAAAACCGGAAAATCATTCCTTATTTTTTCTATGTTGAGATTTGTCTTTGTCTCCATGGCTGTCAATTCATAACATCATTACATCCCGCTATCGCAAAAGCTGTTTTCTAATTTCATCTCAAATATAGTAATTCGATACCGAAAAAAGAAAAACGGCACATTATATCTTACTCATATCAATATCAAAAGCGTATGACTTTTCAGGATGCTTACAATGTAATACGCATTGATCACACACTGAAAGCTCTCCCCGCAGTCGTTTCTTAACTAAATCATCTATCCGGTCTTTAAGCGGTTCTATCCGGATATGATTTACAATATCGGCAGCAAAAGCATACATAAGCAATAACCTGGCATCATCCTCGTTAAGCCCGCGAGTTTTCAGATAAAACATCGCCTCATCATCCAGTTGCCCTACAGTTGCCCCATGACTACAGGTCACATCATCAGCATAAATCTCAAGGAAAGGCTTTGCATCAATCATTGCCTTATCAGTGATAGCAATATTTTTACTGTTCTGATACGCCTGGGTTCTCTGAGCATCTTTTCTCACCAGAATGTGTCCATTAAAAACCGAATGGGCGTTATCGTCCACTATCCCTTTAAAATGCTGGTTACTGGTACAATCAGAGACCGCGTGATCAATCTTCACTTGATTGTCAACATGCTGGGCTTTATCCACAAGGTAGAGCCCAAGCACATCTGCATTCGACTGGCTTCCCATGAGTTTAACATGAGCCTCATTTCTTATCATCCCGCCATTTAATGTGATTGCGTTTGTGGAGAGATTTGAATGCGCTTCCTGCTCAAAAAACGAAGTATTGACCAAAGTTGAATTGTCATTCAAATTCTGAAGCTTGTAGTGATCAAGGTCTGCGCCTTCATCAAGATACACTTCCGTGACAGAATTCGTAAAACTTGTCTCGTGGTTTGTAGAATCATCGCAGTGAACAAGTCTTAACTTACTGTATTTACCCATAACAACCAGGTTCCGGTTATGTACCAGGACGTAATCATTTTTCTGCGTCACATTAACTATCTGGATTGTCTTATCCATCTCTACTCCATCGGGAACATAGATGAACATGCCATCCTGAGCCAGCGCCGTATTGAGGGCTACCAAGCCATTGAGGCGATAATCGGCAATCTTTCCATAATGCCGTGCAAAAAAATCCGGGAATTCTTTTTTAGCAGCTGCCAAGCTTCCTATCACTACTCCGTTCTCAAATTTTGTAAGCGATTTTTCTCTGGCTACATACCACCCGTTCAGCTCAGTAAAAAGATGGGTATCAAAGTCTGGTATCTCGCACTGCAAGAGTTTATCCGTATCCACTCCGTCAAAATCCGGTTCTACAATGACTTTATAGTCATGCTGCAGTGCCTTAATAATATCCGTGCTCTTCCACTGCTCCATACGCTCAGTGGGGAACCCGTGATCGGCAAAATAATTTGCTGCTTTGTCGCGGAGGCGTTTGATACCGTCCAGTTCATTCCCATTGATTTGCTCAGAATAATTGCTGTATATTTTTAAAACTTCATCTTTCAATGAAGGTTGCTCTATTACTTTCTTATTACTCATAACTAATTATTTTAGTTAATTAAAGTATCTTATGAAGTCGCTTTTTCTTTACGAAGCCATTCATAACCTTTTTCTTCCAGCTCCACTGCCAGGTTTTTATCTCCCGAGCGAACAATTTTTCCATCGTACATCACGTGCACTTTGTCTGGAATAATATAATCGAGCAAACGCTGATAGTGGGTTATTAAAACCGTTGCATTGTCCTTGCGGCGAAGTTTATTCACGCCATTAGCCACAATTTTTAAAGCGTCGATATCCAGCCCTGAATCCGTTTCATCCAAAATCGAAAGTCTGGGATCAAGCATGGCCATCTGGTAAATTTCATTCTTTTTCTTCTCACCACCTGAAAAGCCCTGATTTACCGACCGCTTAGTCATATTCTCGTTAATGCCGACGAGTTTTTTCTTATCGGCCATCAGTTTCATGAATTCATTCGCCGGAAGCGCATCTTTTCCTTTATGTTTACGGATTTCATTTACCGCTGTACGCATAAAATTAGTCATGCTTACTCCGGGTATCTCAACGGGGTACTGGAAACCCAGGAAGAGCCCTTCTCGCGCCCGCTCCTCGACATCCATTTCCAGGAGGTTCTTTCCATCAAAATAGATTTCCCCTTCTTCTATTTCAAAATCTTCTTTGCCTGCTATTACTCCGGCTAAAGTACTTTTACCCGTTCCATTAGGGCCCATAATGGCATGAATTTCACCTTCTTTGACTTCAAGATTGAGCCCTTTTATAATTTGTTTTCCTTCTATTGAAACTGTTAAGTTTTTTATCGTGAGCATAATTTTTGTTTATTAGCATTTATATTTATCCTACACTTCCTTCAAGACTGATTGACAGCAACTTTTGCGCCTCAACAGCAAACTCCATAGGTAACTTGTTGAGCACTTCTTTGGCATAGCCATTTACTATTAAGCTGATAGCATTTTCTTCGTCTATTCCTCTTTGCTGAAGATAAAACAGCTGCTCATCTGATATTTTAGAAGTAGTAGCTTCGTGTTCTACAATTGACGATTTATTGTCGGTATGTATGTAAGGGAATGTGTGCGCTCCACACTTATCACCCAGCAACAGGGAATCACATTGGGAAAAATTTCTGGAATTCACTGATTTCGGTGTCATTTTTACCAGTCCCCGATAGCTGTTGTTGCTGTATCCACTTGAAATTCCTTTAGAAATTACGGTACTCTTCGTGTTCCTGCCTATATGAATCATCTTGGTCCCCGTATCGGCCTGCTGGTGATTGTTCGTCACAGCTACAGAGTAAAATTCTCCCTGAGAGTTATCACCGAGTAGCACACAACTTGGGTACTTCCATGTTACCGCAGAGCCTGTCTCAACCTGAGTCCATGATATCTTTGAATTGCTTCCCTTGGCAAGCCCGCGCTTAGTAACAAAATTGTAGATACCACCTTTTCCGTTTTTGTCGCCCGGATACCAATTTTGTACGGTGGAGTATTTTACTTCTGCATCTTTTAAAGCTACAATTTCCACAACTGCGGCGTGCAACTGATTTTCATCACGGATAGGTGCTGTACAGCCTTCCAGGTAACTCACATAGCTGTCCTCATCTCCAATGATGAGTGTCCTCTCAAATTGCCCGGTATTAGCTGCATTAATCCTGAAATAAGTGGAAAGTTCCACCGGACTTTTAACTCCCGGCGGTATGTAACAAAACGAACCATCAGTAAAGACTGCCGAATTAAGAGCTGCAAAATAGTTATCTCCTTTAGGAACTACTGAGCCAAGATATTTTTTTACCAGTTCCGGATGATTTTGCACCGCCTCACTAAAGGAGCAAAAAATAATTCCTTTCTCCTCGAGTGTATCCTGAAAGGTAGTCTTCACAGAAACACTGTCCAAAACAGCATCTACAGCCACTCCCGTTAACTTCTTTTGCTCCTCCAGCGAAATACCAAGCTTGTTGAAGGTATCAAGTAACTCGGGGTCTACCTCATCCAAACTGTCATATTTTTTCTTTTTCGGAGCAGAAAAATAAACTATATCCTGAAAATCAATTTTCGGGTATTTTACGTGAGCCCATTCGGGTTCTTCCATCTGCTGCCATATCCTGTAAGATTCGAGACGATACTCAAGAAGCCACTCAGGCTCGTTCTTTTTTTCTGAAATCATACGAATGGTATCCTCGTTTAATCCTTTAGGCACCTGCTCTGTTTCTATGTCTGAAACAAAACCATATTTATATTCTGATTGGGTAAATTCATCTATTATTTTATCACTGTCAGCCATATTCACCTCTTTTAGCGTTAATTAGATTTAATTAAAATAGCCGTGGCAAAAATAAGATTTTTATAGATATTATCTTTGTTTTTACCTTGTGATACTAACAATGGGTAGTGGTTTTTGTTTTTCCGCTATGGGTTGTGAATGATTTGTTTCAGTGAAAGTTTAGTAATTTTGCAGCCTCTTTAAATTAAATAATATGTACGAAAGCAGATCGCAAAGAACAGAGATTTCAGAACTTGGAGAATTCGGACTAATTAAGCGTATAACCAATAAAATTCCTCTTAAAAATAACACCACCATCAAAGGCATTGGAGACGACGCTGCTGTTTTGGAGTTCAAAAACAAGCAAACATTGGTCAGCACTGATATGCTTATTGAAGGCATTAACTTCGATATGACCTATTTCCCCCTCAAACATTTAGGTTATAAAGCCGTAGTTTCCAACATTGCTGATATTCACTCAATGAATGGTACTCCAACACAAATTACTGTAAATATCGCACTATCCAACCGCTTTGCAGTAGAAGCTATTGAGGAAATTTATTCAGGGATACAGCTCGCCTGTGATAACTACAGTGTCGATTTTGTGGGCGGAGACACCTCCTCGAGTCCTCATGGCCTCTTTCTCTCCATAAGTGCAATCGGTTATGCCGAAAAGGACGAAATCGTCTATCGCAATGGCGCCAAAGAAAATGATTTACTCTGCGTTTCCGGCGACCTGGGCGCGGCCTACATCGGGCTGCTCATCCTGGAAAGAGAAAAGCAGGCTTTCAAAGCCAACCCAAACATGCAGCCCGATTTATCAGGACAGGATTATCTGCTGGAGCGCCAGCTTAAACCTGAAAGCCGGCACGACATTCTACGAATTCTGCGTGAAGCAAAAGTGAAACCGACTTCAATGATTGACATCTCAGACGGCCTGGCCTCGGAAATCCTTCATTTATCCACCGAATCTAAAGTTGGCTGCAACCTTTATGAGGAAAAGCTTCCTATCGACTTCAAGACCGAAGAAATGGCTAAGGAGTTCAGCATTGCCCCTACTGTGGCGGCTCTGAGTGGTGGAGAAGATTACGAGCTGCTTTTTACCATCGACCAGAACGATTATGAAAAAATAAAAGATATAGCTGAAATATCGATTATCGGCCACATGACCGATATAAAAAGCAGCGCCAACCTGGTAAGCCACGATGGTAAAGTAGCGCCGCTCACGGCACAGGGGTGGGATGCATTGCTAGACCTGGAAAAGAACCCCAAGGAAAAAAATAAGCAAAAGGGGACCGACAGCAACGAAGAATGAGCGCAAATAAGGTAAATACGAACTATGATAAGCTTTACCCCATCATTAAAACACTCCCTGAAAAACCGGGAATATACCAGTATTTTGATGAGGATGGAAGGATAATATACATTGGTAAAGCCAAAAACCTTAAAAAGCGAGTCACCTCGTATTTTACTAAAGCGCATGAATATACCGGGCGTATACGGCTGCTGGTGAAACGAATAGACGATATCCGCACCATGGTGGTGGACACCGAAACGGATGCATTGTTGCTGGAGAACAACCTGATTAAAAAATACCAGCCCCGATACAACGTCCAGTTGAAAGATGACAAAACCTATCCCTGGATTTGTATTAAAAACGAACCTTTTCCTCGCGTGTTCCCGACAAGAAATCTGGTGAGGGATGGCTCGGAGTACTTTGGGCCTTATGCTTCCGTTAGACTAATGAATACCCTGCTGGACCTGATTCGCCAGCTTTATCCTTTGCGCACCTGTACTTACGACCTGAAGGAAGAAAACATCGAGAAAGGAAAATTCAGGGTTTGCCTGGAATATCACCTGGGTAACTGTAAAGGCCCCTGCGAGGGATTGCAATCTAAAGCTGATTATGATAAAACCATTAGCAACATCCGCAACATCATTAAAGGGAACATTAACTCGGTGATTAAGGAGTTCAAATCCATCATGATGGAATATGCGGATAAAATGGAGTTTGAAAAGGCACATCAAATCAAAAATAAGCTGGACATCCTTACGCGCTTCCAAAGCAAGTCAACTGTTGTTGCCCCCAATATCAATAATGTAGAAGTATACTCCCTTATAGACGACACAAAAAGCGGCTACGTCAACTTTCTGAAAATAGTGAACGGGTCGGTTATCCAAACCCATACCATTGAACTGAAGCGTAAGCTGGATGAATCGGCGGAAAAATTACTCGCCCTGGCAATAACAGAGTTTCGACAGCGATTTGACAGCGATGCCCGGGAGATTATTGTCCCTTTTGAACCTGAAGAACTTCCTTCACAGGATTTGGAAATTACGATTCCTCAGCGCGGCGATAAAAAACATTTGCTGCAACTCTCGGAGCGTAATGCTAAGTATTACAAATTCGAAAAGGATAAACGCAGCGAGCTGGTGGATCCAGATCGTCACAAAAAGCGTATCGTCGAACAAATCCGGAAAGATTTGGGGATGAAAGAGTCGCCGGTGCGGATAGAATGTTTTGATAACTCCAACTTCCAGGGCGATTACCCGGTATCGGCGATGGTGCACTTCAAAAACGCCAGGCCCCTGAAAAAGGAGTATCGTCACTACAATATTAAAACAGTGGTGGGTCCCAACGACTACGCTTCGATGGAGGAAGTAATCAACCGACGCTATAAGCGACTACTTGAGGAAAAGAAGCCGCTGCCCCAACTCATCGTTATCGACGGGGGAAAAGGACAGTTGAATGCAGCCTACAAGAGCCTGGAGAAGCTGGGGCTGGAGAAAAAGATATCCATCATCGGCATTGCTAAACGGCTGGAAGAAATTTACAAACCCGGCGATCCGGTTCCGATGTATCTCGACAAAACCTCCGAGTCGCTCAAGGTCATCCAGCACATGCGCGACGAGGCTCACCGTTTCGGCATCACGCATCATCGTAAGCGGCTGCAGAAAGGAACCATCAAAACCGAGTTAACCGAAATCAAGGGCATTGGCGATAAAGTGGCTACCGATCTCCTCTCCCACTTCAAATCAATCAAACGCATCAAACAAGCCACCGGGCAGGAGCTGGAGGAAGTAATCGGCCCGGCCAAAGCGAAACTGGTGGCGGCGCATTTCGGTGAAAAGAAGGCTGAAGAATAGGCTTAGCATTTAATTGGCGGGATTTCCCTGGTTATTATGTTTTCCAAACTCACAATTCAACTCCCTTCAATAGCAGATGCGCTGAAAGCGGCGTCACCACATTAAACTCTTTTACATTGTAATTTGATGAAAAGCTTTGGGGGATTTTGGTTTTGTTTTTCATACCGAATTTGAATTCAAATGCACAAAATTCTCCCGTTGATTCTTCCACCAGGTCTATTTCCGCGCCGTCATAAGTTCTCCAGAAATAGTGACGGACTTTTTTTTTTGAAGTGACGTATTGGATTTTACACGCTCGGCGATACAGAAATTTTTCAGCAACATTTTTAATAAAGTGGTTTTACCCACCTGGCGTGCCCCATATAAAATCAAAATCTCTCTTGAATCCATCCATGACTTAAGGTTATCTACAACTATTCTTGGATACATGTTATGTAAGTGTTGCATTTAATACCAAATTTTGCAAAAAATATTACATATTTTGGCCTAAATCGGGTGGATTGAATCGGGTTACATCCTTCCATTTTCTCTGACTCCAAGCTCCATCTCAAAAGTCAAAATGCTGTTTTAAAACTGCAATCTTCAGTTTTTGATTCCGGGAAAGGCAGAACCGGCAGGTAAACCGGATTGCAATCCGGTTTACCCTCCGAAAACTTCCCGCCTTTCCTGCACGTAGTCTTCCAGGGAAAGGGGCTTACGCCCCAGCATCTGCTCCACCACCGGGCTGGTCTGGCTGACAAGGCCTTTTTTGATTTTACCGAACACGGCAATCATGGCTTCGATGTAGGTATCGGAGAAACCGCGTTGCTTCATCTCCTGCCGGTAGGTGGCGTCATCCGGGTTGCGATAGGTGATTGGGGTGCCAAGCACGTCGGAGAAGAACGCTGCCGCCTCGAAATGATCCATCGCTTTCGGTCCGGTGATGTAAAGCGTTTCGCCGCGATAGGCTTCCGGCTGCGTTAACACTTCGGCACACACCTCCCCGATGTCGCGGGTATGGATAAAGGGCGCTTTCCCCTCCCCGCAGGGCAGAAAGATTTCATCGCGATCACGGATGTCTTCGGTCTGGTAAATCTCGAAATTCTGCATGAAGAAGTTGGCTTTTACGAACGTGTAGTCGAACCCATTCGCCTTAATTTTCTCCATCACATCCGGGTAGGAAGCGATGAAAACGATGTGGCGGATGTCCTGCTTTTTAGCCTCATCGATGAGCGGCATAATCAGGTCGACGGCATGCGGTGTAGCCGACGGGCCGCACAAAAACATGATTTCCTTCCCCCGGAGCGCCGGGCCAAAGCTTGCCGGGTCTTTGTAGTCGAAGTAAACGGTTGGCAACGCGTTACCCAGCTTTTGGCGGGCCTTACCGGTATCGCGCGTTCCGGCCACAAAATCGATGTTTTTTCGCTGCAGGGCTTTTACCAGCGGCGTACCCACATTGCCCGTAGCCGCCGTAATGAAAAGTTTGGATGTATCCATAGGTATTCCTTTCTGTTTTGGTTTGTTTTTTAAAGAAAAGCAAAAGCCGGGGGAAATGCAAGGGGGAAAGCAAAAACAGTTTTCACAGGTCTCGGATCTGCGGCTCTTTGGGAGTTTTTTTGTTTTTGAGCTTTCATAGTGCAACTTCTTTAGTTATTTATGAATTATGTTGTATATGAAGATTGTATTCCAACCTTAACCAAATAAAAACCGCCCGGTTTCCCGGGCGGCCGTTAGTTGATTTACTCATTATGTGTGGAATGAGTCATGAACAGAATGATAACAAACTGCTCATGCCTCCTTTTATTCGATAATTATTTTTCGGATGCTTCGGCCTTCTTCGCCTTCAATGACGAGGTAATACATTCCGGCGGAAGCATGACCCAGGTCGATTGTTGTTTTGAAGTCTTTCGTAACATCCACATCTTCGGCCTTGTAAACCACCTGGTTGACCGGACTGATGATTCGGATGGTCACTTCCTGGCTGTTTTCAGCTACCAGTTGCAGCTGAAACCGGCCCTCGTTCGGGTTCGGGTAAACGGCCATGTTATAGGCATCCTGCTCGCCGATTCCGATGGTGCTGATGACCTTCACCTGCTTCTCAACGACCTTTTCTCCGCAGTTATTGGTGGCTGTAGCTGTTACCATAGCCTCTCCGGTAAAGTCATCGTTCCACTCGATGCTGGCCGAACGTGCCTCGAAAGAGAGCGTTCCTGCTTCTTCGGGTGTTACGCTCCAGTTGTAAGCTTCGGTATGCTCACATTCCGATACCTCAAATGCAGACTCATCCGTGTAAGCATGGTCTACCGTATCTACCGCCAGGGTCATTTCAGGTTGTGATGGCATCGGGTTTACGTTAACGGCAAGAGGTTCGGATGCCTGTCCTTCGCCACAGTCGTTTACCCCTTTTACGGTGATTTCGGCTGTTCCGCCAAACGCCTCATCCCATGCCGCGGAAACAGTTTCACCTTCGCCTTCTAGGCTTCCGGCTTCTTCGGGGCTGATGCTCCAGATGTACGAGCTGGCATGCTCAATTGTCTCTGAAGTATACTCAGCTGCTGAGGCAGCACAAATTTCGGCGCTTCCTGCCGGAACGGCCGCTTGTGCCGGCAGTGGATTAAGGGTTAGCTCAATGTCAGCAGTTGCATCCGAACACTCTTCCAGGCCTGTGGCGGCGAGTGTTAAAACAACACTTCCGCCGGCGATGTCTTCTGCGCTTGGCGTATAAACCGCTTCCAGCGCTTCTGCATCGTCAAACGTTCCGGTTCCGGAGGTGCTCCACTGAAGGCCACTGTAATTTTCAGCGGTCGCTATTGCGGTATAGTCATTTCCTTCACACAGTTCAGCGTTTTCTTCACCCATTTCAACGGCTGGTGGCATGTTGGTGGTGAGTATCATGTCGTCCTGCATTGTTTCGTCATCGCCTGTAGCATGGAGGGTTAATGTTACATGGTCGTTTTCCATGTCAGCGTCTCCCGGCATGTAGGTGGTTTGCAGGGCTGCAGGGTCTTCAAACGTGCCGTCGCCTGAGGTCGTCCATTCCACGGATTCGTACATCGTAGCGGTGCCGTCCACAGTAATTTCATTTTGACCGCAGATGGTCATGTCCTGTCCGGCGCTAACGCTCATTGCCATTTCCGGAGGCAGCACGATGTAATCCACCCATGCGCAATCCTCACCGTCGGTTTGATAGCTATCTTTGTCATACATCCACTTGAACGTGTGCTCACCGGCAGATACCGGATAAGCTACTTTAGCCCAGTCTTTTTCTCCCGACCATTCTGCTATTTTTTCATCATCGATATAGAATTCAAGGTGATCGTAGTTGCCCTCGGAGGATACCTTTCGGTAGAAGGAGATGGAATCGTCAACCATCACCTCATAGTCGAGAATCAGCTCAACGCTTTCTCCATCATCAATATCCTGCGATTTGGCAGAATAATTGCCTTCCCAGGCGGTTCCCTCAACAGTCGACCACTCAGCATCTCCGGCAAACTCCCAGTTGTAACTGGAGAAATCACCACTTTCCCAATCTTCAACAATTAAACCGGCTACGGTGGTAAAGGTGTTTTCGTGAGAATATTCACCTGATTCAAGGCCGAATTCCAGATTAATGACTGTTCCTATTGGCGTTGATTCTTCACAACTAATGGTGAAAACAGCATCTTTGCTTTCGCCTGCTTCCATATCTTCCAGGTTGTGTACGGAGTTCATTATAGATATTACTACACTGGAAGTGGAAAGGCTGGCGATGGTTGTTTCGGCCAGAGCATGTCCTTCGTTATGCGAAGGAATAATTACATCCACTGTTTCACCCGGATCGAGACGGCCATTATCATTGCCTTCTTCCGAATCGTCGATGATCATATTTCCTGAAGTCAAAGCAGGAGCATTGGCTGTAATGTTAAACTC
Source organism: uncultured Bacteroidales bacterium (assembly GCA_964345255.1). Classification (GTDB taxonomy): domain Bacteria; phylum Bacteroidota; class Bacteroidia; order Bacteroidales; family JAIPAH01; genus JAIPAH01. Next base: position 6,968 of record CAYFQK010000029.1, on the reverse strand, counting down.
GTTCTCCCATACGTCCTCTCCTGCTGCGGTTTCTAAGGTAAACGCAATCACATGCTGATCGGGAACGTCATTGGCAATGGATATAGAGAAAGCATCCTCAACTGTAATGATTTCCCCTTCAGGAATAGTCCCGGCGTCTTCGGTTCCGTTGTTGATCGTAACATACTCGTCGTCGGAAGTGAGCGTAAGTGTAGCATCTTCGGCAGGTTCTACGCCAATGTTTTCGAGCTCTACAGACATCAGTATAGTTTCGCCGTAATCGGCTTCACCGTTTCCATTGCCGCCTGCGTTGTCGTTTAGTGAGAATGAGTCGAGTGTAATGTAAGGACCTTCTGCGGGAACGACTTCCAGTTCGGTGATGTATGGAACCTTGTTAAAACCTGTAATCACGAGGTTCATAGTACCTGTGGTATTGATAGGCTCTCCGAAATCAACAGTGGCAATACCATCTTCCACCACAGCAGTGCCATAAATTTCACCGTCCATGGTCATGGCCACCTTAGCGCCTTCGGCATCTGCTACGGAAACCTCAAACTCACTGGTACCCAAAAATACCGTTGGGTTGTGTGTTGCATCAATTTCCACCGGGTTATCGGAACGAACCATTACCGATGGGTCGCCGAAAAGCGTCCAGGTATCGGTCATTTCATCTCCGGCAGAACCGTATTCATCGTTCATTTCCATACATCCATTGAAAGAAAGGCCACCAAACGTACGCTTAATATTATCTTCATACTGCTCGGTGAAAATATCATTCATTTCATCCTGGCCATGCATCGGAGGATCCCATGATTGATTAATGGTTGACATCATTGTTGCAATGGCCCCTGTTGGTTCGCCCTCATCATTGGTAGCCCTCAGCCAGGCCTCGGCAAAACATGTGTTTCCAACAAAGTTTCCATTTACACAGGCTACTGACCAGATAAATGGCAGTTTTTCATTGTTGACCAGATCATTTACATCATTATTTGAGAAGCCGGAAGAACCCCATGAAGTTGTGCTTCCGTGGCCTGTATAATTGATGATGGTGGAACCGGAGTTAATACCTTCAGCCACGTCATCCGGCGATGGATTGCCGGAGGCATCGTTTCCTCCCTGGCTGCCGTCAAAATATTCGTAGTTATAGGTGTATGTAAACCCATTCAGGTCATCCTGAATATTTCTAAGGTGTTCATAGTCATATTCACCATCATCTCCAGGTCCCTGGCTGGATCCAATACTTATGCTGTTCGGATACCATTCTTCCTCAAGGTAAGGCTCTTTTTCGTAATTGATAGTTCGGGTCACCTGGGTATTTACATGGTCTACATTCTCCGCAGAGATACGGCCCATAAAAATTTCCGGGTAGCTGTCATTCCCTTCAATGTAAGCGTATGCATTATCGGAATCCCCGCTGGCATAGCTGGTAGGCACCTGGTCGCTATCACCTATCAACAGGCAGTAGGTTAAATCATTTTCGTTGTAGTACGTTTCAATGTATGATTCGATGTCGGAAGAAGAGCTTCCGACTTCAGCTACATCCACCATTTCCACCTGGCGGCCGGTCATAATCTTCCAGTCGATGAACGGCTGCATGGCTTCCATGAAATCACCGTATGCGATGATGAGCATACTTCCCTCCTCCACAACAGGCTCATACCGGGAGTTATTCTCATTGTTAAGGAAATGGGTATTGTACACATTCTGAAATTCCGGATCAACAGTCGTTAATTCTTTTTTACGCTCCAGGATGTTTTCTCCCAATTCACCCGTGGAAGAAACTTCTACGGTGATATCGTAGTAAACTCTGAGTGTTTTTGTTACGGGGTTGTACCTGAAAGGATGAACAACAATAGTTTGGCCGCGATAATCTCTCAAAATATAGGGTGTTCTGAGCATGGCTTCCTCGGCGGGGTAAAACTGATCCTTGTTATATTCCGCACCATATTCGTACGGTACATCATCGGGATCCACATTTCTGTAAAGATTTCCCTTGGAAGGAGCCACCTCTATATTTTCAAAATCCTTGTATTGAGCATCGGTCACTTCCACTTTCATGCGCTCCATGTCAGGAATAATAACAGAGGACGTCATTTTGGAAACATCAGGTGCTCCTTTTTTTAGAACAGGTGTTGCACCATCGGCTGTGATGACAAACTGCTTCCCGCGCGGGGTTTGAACCGGTTTTTTGATAAAGCCATCCAATGAAAAATGGACAACCGATTTTTCTACGTTCGATGAAACAAGTTCTTTGGATACCGCTGTGGGATTTTCGGAATTTATTCCCACCCATTGACCTTCAGCAAATAAGACTGTCGTGGCCATAAAAACCGCGACAAGTAGTAATAGTCTTTTCATAGTTTGTTTGTATTTAGTTTGTTTGTTATCTTAAAAAAGCATGTATCAGCCATTTTACAGGCTGACACATGCGTAGAAATATGATATCCAAAGAATTACTTAACCACAACTAACTTTCTGGATATCTTGTTATCATTGGTTTTGAAAACTACGTAGTAAATTCCTTCATCGAGTTTATCAGCATTTAACTGATATTCGTGGGTTCCTGCTTTTAGCTGGCTACTATTCTCAAGCTGGCTGACCATTTCTCCTAATGCGTTGAATACCTGAATAGTCAGGCTGTTTTCCTGATTAAGGGTATACACCACATTGGTTTTATCGGAGAATGGATTGGGATAAATGGCGGCTCTACCTTCGCTTACGACTTCTTCACCTGTGTAACCATAGTAAATTTCATTCGAGGCAGGCGATTCACATCCCTGCTCATTGATCACAACAGCATGGTAATGTCCGGTATGTTCCGGGATAAAGGTTTCACCGGTAGCCCCTTCGATATGCCCTTCTGTATCACACCACTGATTATTCTCCCCGGCGCTGGAAACCAGCATCTCATCTTCCTGATGAATTTCGGGTGCTTCAGGGGTGTCAAATACCTCCACGCTTACCTCATCCGTAAGCTCGGTATCTCCATCGCTTACTGTCAATGTGTAAGTGGTGCTGGATGTCGGGTAAGCCCATGTTTCGGGTTCATTGGGATCTGAAAGTGTAAACGCCGGCGACCAGCTATAAAAATAACTACCTGTGCCCCCGCTGACATCAGCTGTAAGCAACAATGAGTCGCCTTCGCACATTTCCGTTGATGAAGCTACTATATTAACGCTCAAGGGTCCGGAAGGAATTTCCATGGTTGGGAAAATGATTTCATCTATCCATCCCATGTCGCTACCATCTGAAACAGAACCATCTTTGGTGTATTTCCAGGCAAAGGTATGTTCCCCTTCAGAAACATCATAAACTACTTCTTCCCAGTCCTGCTCGCCTGACCATTCGTCAATCAAATCACCGTCAATGTGAAATTCCAGGTAATCATATCCGCTTTCAGAGGATACCTTTTTATAGAAGCGGATGGAATCATCACTCAGGACATTCCCCTGGATGGAAAGCACACTCTCCTGGTCATCATCGATATCTCCGGATGCTGCCGCATATTCTCCTTCATAAATGGTTTGATCGGTTACGAACCAATCGGCACTGCCTGAAGTCTCCCATGCAAAATTGGATAAATCACCCGATTCAAAATCTTCAATGATAAGCCCAACGGGTAAGGTGTAAGTTTTAGAAATCGCATATGGGTCGGCATCAGCTTCAAAAGCCAAATCGATGTATGAACCGATTTCGGCGTCTTCATCGACTTGAATACTGAAAACCGCCTCCGCGGAGCCCAGTGCGGATATTGTTCCGATGCTGAATGCAGCTGAAGTTACGGTAGCAATGTCGCTCTCTGTACTCAGGCTGCCAATGGCTTCCGGAGAATCAGCATGGCCATTGTTCTGAGTAGTAATGATAATATCTGCGGATTCACCCGGGTCGAGCATGCCGTTGCCGTCACCGCCTTCGGAATCATCGATAGCTATATTTCCGGCAGCAAGCACAGGGGCGTTGGTCATGATTTTAAAGCTTGAATTCCACACGCTGTCCTGATCATCCGTGATTTCCATGTTGAATTCTATTTCCTGCTGGTCGGGAATACTGTCGGCTACGGAGAATGAATAGGCCTCTTCCACCAATACGGTTTCATCAGCAGGGATATTTCCAAAGTCTTCGGTATTGGGGTCATTAACGGTAATATAGCCTTCGTCACCGGCTTCTGTAACGACCGCTTCCACACCAAATGCATCATCAACACCTACATTCTTAAGATTCACATCAAGTGTAAATGTCTCGCCAAAATCGGCCTGGCCATTGTCGTTGGCGTAGGAATCATCCAGGTATGTGCTGTCGAGAACGATGTAAGGACCGTCGGCAGCAGTGGCCGGAACTTCTGTGATGTAAGGGATTTTCTGTCGCTTGGTAACCACGATGTCAACCTGACCACCCGAAAGAATCGGTTCGATAGGTACTTCAACTATTCCCTCTTCACCAACCAGCGCTGAACCGTGCAGCACACCGTCTTTTGAAATTCCTACATAGGAACCGGGTTCTGCAGACACTTCATAAGTGTCTTCTCCAATGTAAATGACATCCATATGCTCCACTTCATTTTCTTCACCCTGCGTGTTGTAGAGCATGAGTGACGGATCGCCGTTACACATGTAGGCTTCCCAGTAATAAAGCGGGTTGGAGTGTTGCGGGTAACCCTGAATATCGACTTCTGTTACGGCCAGGTTACCAACAAATATTTTTGAATCTACCGTTTCGTAATCGCTCATAAACATAGCATCATAAACGCCGAGTGTGGTTTCTTCCGTTGAAGGCACATAACCATTGTTGTTACCTTCTAATGGGAAAGCACCAACAGCCCAGTAAAAGTCTTCAAACCAATAAGTACTCGGCGCAGAGCCGATGTAAGCTACAGCTCCACCATTTTCCTTACGTACCCAGGCTTCTCCGATACATTCAGATGAATAGCCGATATCATTTGACAGGCAGCAGTTTCCTACCGCAAGAGGATACATGCCTTCGTTCTCAAAGTTGTTCACATCAGAGATCGTTAAATTAGGGGAGCTCCATTCAGTTTGTCCACAGTGAGCTGTGTAGTTAATGAAACCAACACCTTCATCCACCGTCTCATAACATCCTGTATAGTTTGTGAGGTAATCGTTAACCGTGGAGTAACCATTAGCTTCATTGAAGTAGTTCTCTGTGCCGTATTGAACAGTGGGCTGGCCTACATTTGGGTTCCAGTTACCATCAGCTCCTGCGATTAGCGTAACACGGTCAAGGTAGGAAGGATCATCGAATTCATATTTTTCGTAGTAAAGCGTCTTGTCTATCTGAGGCTGCAATTGCTCTATATTTTGAGCGGAGAAACGGCCGTAATACATTTCCGGGAACATATCCCCGTCAACACTACCGTAGTACAGGTCGGTGTATTTTCCGGAATTGTCTCCCATTTCCATGGGAATTTGGTCTATATCACCAACAAAGAGGACAAAACTCGGGGTTACTTCACTGTTGTTGTACTGGTCGTGGACCCATGACTGGATTTCGCCGTAAGTATCGCCGATTTCATCGGTGTAAGCTACTTCAAGCTGAAATCCCTGCATGGTTTTCCATTCAAGAAAAGGCTGGAGGGTTTCTTCAAACATCGGGTCGGAGACAACCAAATACTTGATGGGGTAGCTGGTTAAGTCGGGATGGTCAGGATAATCATCCGGATCGGTGCGGTGATTGACCAGCTTGTTGTAAACATGCTCAAAATAGGGAGAAAATGTGTTTTCTTTTCTCTCCTGCGTTTTTGTAATGTTGGCATTATTGAAATTCACTTTCACCTCAATGTTATTGTAAACCACAATTTCGTTTGTGGAAGGATTGTAGCGTACCGGGTTGATCTCGAGCCTGGCAATTCTAACGCCACGCATTACGCCGAGCGGCTCTACCGTAGCCATTTCAATATCTGTAAAAGAATTTTTGTTGTAAGCTTCTTCATTGTAGTGAAACTCAACCGCAGCCGGGTCCTGGCTTTTCAATACATCAGGCTGATTCGGCATCAGTTTGTAATCGATTCCGTATTCCCTGAGGTTGTATGTTTGTTTGTCAAAGCTGGTGACTTCCACTTGTAGTTCGGCACCGAATGGAATTTCGATAAGTTCTTTAGTTGCCGGTAATTTCGGAGAACCGAGATCGCCGTTGTAATAATGGCCGGGGATAGCGATTTCGGAAAATTTTCCTTTCTCTGTCTTCACGTTAAAACTCGTAATCCCTTTGTACGAGTAGTTCATTCTCAACTTCTTGTAGTCGTTTTTCACGACTTCCGCTGCATTCTCCTCTTCTCCCAGCATAATATCATATACCTGGGAAAAGCCCATCGTCCATATCATAAGGAATGCAGATAAAATAGTAAGTTTTTTCATTGTAAATATATTTATTGTAGTTATACTCTCCTTTGCGACTTAGTATTAGACAACCTCTTTAATTCGATGGTTGTATAAAATCTAATCGTTGAAGAGAATTTTATTGGTTGATTACAGAAAGCCCCCATAAAGAACCTCAGAGGCCGATGATAAATCAGCAAACAACCAACTTAAACTCCTCAATTTCACTACAAAGAAAATAAAAAATTAGGTTCGGCGGTAAATAAAATATTTATCTTTGAAATACCTGTTGGTAATCTGCCATACCGGATAGATAGTAGCAAGCGCTCCAATTACTATCACCGTAGCAAAAACGGCAATAAAGTCCATGGCTTGCATTTCAACCGGATAGGCAGAGATAACAAATGAACCTGATGTGGCGAGTTGCACCAACTCAAATTCCTCCTGAATCCAGGCTATTATTCCTCCTAATATCAAACCGCCTACTCCGCCGAATAATGAAATTAAGCCACCCTCCAGAAAGAAAATTTTCCGTATCATGGATTTGTCGGCGCCAAGATTCCAGAGAAAAGATATATCCTCTTTTTTATCAATCATTATTATCGATAATGACCCAATAATGTTAAATGTGGCAATTATCAGAATAAATGTAAGAAT
>CAYFQK010000028.1:0-20199 GCA_964345255.1 uncultured Bacteroidales bacterium | reverse complement strand
TGCACTGGAGCCTATCCTATTTTATAGTGGAAAAACGATTTCACTACCTAAATAAGTATGTTTCGGTTTAAGTTCCAGGCCTTACAAATCCCTAATTTCCCCTTATCTTTGCAAAAAATATCAGGCATGAGACTCACAAAAGGAGATAAAGTAAAATTTCTCAACGAAAGCGGCGGTGGCGTTGTAAGTAAGGTAGTGAACAGCAACCTGGTTCATGTCACAATAGACGAAGGATTTGATATCCCTGTGCTGCCCGGGGAGCTGGTAAAAGTTGAATCGGGATCAGAAAAAGGAAGAGAGTTTTTTGAAGAACATACGCCGGTAGCATTCCTTCAGGAGGAGGGTGCCGATGAGAAAGAAAATTTTCAGGAGGAAGATACCGAAGAACGACGCAGCAAGCTCACATATGGCAAAAATGCAGTTAGCCACGGGGTTTATCTGGCCTTTGTTCCTCATGATCAAAAATTTCTTATCTCAGGAGGCATGAGTGTTTATATGATAAATCACACCCCTTATGATATCATTTATAACCTGATCGGAAAAGGAGAGCAAGCGCCGTATACCAATCTTGACTTTGACACGATTTTTGCGGAAGAAAAAATACTCATAGACAGTATGAGTAAGGAAGAAGTAAGCCGGTACCTCGAAGGATATGTGCAGGTAATTTTCCATGCAGAAAAGATGGAAAATATTTTGTTGCCGGTGCACTCCCGTTATAAGGTGCAGGGGGCAAAACTATTTAAAGAAAACAGTTTCAGGAAAAGTGCGTTACTAAATGAACTGGCATTGGTTGTTTCTGTTACTGAATTAAATGCTGTGGAAAAAGTTGATGATGCAACAGCCGCGAGCCGGCTAGCTGAAAAATATAAAACCAAACCTGTACAAAACAAAACGGATGCTAAGCCAAAATCACTGATTGATAAGCACAAAATTTCACCCCAGGAGGCAGAAGTTGATTTGCATATTTCTGCGCTCCGGGAAGATTATAAAGACATGAGCAACAATGAAATTTTAAATTATCAACTCAGTTATTTTGAAAGCACTATCGAAAGCGCCGCGACCAACATGTATAACAAAGTCATATACATTCATGGAATCGGTAACGGCACTTTGCGAAACATGCTAAGAAAAAGGATAAAAGAACAATATCCTGATTTTGGCGTACGAAATGCTCCCTTTACAAGATATGGTAATGGAGCCATAGAAGTTCTCATACATAATGACTAACCGGGATCGGCTTTGTCGCTGCTATCTGAAGATAGGAGAGGAAAGTCGGGACACCGCAGGGCACCATACTTCCCAGCAGGAAGGTTTCGCCGCAAGGCGAAAACAGCCAGTGCTACAGAAAATAACCGTCCCGCCGGCGGCGGGATAAGGGTGAAAAGGTGCGGTAAGAGCGCACCAGTGCTCCGGGCGACCGGCGTAGCTGAGTAAACCTTATGGGGTGCAAGATTACATATACCGGAGTTTGAGGGCGGCCCGCCCGATTCCGGGGGGTAAATCGCTGGAGCTTGCCGGCAACGGCAAGCCTAGAGAAATGACAGAGATTCCGTTGATGACGGAAGACAGAATCCCGCTTATAAGATCCCGGCTGGTCATTATTAATTTCAATACATCGAGAGATGGCAAAACTGTCAAAAAAAAACAATTGCAATGGCCTTCACAGGGCATAAGGCCAAAACAGAGATAGGGCGAAATATCAAAAAAAATCAAAGGCATATGAATATCAGAATTCTGCTATTTTCTTTCATCTTCACTATTTCAAACCTCTCGCTGGCCCAGGAAGATATTCCAAATAATGGCTTTGAAGACTGGTCTGATGGAGAACCCGTTAGTTGGAATACTCTCGACCAGGATATATTGGGGACTGAATTTAACATGGTGACAGAGGATAATGACACGCCTTATGAAGGTTCTGCTTCAGTCAAAATGGAAACCATCTCACAATACGTTTTTCCTGTGGGAGATGTGGTCATGCCAGGGTTTATCACACTGGGCATCATAGAGGCTGACCCCCTCAACCAAACCGGGGAGGTTTATGGTGGCGTACCTTATTCAGATAACCCGCAAAGCTTAAGCGGATATTATAAATATTTTCCGGTGGAGGGCGATTCCACAGCGCTCGGAATGGTTCTTTATAAATGGAACGGCGATACACGCGACACCCTCGGCGGGGCGGCTTTTACAATAGAGGAAGAAGTTTCACAGTGGACTCAATTTGAAGCCTTTGTCGAATACAACATCTGGGATGTTCCTGATACCATGAATGTGATAGCCTCTTCCACCGCTATAGAAGAAGATACCCCGGACGGCTCTGTGCTTTACCTCGATGAGCTTACATTGAATTATGGTCCTACAAGCATCATCGAACCCAACCTGCAGGCTGATTTCAGGGTTTATCCTCAAAGCTATACTCAACAGTTCAGAATTCACCTGGAAGGTGATAAGATGATTAAAGCCGTAATACAGGTTTTTAATCTCAGGGGGCAATTACTTAAAACAAAAAAACACAAGTTCTATCACAGCGATGCATATGTAGATTACAGCAGCCTTCCTGAAGGCATTTTCATCATAAGGGTGATTACGGAGCAGGGAAAAAAGTTCACCCAAAAAGTAGAAATTCACTAACACCCGTTAATAGTTTATACATATTTTTAAAATAACCATGGCAATAAAGCGTTACTTTCGTGGTGTAAAACTTATCCGAATATGATCAATCGCAAATTTTTGTTGCTATTCGTTGCGGCGATGCTGTTTCATGCAGCATCAGGTCAGCAGACAGCTGCTTATAACAATGCGTATTCGCTTTTTCAGGAAGGCAGTGATTTGTATGAAGAAGAAAAATATGGGGCGGCCCGTGAAAAGCTGGACGAGTTCATAGAGAACAGTGCAGAAGATTCGGAATACAGGGCCGAAGCAGAATACCTCCGAGCAATGGCTGCTATGAAGCTGGACAATAAAGACTCAGAAATACTTCTGAAGGAATTTACTAAACATTACCCAGAAAACAGCCGCACAAAACGCGTTTATTTCCAACTTGCCCTCGACCGGTATAATAACTACAAATACTTTGAAGCGCGGGAGGATTTTGAAAAAGTGGAAGTCAGCTTTTTGGATAACGAAGAATCTATCGAATACTATTTCAAATACGGGTATTGCCTCTTCAGAGCCAGAGAATATGAAAAGGCACAGATGCAGTTTGCAGAAATTCTGGGAATAGAAAGTCCGTACAGCACCAAAGCCAGATACTACTACTCGCATATTGCTTATCAAAACGGGAATTACCAGACAGCCCTTGAAGGATTCAAAAAGTTGGAAAACGACCCGACGTATGGCAACCTTGTATCCTACTACATCGTGCATATATACTTCCACCAGGAAAAATACCGGCAGTTACTCCAGGCTGCGCAGCCCTTGATGGAAGAAATAAACAAAGACCGGAAGCCTGAGCTGTCACATATGATAGGGATTGCCCACTACCGGCTATCCAACTACCCTATGGCAATAAAACACCTGGAGTTTTACCACGATAATACAAAAAAACGAATCAGCCGGAAAAGCAATTACCAGTTAGCATTCACTTATTTTCAAACAGGCCGCTACGAAAAGGCCATCAAAAAATTCCAAAATGCTGCCGGGGCAGAAAAAGATACCCTGGCTCAAAATGCCCAGTATCATCTGGGCATGTGCTATGTGGAAACGGGCAATAAAAAATTTGCGGGCAACGCATTCCTTGCTGCTTATAACATGCCATACAACAAAAATTTACGCGAGGATGCGCTATATAACTACGTAAAAATCAGTTATGAAAGCCCTTATAATCCGTACAATAAATCTATTGATGCCGTGCGGAAATTCAGAAAAGAGTTTCCCTCATCCAGTCATATGGATGAAATAAACAGCTTCCTGGTTGATATTTTCCTTTCTTCCAAAGATTATTCCAGCGCCATAGAAGCGTTCAATGAAATAAACACTAAAACAGAAAGACTAAGAAGAGCTTATCAGAAAATCACGTTCTATTATGGTGTAGAGCTTTATAACAACGAAGAGTATTTTCAAGCCATTAAATATTTGAAAGAATCTTTAAAATACCCGTTCAATAATACGTTGGTAGCCAGAGCCCGCTTCTGGACCGGCGAGGCCTACTATCAGTATAAGAATTACGATCTGGCGTATAAATATTTCGATACGTTCCTCACAACCAATGGAGCCTACGGACTGGAGGTATATCCCGAGGCATACTACAACCAGGGTTATATCATGTTTTCACAAAAAAAATATGATAAAGCCCGCGATGCTTTCAGGAAGTATGTCATTGGCAAACGCAACCGAGAAGAAAACATGGTAGCCGATGCAAATATCCGTCTCGGTGACTGCTATTTTGTGGATAAAGACTACAGCGAAGCTATTGAGTATTATGATAGGGCCATCAATATGGACGCGCGTGATTCGGACTATGCCATGTTTCAGAAAGCGCTCGCTTTTGGAGGGAAAGGTCAGTTTACCAAAAAAATTCTGCAACTAGACAATCTGCTGCGGAACAAAAAACAATCTCCTTTTAGCGATGATGCGGAATTTGAGATGGGTGTCACCTACCTTATCCAGGAAAAAGACCGCGAAGCGCTAAAGCGCTTTAAAAATGTAATCAGCAACTACCCGTCAAGTCCTTACGTCAAGAGGGCCTACCTTAAAGCCGGATTAATACACTACAATCTGAATGAAAACAAGCAAGCCCTGTCCATGCTTAAGAACGTAGCGGAAACCTATCCGAAAACTTCACAGGCAACAGATGCACTTGCCAGCATAAAAAGTATTTACATAGATATGAATCGGGTAGATGATTATTTTGATTATGCTAACAGCCTGGAATACGCCAAGGTAACCGCCTCGGAGCAGGACTCTGCCACATACGTGACCGCCGAAAATGTTTACATGAAAGGAGATTGTGAGCAGGCGAGTGAAGGATTTTCAAAATACCTGGATCTGTTTCCAAACGGCGCTTTTGCAACAAATGCTCATTTTTACAGGGGGCAATGCCATTATCGCAGCAAACAATACGATGCGGCGCTTGACGATTATGAGTATGTCCTGAACCAGCCTCAATCGCAATTTACGGAAACCTCCCTGGTAAAATCAGCCCGTATTTTATACAACAACGAAAACTACCAGAAAGCATTGGATTATTTCACTCAGCTGAAAGATCTGGCAGAGTACAAAGAAAATATCCGCACGGCCTGGGCCGGTATCATGAGAATTGAGCACGAGACCGGGCATCCTGAAAAAGCCATAAAAGCAGCCGAAAAGTTGCTCAAGCAATCGAATGTTACGGAAAAACTCATTCGTGAGGCCCATCTCATCGTCGGGCGTTCGGCTATGAGCTTAAACAAAACAGCTATGGCGAAAAAGTCATTCGAAAAAGTGATGGAAGGCAAAAAGTCGGAAAAAACAGCCGAAGCAAAATATTTCCTCGCAAAGATTGATTATATGCAGGGAAACTACACACAGGCTGAATCCAGCATTTTCGACATATCAGAAAATTATGCCGGCTATGATTACTGGCTGGCAAAAAGCTTTATACTTTTAGCCGACGTCTATGTTGAAACAGGCAATCTTTTTCAGGCAAAGCAAACACTACAGAGCATCATAGATAATTATGATGGCGGGGAATTGTTAAGCCAGGCAAAAGAGAAGAAAGAGCGGATCATCCAATTGGAAAAAAAGAAGGAGCAGGAGAAGATAAAACAAGAAAAACAAGCGGAAAAGGAGGAGCAGGATGTTGATAACTATTAATATTTCAGCCATGAGAAGAACCATGAGATTCACCATAGCCTTATTCACATTACTACTCTTTTTTGCTAATGCCAATGCCCAGCAAAAGGATGAGCAAAATGAGGAATATAACGAGGAAGTAACAATTATCGCTCCTTATCAACCCTCTATTTCCGATGCCCAAAAAATTGAGATGTTTCCTTCAATAGAAGTGGAAACACCGGAGAAGAAACCGGTTAGCTACAACATAAAGCCACAAAAAATAAATGTAAGCTTTACCCCAGAGGAGTTACAGGCAGTTCGCGTAAAGCAGGAACGCCGCGAGGCGATAAACGCCAATTTCATAAAAGCCGGTTTTGGCAATTACCAAACCCCTTATGCTGAGTTATTCTCAACTACCGGCCCGTCAGAAAATTACAGGCTTGGCTTTCATGCCAAACACCTCTCCCACTCCGGGGATATAAAAGATTATGCTACACCTAAGAACAGTCACAACAAAGCTGAAATATTTGGCGAAAAATATTTCAAAAATTCCTCGCTTTACGGAAAAGTCCTTTACAATCGCGACATGGTCCATCGCTATGGATTCCAGCCCGGTGACATGCTTTTCCAGAATTACACTTACGCAGATGACGACCTGAAACGTATCTTCTCCTCGGCATCTGCAAATCTGCGTTTTGAAAACCTGGATAAGGACGAAGAGGAGTTTGACTACCATCTCGACCTGAAAGCTTTCAGGTGGTGGGATAACCATGAATCCCTTGAAAATGCCGTAAAACTTGAAATGTATGGGAATAAACCCGTAGAGTGGTTTGAGGCCATTAACTACCAATCATTTGGCATCAAAGGGAATTTCCGGTTTTTTAACAGTGGCGACAGCCTGGAGGCCATAAACTCGGTACACATCACCCTGAAGCCTTTTATGGAGCTCAGAGACGGGTATTACTACCTTAAAGGAGGTGTCAATGTTGCTTCTGTGGCGACCGATAATAAGGACACCGAACTTACCATTTTCCCGGATGTCAGGGCACGAATTCATGTTGTCCCTGAATACCTTACCCTTTTTGGGGGGCTTACGGGGTCTAAGGAAGCACATAACCTGCGTAAACTAAACAGGGAAAATCCATTTCTGATTTCCGATCTGATAGCCGATCCAAACCGCCAAAATTACCTGACGACTAAAATGGATACTTACGGGGGAATTAAAGGAAATATTACGCGTGGTTTTGATTTCAGACTAAAAGCTGCTTATCGCGAAAAACAAAATTACCCCCTCTACCTCATTGACTTTACAAAAGATTTTAACAACCAGTTTACCATACTCTATGAGGATCTAGCAATCACCGAGTTTAGCGGGGGATTCAACATTGAAGGGGGAGACCACTTTAAACTGGACTTAAGCGGGCATTACTACAGCTACGACACAGAAAATGCCGATAAGCCCTGGCATTTACCCGAACTGGAGTTTAGGGGTAGTGCTGAATATAAAATGAATGCACCACTGCCTTTAACCTTGTCCCTCTCATCTACCATAATGACCGGCAGATATGGGAAAGACAGGCAGAACAACGCGGTCCTGCTGGAGGATATCATTGACATAAGCGCCGGTGCTGAATATACCCACAGTGAGTCATTGACGGCATTTCTTAAAGTCAATAATATCACTGCACAAAATCAATACAAGTGGAATCATTACCCTACTTATGGCTTAAACTTCCTGATTGGAGCGGGCTATTCTTTCTAAGATTCAAAGGCTCAGCTTTTACATTATGCGCAGTAATGACGCTCACAAATTTAAGCAAGGTTTAGTATTGGTATTTACCCGGGAATGGCTAAGTCATAGCCACATTTAAGTAACACAGCCATATAAATTTATAATTCAAAATTTTTTAATAAAGTCAATAATTTAAAGGTTTAATAAGTTGATTTTATATAAAAATTATCTTATTTGCATCATCTCTGAAAATTAATTAACATTCATTATCTGGATATTGAAAATCAATATATTATACAACCCAAAAATGTTAATAAAACATCAGGTTTTTAGGGCATTTATCTTATGAAAACCGAATAAAAATGATTACTTTTGTACGAATATATTTCTTAATTTAAAGGTTTGAATATGAGAGGGATAAACGAGGATAATTCCAAACGATCCGAATACGGTGCAAACAATATACAAGTCCTTGAAGGACTGGAAGCTGTGAGAAAACGTCCTGCCATGTACATTGGAGACGTAAGCGACAAAGGGTTGCATCACCTTGTTAATGAGGTTCTTGACAATTCCATTGACGAAGCACTGGCAGGGTATTGCAATACGATAAAAGTTGAAATTCATGAAGATAATGCTGTATCGGTAACTGATAATGGCCGCGGAATACCCGTGGATCATCATGAGAAGGAAGGCCGTTCGGCGCTTGAGGTAGTGATGACCATGCTTCACGCCGGAGGTAAATTTGATAAAGGTTCTTATAAAGTCTCAGGCGGCTTGCATGGTGTAGGGATTTCATGCGTAAATGCGCTGGCTAAATATGCAAAAGTGAAAGTTTTCCGTAATAATAAAATTTATCAACAAGAATACGAAATAGGAAAACCACTTTATCCTGTAAAAGAAATCGGGGAAACAGATAAAAACGGAACGGTTGTTTATTTTAAGGCGGATGACTCGATTTTTATCCAAACCGAATATAACTTTGATACCCTGGAAACACGATTAAGAGAGCTGGCATACCTTAACAAGGGGATTCGTCTTTCGCTGGTAGACCATCGTAAGAAGGATGCAAGTGGTGAGCCGGCAACCCGGTCATATTATTCTGACAGAGGATTGCCCGATTTCCTTGAATACCTGGATGAAACAAGGGAAAAACTTATCCAGAACCCCATTGCCATAGAAGGAGAAAAAAATGGTATCCCCATTGAGATAGCCATGCAGTATAACACCTCCTTTGCAGAGAACCTTCACTCATACGTTAATAATATCAACACTCATGAGGGAGGAACACACCTTTCCGGGTTCAGAAGGGCATTAACCCGCACACTTAAAAACTATGCGGAAAACTCGGGGATGCTTTCAAAACTAAAATTTGATATAAACGGTGACGATTTCCGGGAAGGGTTAACGGCTATCATATCAGTAAAAGTTGCTGAACCCCAGTTTGAAGGACAGACCAAGACCAAGCTGGGAAACAAAGAAATTATGGGCTCGGTGGATCAAATGGTGAGTGAGCACCTCTCCTACTATCTGGAGGAAAACCCTAAAGAAGCCAAAATTATTGTAAACAAAGTTGTTTTGGCGGCTACGGCACGCCATGCAGCCCGAAAAGCACGTGAGTTGGTTCAGCGCAAGAGCGTCCTGTCCAGCACCAATTTACCGGGAAAACTAGCCGACTGCTCGGAAAAAGATTCTACCAAGACGGAAATCTTCCTCGTTGAGGGTGACTCAGCAGGAGGAACCGCCAAAGCAGGTCGCGACAGAAACTTTCAGGCTATCCTACCGCTCAGAGGTAAAATCCTGAATGTGGAAAAGGCTATGCCTCATAAAATTTTCGAAAACGAAGAAATCAAAGCCATGTTCACTGCATTGGGGGTTTCCATAGGCACTGAAGAAGACTCCAAAGCCATCAATCTCGAAAAACTGCGTTACCACAAAGTAATCATCATGACGGATGCCGATGTGGATGGTAGCCACATTGCCACCCTTATTCTAACATTCTTTTATCGTTACATGAAGGATATGATTGAGCAGGGGTATGTGTACATAGCCACGCCGCCGTTTTATCTGATGAAAAAAGGAAAAGAATCCCGTTATGCCTGGACAGAGGAAGAGCGGACTGAAATAGCTAAAGAATGGAACCCCAGCGGTACGGAAAAAGGCATCAGCATTCAGCGATACAAAGGATTGGGTGAGATGAATGCCGAGCAGCTTTGGGAAACTACCATGAATCCGGAATCACGAATCCTCAGGAAGGTGACCATTGATAATGCTACCGAAGCAGACCGCATCTTCTCCATGCTGATGGGGGATGAAGTCCCACCGCGAAGGGAGTTCATCGAACAAAACGCGAAGTATGCGAATATCGATGCTTAAGTAATACGCTACAAATAAATATTCTGTAAACAAAAATGACTCAGAATCTGAGTCATTTTTGTTTACAGAATATTGATATCTTTCAAAACTTTATCATCCAAAGCTACAAACACCCTTGTTACTTTTTTGCCATACCATTATTTTTTTTAGTTGAAAAGACTTGCTAAAACAGGATTGTAAAGTTAACTAATCAAAACATGCATCGAATCACTCATCCTGTGATATTGGCCAAAAAACTACTTTTTATTGAAAAAATATACACAAAAAAATATATGTAAATTATTAATTATCACTTACTTTCATTTCATTGAAAAGAACTCAAAACTCAATATAAAGCCTCAAATTCTTGAATTTCCAAATAAATACTTAATTTTGGCGCGAATTTCAAATTAAGTTCCACTACTAATTATATCTAAGGAATGTTATCACTAATTCTATCAACGGCAACGAGAATACTACTTCCTATTCTTCTATTGTTTTCGGTATTTATACTACTTCGTGGCCATTATGAACCCGGAGGGGGGTTTGTGGGAGGACTGATAGCCTCTATGGCCTTTGCTTTATATACTATCGCCAATGGGATTGCCCATGCGCGCAAGATTTTTCCCATGAAACCCAATGTTTTTATTATCGGCGGACTCTCGCTGGCTTTGCTCAGCGGAATTATGTCTTTGTTTCAGGGAAATCCGGCTTTTACAAGTATTTGGGGCAGTTACGATGTTCCGGTGTTAGGGCCGCTGAGTACACCATTGCTTTTTGATATCGGGGTTTATTTAGTGGTATTAGGCGTAAGCACCAGTATTATATTCACATTAAAAATAAAACAATAGACCTATGGAATCGCTGTTAGCAATTTTAATTGGAGGTTTGTTTGCCAGCGCTATATACATGATTTTACGGCGCAATATCATAAAATTGATTATCGGCCTCTCTTTTCTGGCCCATGCGTCTAACCTTTTAATATTTACCATTGCATCTACGGTTCGCGGGAAGGCCCCTTTAATAGAAAAGGGAGAAAAATATATCACAGAAACGGTAGCCGATCCCTTACCCCAGGCTTTGATATTAACCGCTATTGTCATCGGGTTTGGGGTTTCAGCTTTCACTATCGTTTTAATCCGGCAGGTTTATCAGGTTATCGGCAAAAGCGATGCGAACGAATTAACCGTAACAGACAGTTAATTATTAATCATCAGGTAAGATTACACTATGAACACGTTACTAGTTGCACCCATTCTTTTTCCATTACTTTTAGGATTGTTAACCCTTGCCACGTGGCGTTATAAAAAAGTTCAGGAGCTGGTTAACCTGGCGGGCGCCTTTATTTTTCTGTTTATTGGTTTTGCACTGGTGAAGACCGTTTTAGATGATGGGATGATGCATTTTCAGGCCGGAAGCTGGAAAGCGCCTTTTGGGATTACCATAATTGCCGACACTTTTAGTTCCATCATGGTGCTGATTACTACCGTGATGGCTTTTGCTACTTCGGTTTATTCCCTTTCTTCCATGAAAAAGAAAACCCGTGTGTTGGGCGATATGGTGAGTAAAAAGCGGCAGTTTGCCTATTATCCATTGCTCAATATTATGTACATGGGCATCAATGGTGCTTTTCTTACGGGCGACTTATTTAATATGTATGTGTGGTTTGAGGTCATGCTCATCTCTTCATTTATTTTGCTTTCTATTGATGGAACGAAACGAGCACTGGAAGGGACTTTCAAATATGTAACCATTAATTTGATTTCCTCGGCTTTCTTTTTGATTGGAGTGGGATTTTTATACGGGCTTACCGGAACTTTAAATATGGCCGATCTTGCCGTTAAGGTAGGAGAGGTAGAAAATCAGGCCCTGGTAACACTTGTGGCGATGTTTTTCCTGGTTGCCTTTGGTATTAAAGCGGCGGTTTTCCCCCTGTTCTTCTGGCTGCCGACATCCTATCACACCCCGCCTATCAGCATTGCCGCTATTTTTGCCGGTATGCTTACCAAAGTCGGGGTTTATTCTTTAATCCGGGTTTTCACCCTGATTTTTATCCAGGATGTGGAGTATACCCATACGATTTTGCTTTGGGTAGCCGGCTTCACCATGTTTGTGGGCGTTATTGGCGCCGCTTCGCAGTATGACATGCGACGAATCCTTTCGTTTCACATTATCAGCCAGATAGGATACATGATACTGGGACTGGCCCTTTACACCCCTTTAGCCCTGGCCGGTGGAATTTTTTATATTATGCACCACATCATCGTTAAAGGGAACTTATTTCTCGTATCGGGATTGGCCAATCGAGTGAAAGGAAGTTTTGAAATTCGCAATATCGGGGAGCTGGTAAATACTTATCCCTTGCTGGCAGTTCTATTCCTGATACCCGCCCTTTCCCTTGCCGGAATGCCACCGCTGTCAGGTTTTTGGGCGAAGTTTTTTGTAATTAAAGCCGGATTGGATATCCAGGAGTATTTCATTGTTTTTGTGGCTTTGCTTGTAGGATTGCTGACGCTGTTTTCCATGATGAAAATATGGAACGAAGCTTTCTGGAAAAAAGACCCTGAAAAAGCTGAAAACAAGGATAGTGTGGTGGCTGGTTTGTTCTCAAAACATAATATGTTTATGACTATCCCGATTATACTTTTAGCCATGATAACTTTAACTATCGGGTTTTTCCCTGAGCCGTTCTTTCAGATTGCCGAAAGAACAGCAAATGAATTAATGGAGCCAACTGTTTATATTAATACTGTTTTAGGAGGGAGGCAATAATGAAAACGTTTTTTCTACACCTGTTCCTGACGTTAATCTGGATTATGCTTACTATGAGTGTGAGCGCTGAAAACATTCTTTTCGGGTTTGTGGTCAGCTTTTTTGTGTTGTGGTTTGCTAAAAGAAAGAGTAAAGATTCGAAGTATTTTAACCGGGTTCCCAAAACATTCAGCTATTTGCTGTTTTTTGTGAAAGAAGTGATAAAAGGGAGCCTGAAGATAGGATATGATATTATTACCCCAAGCCACTATATGAATCCCGGAATAATTGCTGTACCCCTGGATGCGAAAACGGACCTGGAGATTACATTGCTGGCCAACTCCATCACATTAACACCCGGGACTACCAGTCTGGCTGTTTCTGAAGACAAATCCACATTGTATGTGTACAACGTATACATCGATAAAACAAATAAAGAGAATAGTGTTCTGGATATTAAAAATGGATTAGAAAAAAAACTACTGGAGGTTACGCGATGAATATAGCTAACGTCATCATTTATTTTATTTTGCCTTTGCTTAGCCTTTCCATGGTGATAATTTTTATCAGGCTGTTTAAAGGCCCGAGTTTGATTGATAAAGTGATAGCACTGGATTTGCTGGTGGTCGTGGCTATCGGAATATTTTCAGCCTATGCTATCCTGACGGGTAATGCAGTTATTATAGATCTTTCACTTATTCTGGCGCTTATAGCTTTTCTAAGCACAGTGGCTTTTGCATATTACTACGAAAAAGGAGAAAAAGAACTAAACGAATAGACGCATTATGGAAAATTATATAGTATTATTTTTTCTGGTTCTCGGTACGCTATCCATTTTCATAGCTTCCATCGGGTTGCTCAAAATGCCGGACGTTTACCTGCGAATGTCGGCTTCAACCATAGCGGGCACCTTTGGTGTGGCTTCCATGCTTGTTGCCGTAGCCATATTTTTCGGAGGTTTAAGTTTGATTTTACATATAGCCGGTGTTATTATTTTCCTGATTCTGACAGTGCCTGTTGGCGCACATATGCTTGGCAGAACTTCGCACATTATAGGACTTAAAATGTGGGATAAAACCGTAAGCGATGATATGAAAGGGAAATATAATCCAAAAACACACGGGTTTAAAGCAACCGAGCACGAAAAGAATTAACCGGACATAAGTTTTAATAAGGGTTTAGAAAAATATTTTTTATGCTTACAGTCATATTATTCGGATTTTTAGCTGCTGTCTTAGCACCGTTTGTGCATAAGATTACACCAAAGTTTTCAGGAGGTCTGCTTAGTTTAGTACCCCTGTCAATTTTTATTTATTTATTCACCTTTTTAGAGCCGGTGGCTCAGGGCGAAACGCTCTTAATCGAAAACAGCTGGTTTCCTTCTTTTGATA
The DNA here is from genome assembly GCA_964345255.1 of uncultured Bacteroidales bacterium. Lineage (GTDB taxonomy): Bacteria > Bacteroidota > Bacteroidia > Bacteroidales > JAIPAH01 > JAIPAH01. Next base: position 6,222 of record CAYFQK010000028.1, on the reverse strand, counting down.
TTAACCTTTATTTCCTTATTGATGGCCTCAGCCTCACTTTTGCATTCATTATAAGCGGCATAGGCGCTATCATCGTTTTTTATGCCGGCGGCTATCTTAAAGGGCACCGTAAACTGGGACGTTTTTATGGTTATCTGCTTTTCTTTATGACTTCCATGCTCGGGGTCGTTTTATCCGATAATATTTTTGTCTTGTTTATTTTTTGGGAACTCACCAGTGTTAGTTCTTATTTACTTATCGGATTTAATCATGAAGCTGAAAGGTCGCGATATGCTGCTCTGCAGGCATTGCTGGTAACCGGGGGCGGCGGACTGGCCATGATGGCGGGATTCCTGCTAATGGGATCTGTGGCTGATACGTATTCACTCTCAGAATTAATGAATCATACCGAGTTGATATCAAACAGCGGATTATACTTATCCATCATTATACTGGTACTGCTGGGCGCTTTCACCAAATCAGCACAATGGCCTTTCCACATTTGGCTTCCTAATGCAATGGAAGCTCCTACCCCCGTGAGTGCTTATCTTCATTCGGCTACCATGGTAAAAGCGGGTGTTTTTCTTATTGCAAGACTCACGCCCGTGCTTTCAGGTCCGGATATCTGGCATTTTTTACTTCTGTTTTTCGGGGGTGTAACGATGGTAATGAGCGCTGCCATGGCTATCGGTCAGAATGATTTGAAACGTATTCTGGCTTATACCACAGTCAGTGCTTTGGGAATTATAGTTTTTTTACTGGGATTGGGAGGCAAGTATGCCGTAACCGGCGCTATTACCTTCCTAATTGTGCATTCGCTATACAAAGGAGGCTTGTTCCTTGTGGCCGGAGCAGTGGACCATGAAACCGGTACTCGCGATATTCGTTTGCTGGGAGGACTGAAAAAGCATTTGCCCTGGATTGCCGGAGGTGCTGTTTTGGCTGCTCTGTCTTATTCCGGAATACCACCTTTTTTAGGATTTATAGCTAAAGAATTGATTTATGAAGGCACGGTGCATGCTGCAGCAAATTCAACTTTGCTTACAGTTGCTGCTATACTTACCAATATGCTTTTAGTAGCCACGGCCATCATGGTAGGTGTGAAGCCGTTTTTCGGAAAGCTGACCGAAACGCCCAAGCATCCCCATCCGGCCCCCTTTAGCCTTTGGGTGGGCCCCGTAGTGCTGGGCGCCCTGGGATTGATTTTCGGCGTCTTCCCTTTCATTATGAACAATACCCTTGTAGGTTCGGGGGTATTATCGGTTTTTGGCAAGGAAGGTGCCGAACTCGCCTTATGGCACGGATTTAACAAAATACTCCTGTTTAGTTTAGTCACGCTGCTTGGAGGAATCGGACTGTATTTTGCTTCTTTCCAGGTGAAAAAGTATCAAAGCCTTTGGAATACGCTGGAAAAGGTTGGCCCCGAAGCCGGCTATAATTTTCTTTTGCAGGGATTGTTGAAATATTCAAAAATACAAACCCGTTTTTTCCAGAATGGCCGTTTAAGAAACTATTTCTACTACATACTGCTGTTTTTCGGTGGCATGGTATTGCTTTCGCTGATTAAATATCAGCTTTTCGGTTCTATCACGCTCGATTTGAATGATGTATATTTTTATGAAGTATTAATAGTTGCTGTCATGTTGATGGCCGCGCTATTGGCCATTATTTCCAAAACCGTTTTGGGAGCAGTGGCTGCCGTAGGGGTAGTAGGCTTTGGTGTAGCCATACTCTTTGCATTCCTTAGTGCACCCGACCTGGCGTTGACACAGTTCTCCATTGAAACATTAACGGTAATTCTACTGGTGTTGGTCGCTTACAAAGTGCCTAAATTCAAGGGATTTTCTTCCCGAAAAATACAGATTAAAGATACTGCAATTTCAGTGTTTTCAGGCCTGATGATCACGCTTATTACATTGCTGGTGCTTGGCAGTCCGTCAGAGTCCAAAATCAGTGATTATTTCCTGGAGAATTCCTACATTCTGGCCCACGGCAAAAACATCGTGAATGTAATTCTCGTCGATTTCAGGGCGCTGGATACCATGGGCGAAATTACTGTGTTGTCGCTTGCTGCCATAGGGGTTTATACCTTAATAAAATTCCGACCTGGAAAGAGTTAATAATAGTAACATAGTGGACGCAATTGCAGGAATCAATAGCTATTTTCTTCAAGAAAAGAAACGAAATCCATCTACCTGGAAAGTGGGTTTGCTCCGTGGAAATAAAATAACTTCGTAAAGCATCTCTACCTGGTAGAGCAAGGATTCATTTTAGGGGAAGGTGGTTCAGTATCGTAGAGAAAACATCTACCTTTTCGGAAATTGTTACCACAACGTGTAAAAGGTTGCGACAGTTTCGAAAAATATTATTCAGAACATATCAGAGATAACTAAAACCAAATGGTGGAAAAGCACCTCTGAGTCGGGGTCATCATTTCTACATTATTAAGAATGCAAAATCGCTGATGCTACAGCTCTTGCTCCACTTCGCGTTCTTCAATAGCTTCGTTGAAAAACCGGTTGAAAGGTTTCATTGCCTTGAAGGCCTCCAGCACAACCTCCTGCAGGTCATCATCAATCAAGTCCTCATCCTCAAGTGGGTGAAGGACTATAAAGCTTTTATACTTCAACAGGTCCGTGGCAGGATGATCTTCGCTGTAGCCTGCCGGCATCCTTTTCAGGCTGAAAGAGGAGTCCATGCTACCGAAGAAATCCCTGAAGGTATCGTCATATAAAATTTTTTGCAAATCCGTATACTCGAAATAAATCTTATTTCGCACAGCCTCAAGGTTTTCCTTTGCAGGTTTATAGATTCCACCCCCGATGAAAGAGTTGCCATCTTCGATATGGAGATAATACCCGGCATACGGCGACTTCCTGCCACCCGGTTTTATAATCGCATCGCGGTAGTTCTTGTATGGGGTTTTATCTTTGGTAAATCGCAAATCGCGGTGAATCCTGAACATGCAATCCTTGCCCTTCTGAACTCCGACTTTGGGGTCAATGTCATTGAGTCTGGAGATGATTTCATTGAGAAAATCCTGTATTTCCTGCTGAGAACTTTCATATAAATCGCGGTGGGCCTCAAACCACTCGCGGTTGTTATTTTTTCGCAGATGCTGAAGGAATTCAAGTGTCTGTGGTAACATGCCGGTTTTTTGAATTAAACAAATTTTCATTAGGGATGTTTCAAAAAAATTTGTATATTGTAAGGCAGCATTTTACAGAATTAAAATCCTTAAATATACCTGATATGAAAATTATCCCCACTATGCTGGCACTACTTTTTGCATTCATCTCCATATGTGTAAAAGCGGGCCATGAAAAAAATGCCCATGGTGGCCGCTCTGCTGCCATGTCCTTTGCTGATGTTTGCATTCGTGATTTCTGGTCTTTAAGAAACAACCAGGCAGGACTGGCATGGCTTCAATCCCCGGCCGCTGGAATATTTTACGAAAACCGCTTCGGGATGAAAGAATTGGGATTCCAAAGCATCGGGTTCATCTACCCCTTTTCTTTTGGAACAATTGGCATCACTGCCGATTACTACGGCAGCGACAGTTATCATGAGACTACTGCAGGCATTGCCTGGGGAATGAAACTGCATGAAAATCTCTCCGCCGGAGTTCAGCTTGATTACCTGACTACTTTTATCGATGTTGAGCAGTTTAACCAGGCGTCCTCGGTTACTTTTGAAATCGGAGTACTTTACCAGGTGAATGAAGAAATCTGGATAGGCTTGCAAATTTACAACCCTGTCCGGCAAGAGATGAAATCAGAGGCCTATGAAAAAGTCCCGGCCGTTTTCAGTCTTGGGGCGCTTTTTGAAGTAAGTGATGGATTAATCGTCAGTGCTGAAACCGAAAAAATAACCGATAAGGCAGAAAGCTATCATCTGGGAATAGAGTACGAGATTTTGAAAGAAACTTACGCCAGAATGGGTATTTCAACAAGAGAATCGATCTTTTCTTTTGGTTTTGAAACACGTATAAATTCATTGAAATTCCAGCTTGCATCATCCATGCATCAGGCACTTGGATTTTCACCCATGGCATCGCTGGTCTATCAATTTTAACATCAGTTAAATGAACTATTTTGTAAGAATAATTTTTCTGATTTTGCCATTGCTACCGGCACACCGATTGCACTGCCAGGTAGACCCTGGCGCGAATATCGCCCCGCTGATAGAACAAATCGTTGAAAATCAATCGGAGAACTTCGATGAAAACACCGACTTTTCTGAAATTTCAAATGAACTGTTCTACCTCAGCCAGCATCCGATCAATCTGAATAATACAAGCCATAAAGAGCTTTCCCGGTTATTTTTCCTATCGGGGTCGGAGATCAACAGCATCCTGAAATATGTTCAGTTTTATGGGCCGGTAAAAACAATTTACGAGCTGCAAGCCGCGGAGAATGTTTCCAGGCAATCGCTGATTTGGCTGGAGCATTTTGTCACTCTGGAAAAAGAAAAAGGAGCGGGCAAAAGTCAGGGGCGGCGGTGGTTCAACCACGAACTCCTCTATCGGACCAACAGAAAGCTGGAACAACAAAAAGGCTACATTTCTGATAGTATCAATGATTCGAAATACCTCGGCGATCCCTACCGGCAATATTTAAGATATAATGTTGAAAGCGAAAATATTTCGGCCGGATTAACTGCAGATAAAGATGCCGGCGAGCCTTTTTTCAGCAATCCAAATGAAAAAGGCTTTGATTTTTATTCCGGTCATCTAAAAGTCGAAAATCTGGGATTTATCGATAAAGTTGTCCTGGGGGACTACAAGCTTCAATTCGGTCAGGGCCTATCGCTATGGTCAGGATTTTCGATGGGTAAATCCCCTACTTTGTCAGGAATTAAAAAGTATGGTTATGGCCTGAAGACGTATCGTTCTTCAAACGAATCAGCCTACATGCGCGGGATTGGGTTAGCTACTTCCTGGGGAAGCATTTCTTTCACTCCTTTTTATTCCAGAAAGAAATGGGATGGGAATAAAGAATTTTCCGTTGACAGCACAGCCTATTGGGTGACCTCCCTGAAAGAGGGCGGATATCACCGGACATCCTCCGAGATGGAAGACCGAAACAGCGTTACCGAGCAAATGGGAGGCTTTAATTTATCCTTTGACAAAAATCGCTGGCATGCAGGCATTACCGGCTGGTACTCCACCTATAGCCATCCTGTAAAACCTCAGGACCGGTTATACAACTATTTTCGTTTTCAGGGAAAAGACAATTACATCGCTGGATTGGATATCTCACGGGTTTTCAGTAAAGGGCAAATCTTTGGGGAATGGAGTGTAGATAAAGAGAGAGAGATGGCGATGATGGCCGGTGTAAATTATTTTCTTCACTCGCGGTTAACGCTGAAAACCGTCTACAGAAATTATTCGAAGTCGTATAATAATTTCTATTCCAGTGGCCTGGCCGAGGGTAGCCGTACCAACGATGAAGAAGGAATCCTTGTGGGTATGGTATTCCTGATGCTTGAAAACTTTTCTTTAAATGGTTATGCTGATTACTTCAAAAGCCGCTGGATGGGGTTTCGCACCTCCTCACCCGCTACAGGACAGGAATATTCTTTGCAGCTCAATTATACGCCATCGCGGAAATTCCATGGGTATTTGCGTTTTCAGCAGGAAACCAAAGAATACAATTCCTCTTCAGAGGATATAACAAAAACTACCATCCCGCGAAAGCGAATAAAACTGAGGCTTCATCTCAGCTATGAGGTGACGGACCAGTTATCGCTGAAAAACCGGGTGGAGAAAAGCTACATTAATTTTCCTGATAGTGAAAGCGAGGGATTCCTGATTTACCAGGATGTGCGATATATTTTTAAAAACCTCCCCCTGACGCTAAACGGACGTTTCGCTATTTTCGACACCGATGATTATTCCTCCAGGCTTTATGCTTATGAGAGCGACGTGCTTTATACCTTCAGCTTCCCGGCTTATTATGATGAAGGCAGGCGTTTTTATCTGCTGGCTAAGTATGAAATTATGGAAGGGTTCACGGCCTGGGTTCGACTCTCAAGAACCAAATACAATCACCGGCAAACGGTGCTTAGCGGATATAATGAAATACAAGGCAATGCCGTGAGTGAAGTGAAGTTCCAGGTCAGGGTGAAGTTTTGACGGGGGGGGCATCCCGATAATATTTTTGTACTGATTATGCTGCAAAAACAGCACCCTGAAGAACAAGGCCTTAAAACCATTTTTCTCCAGGGCACTGAATTAAAAAC
>CAYFQK010000027.1:0-20497 GCA_964345255.1 uncultured Bacteroidales bacterium | reverse complement strand
TGAACTAACAATCGCGCCATCTAACTTTCTATAGAAATTTGCAGTATATCGATAATAGACACAGAAAATTTTACATTAGAAGGGAAAAAGATACTCATTGTTGAGGATGAGGAGAGCAACTACGATTTGCTTCGGGTCATCCTTAAGAAATACAAGCCTGAAATTTTGTGGGCTCAGGACGGAGGGCAGGCGATAAAAAAAGCCAATGAAGAAGATTTTGACTTGATTCTCATGGATATTCAGCTCCCTATCATTAATGGATTGGAAGCGACGCGTGAGATTAAGCAACGTGATGGCGACATCCCTATAATCGCACAAACAGCTTATGCCCTGACCGAAGACCGTCAAAAGGCTCTTAACGCCGGATGCGATGACTACATCGCCAAACCCATGAAGCGCAAGCATTTACTTGAATTGATTGAGAAACACATCCGTTAATTAAAAAGCATATTTGGTATGAGAAATTTTGATTTTTATAATCCGACAAAAATATTATTTGGAAAAGGGAAGATAGGTGATATAAAGAACGAAATTCCTGAGGGTTCAAAAGTGATGGTAACCTATGGCGGAGGCTCCATAAAGCAGAACGGGGTTTACGATCAGGTAGCAGAAGCGCTTAGGACTTTTGACTGGACATCGTTTGGCGGCATCGAACCCAATCCGCGCTATGAAACTTGTATGAAAGCAGTGGAGAAAGTAAAAGAAGAAAAAGTTGATTTTTTACTTGCTGTTGGGGGAGGATCGGTTTACGATGGCACAAAATTCATTGCCGCAGCTGCTTTTTTCGAAGGCAATCCGTGGGATATCCTGGCCAGGAGAGCCTCGGTTTCAAAAACATTACCCCTGGCAGGTGTTCTTACCCTACCGGCTACCGGTTCTGAGATGAACTCGGGAGCGGTTATAACGCGCGAAGAAACACATGAAAAGCTCCCTTTCAGTCATCCGTTGCTGTTTCCAAAGTTTTCAGTCCTCGATCCCTCTGTTACGGCTTCTTTATCCAGCCGTCAAACGGCCAATGGTGTGGTAGATGCTTTTGTCCATGTGATGGAGCAATATATGACGTATCCTACCGGAAATCACTTGCAGGCCAGGTTTGCTGAAAGCATTTTGTCTGTTTTGATCGAGGAGGGGCCCGAATATTACAGACATCCCGCTGATTATGAAAAAGCGGCTAACATCATGTGGTCGGCCACTATGGCTTTAAATGGTTTGGTTGGGGCCGGTGTCCCTAACGATTGGTCTACACATATGATTGGCCATGAACTGACGGCTTTTCATGAAATTGACCATGCGCGCACACTTGCCATTGTGCTGCCTGGTACATGGCATGTGCTCAAAGAAGATAAAAAGGAACGCCTGAAACAATATGCCGAGCGGGTTTGGCTTATCACAGAAGGATCGGATGAAGAAAAAGCAGATAAGGCCATAGCAAAAACGGAAGAATTTTTCAACTCACTGGGAATTAAGACGCATTTGAGCGATTATGATGTGGGTGAAAGTACGATTCAGAAAATTGTTAATCGCTTTGAAGAGCGAAGATGGTTCCTGGGCGAGAAACAAAAGGTAGGTCCGGAAAATGTGGAAAAAATCCTGAGGAGCAGAGCTTAAGAAGATCCTGCTTAGAAATTAAAAGCCTGTCGGTGCAAGATGCATGACAGGCTTTTTTTCGGCAATTAATCACGGTTTGTGTAGTACCTGTTTGTAATCGATTTTGAATACCTCATCACCCAGCGGGAACTCAAACTCATAAGATGCCGCGTTGACATTTCTTTCAAAATAGACTTTCCCTTTGATGGAGTAGCCGGGGGCAAGCTCAGTGGTCCTCAAAACCATGTCCTCCCAAAAATCGCGCTCAGCGTTTAAGGAACGTACCCGCTGTTCTGCATTCAACTCATTCATTTCTCTTTGATGGCGGTTGTAGTTAATTTCATTGTAGAGGGCTTGTTTCTTGCGAGGATTTTCATCAAGTGTGGCTACCGTTGCCGCAGCTTCGGTAGTGGTGCTCACCAAATCCACAATAGCCTGGTTAGCTTGATGAGCTTCCTCCCTGGCTAATTGCTTGTCGACTTCCAAAAGCATCTTCTCAGGATTAACTGCGTAGACGTATCTTCCGAGCATAGTGCCGTATTCATTCATAGCTTTGTAGAAGAAGGCTTCCGGTGAAATTAGGATGCTGTCACTGGTGTGATTTATTACTTCAACATCAAACACCAGATCGTTACCGGCGTTTTTATTAAACGCTATTGAAAAACGAATGCTATCCTGCGTTTTATCGATGTATTTTTGACCATAATTCCAGGTGAAATTTTTGGTCTGCGGGTCCAGCTTTGAAATAGGTGATGGTCCGACGCATGAACTGAGCAGGATTATTAGTCCTGCGATAAACATAAATTTTTTAAGCATAACTCATAGTTTTTAGGTTGTAGTCTACAAAATACAAGAAATATGCCAAACCCCTTAAAATGCGGATTCTGGAGGTTTTACTTAGGATCGTACATTAAATCCCGGATGCGTTCTATGTTTCCATTGCTGGATTTAGCCTTATTAATCAGAGGGTAGAGAGAAGATTGTAAAATGCTGTATTCCTGAAAGTGGAGGCAGCTATGTTTGTTTTAAAAGCCGGACCTTTGGCGTATAAATTGCATGTATGTCCTTAAATTCGGGTTGGTATCCATGTGCACCTTTGCTATATCCTACGTTTTGTTTGTGATAGATGCTTCAGGGGTGAATGGTTTTGATATGAATATCCGGGGTTCGCTGGTTTAACCCGCAGTGATATTTTTGGTGATAATGTTCGATTTCCATACACTTAGGTGTTCGGCGCCGGACATGGGGTTAATTATTGAATCAGTAAATCATGGAGGCAGTTGAACAGTGTAAACCGGTTTGCCTCCTGCTTATTTCATTTTCATTTTTTTTATCTGTTAACATTAAAGAAATTATCCAAATTAACACCATTATCATTAAGTAACTGTTGATTGTTTAAGTAGAAATCTTTAATTATCTGGATACTGTTGGTATACGTTAGTCCGTATTTTATTCTTTCCTTAAGTTTCACATACACCTCGTCCCTGTAGGGTCTCCTGGGGTCATATATTTTTTGATGGCTTTGAAATTCAGGTACGAGCATATTTTCATCGATAGAGGCAGCGGAGGTAATCATGCCGGCTAGCTTGAAGCAATTACAGCCGGGAGACAAAATAAAATAGGGTGCTCCACTGTACCCTTTATTAAAAGAGGCATCAATGATAACTTTGTCTGGTTGTTCGGTAAATGGCTTACTCATCAATCCACGTGTTACCATTTTATATCCGTTGGGGTATCCGGTAATGAATACTTCCGCCCCTGTTCGCATTTGATTCCCGGAGGATGTTTTTAAACGCCCGAAGCGATTACTGAGCATATCATTTTCAGGAATGGCTTTAAGAAAGGCGATATCCTGTTTTTTGTCGTGGGCTACTAATTCAGCAAGCTGAGTATTATTATATTTTTTTAAAAATTGGATTTGGTTTTCTTTTATTGAAATGTGAGCTATAAACGGAGTTTTAGTGCCATCTTTTCTACGGTAAAAATCCATCACTGTATCAGGATAATTGAAAATATGGTAACATGACAGGAAAACTCTCATATTATCGTCCTGCTGAAGCAATGTTGCTGTACCCATCGAGGATTCGGTTTTTAAATCCTTCTGGTAATCAGAGAAATCTATTTGGCCGATATTATTTTTTGTTATTTGTGAATCGGCAGGAATACTATACGTCACATAATCTGCGGCGGCATATACTTTACAAACGTAATTATCCAGTTTGGCGAATTCTTTTTGTAAAGTACCGGCATACGAAAAATAACCGTCTTTTGCTGTCTTTCTGGCGGGGGTTACACAAGACAAGATAAAAATCAGCGCGGTGAACAAGCACCAATGCCATCTTTGAGTGACCAATTTCATTAAGTTTTTGTTTTAAAGATAATAAAAAAAGGCCGGGGTTTGTCCCCAGCCCTTCAAAAGATATTTTTGATACTTATTTCCCTATATCAGGAATAACTACTTCTTCGCCATCTCTTATGAATGTGTCATCCACCAGTTCAAACTGAGGTGGGTTACCTGCAGCTGTACAAAGCATGTCCGCTTTCCATGTACTACGGCTCAGATTGTTGTTGTAACTTTCAAAGGTTACAATGTAATGAACCGGTACCCCGCTGACTTCAGGAACAGCGTCAGGATATTTATTTTGGAGCAACATTATCATTGCATCTTCCAGTCTTCTAATCATCAGGTCTAAAATCTCCTGTTCTGTCATGTCCCCATATTCATCTGCATAATAATTTTGTCTTGGCTCTACACGCAGATCAAAGTTTGAATAGTAAGAACTAGCTCCGGTATAATATTCACCGGTTCCGTATTCATCAACGAAATAGGCTCCATGTTTTTCACTTACTGCATCAACTACTATTTGATAATCAGAGGACGTCATAGTAAATTTAACAGTTGGGTCAAATACCCATTGCCCCTGGCTATAAATAAACTGACTGGTGCGTGTTTCGATAGGACTGTACTCTTTCCATTCCGTACCATTAAAGTGATACTCCCTGGCTCGAGTCTCCGTACCGGAACCCGTGTAATATTGGAATACCGTTACTTTCACGTCACCCTCCGTAGCATAAGGAAATTTAAGACTTAAAAATGTGGGTAGATAATCATCCGGAGAAACGTCATCGGAGAAATTATCATATTGCCCGGGGGCTCCCATATTGTCATAATCTGTTGGGGTCAAAACATAAACATTCGGTACCGGGTTCCATTCACCATCTTCATAAAGATAAAAGCCCGAACGATCTTGCACTTCACCGGAATAATACTTATACCGGACTTCCAGCATGAAGCCTTCATCAGGTGCGGGATAATTTTCATCAAGAAATCCGGGAATGTTTTCTTCCGGAGGGTCACTGCTGGAGAAATTGCCGTACTGGGCTATGCTTCCCCCAAACCATTGATAATCGTCTTCCGTTAATTCATAAAATTCAGCATCTCCGAATTTTGTCAGATAAGTAAGTGATCCCAGATAATAATCATAAGTCACTTTCGCTACTGATCCCTGCCCGTAGGCTTTAAAGCGGTTTGCGAGATACAGGGGAATGTAATCAGCTGCAGGTGCATCATTGCTGAAATTATTAAAATCGCCTATGATACCAGCAGCGCTTGAATCGGCCGGTGAATCTGCATTATCTAATACAAGCTCGCTCAAATTAGAATAGTCTGCACTCTCAAAGGTAACACTTACCTCGTTGTTGTAAGGTTCGGCGGCTTCGTCCAGTTTATCGTAAATCTCCTCGTTGGGATTACATCCCGATAAGATGACTCCGATAAAAAGGGATAAATAAAATATACTTTTAAAATGTCTCATTGTATTCTGTTTTATGATAGTTTAAAAATTGATTTTCAGACTTGCTCTCCATGTTCTTCCAAAGCCAAAGAAAACAGGTGATGTGTGCACATTATGATTAACACCGTCTATGGCGTCGGATATATATTCCGTATCCAGAATATTATCAACGTTGCCAATCAAGGTTGCATCCAGATCGGCGATTTTAAAGTTATACCGAACTCTGGCATCCATAAGTTGATATGCTGGCATTTCCCATGGGTCTATTCCTTCATCACTTGCTACCGTTCGGTTTTCAACATCAAACTGAGCGTATACATCGGCATAATGTTTGAAAGTCAACCCCAGATTAACATCACGGAAGATTTCATAGTCGGCTGTAAGTGATGCTGTTGTTTGAGCGGCATCACCTACTTTAAGGTCCTTTGCGTAGATGGTAGCTTCACCGACAAATTCCTGGTCTTCGTTATAAATCTGAGCAAGCAGGTTATCGGTCCATTGCCAGTCGCCAACAGAAAGCATTCCTTTAATTTTTATTTTATCTGTGGGCAGGTATTCAGCAGTAACCTCTACGCCCTGGTGTAATGCGTCCAGTCCGGGTAAGTTGGCCGTATAATCGGCGAATGAACGTGTAATAGCTTTATCAAGCCAATTGGTATGATAGATTGTCAGGTCCATTCCCAATTTTGGCGAATTGTATTTATAACCTAATTCCGCAGAGAATATTTTTTCATGCTTGGCGCCGTCGTTTACTTCATTTGTATATCCTACAAAAGCGTAGCGGAAGAAAGGCGCACGCGTGAAATAACCGGTGTTGGCAAATACTTGCTGGCGCGGCGCTATATTAATGCTGGCGCCTGCTTTTACACTGTATGCCCAAAAGTCGACCCAATCGGTTGTTTGCTGGGGATCATCGTCGGCATACGAGAAATAATCGATTCGGCGGTACGAAGTATTGGAAAATGATGTGGTAAGAAAAGCTGAATACCATCCTTTAACGATTTCTGCCTGGCCAAATAAACCACCCCACATTACTTCGCCAATGTTGTAATAACTGAATTTATCCCCTTCATAAAGCGGCGTGCCTTCCGGACGATTCACATCAGCGTTGTCAAGGAAGTAATCTCCGCCCATGAGGTCTGTAATTTCATTATAGTGATACCCTCTGTAGAAACGGCCATCAAAGCCGGCAGTTATGTTAATATCATTCCATTTGGTGTTATAATTCGAGAGCACACCATACCAGTCGTGACGGTTTACTGCCATGGATACGATGGCTTGAGAACCTGTCAGTGAGTTTCTATTTTCACTGATCACAGCATCGTAATCGAGCAATCCATCGTCAGTCAGTTTGGTAACCTCGTATGGCTCACCTGTTGGGTACTGATACTCCAGCCAGTGGTCTTTCTCGCCCTGGATGCGTCGCCCGCCCCCATTGGAGAATGATGCATACAGAGAGGTAGATAGTTTACTGTTTTTCCCGATGTCCCAGTAATGGTTCAAAGATATTTGCGGTTTATGGTATTCATTGTATGCATATCCTGTATTATAAATTTCACCTTCACGAATGCCATAATCCGTATTTAACTGACGGCCATCTTCGTGGTTACGGTAAAAATCTATCAAATGCCAGGTGCTTCTTTGCTGGTGCCATTGCGGGGCGCCAAAAGCTGTTAGAGATAGAAAATGGTCATCATTTATTTTTTTAGAGACGTTAACAAAATAAGAATAGGCTTTAAAGCCGGTAGCCTTAACATACCCATCTCCGGTAGCCAGCGATCCGCTGAGAGTCACCGCCCAGTCGTTATCCATCAGACCGGTGGAAACAGTAAAACCACGCTTGGTGAAAGCATTGTTTCCGGTTTGCAGGTATACCGAGCCACCCTTTTCAGCATCAGTTGATTTGGTAATAATATTAATTGTACCTCCTACTGACGAGATGGCCAGTTTGGAAGCGCCAAGCCCTCTTTGCACCTGCATGGTTCTTGTTACATCCGACAGGCCGGACCAGTTTGACCAGTAAACCTGACCATTTTCCATATCATTAACAGGTACTCCATTGATTAGGACACCGATATTGTCAGAATCAAACCCACGAAGGTTAATTCTTGAGTCCCCATAACCACCACCTCGCTTGGTGGCATATACACTTGGGGTAGTTTGCAGCATTTCGGGGAACTGCTTACTGCCAAGTTTTTCTTCAATGTCTTGTGGCTCAATAGTAGAGACGGAAACCGGGGTTTGCTTATCCTTAACGTAAGATGAAACTACTTTTATCTCCTGCAAGCCAATAGCATCAGATTGCAGCTTGATAGTTCCAAGGTCGTTTTTGCCGGGAGCAATTGTGACGGTCCTACTTTTCTTAACGTACCCTACATAGGAAAAAATCAGATTTTGTTTTCCAGCAGGTGCTTCAAATTTGAAGCCTCCGTCAAGATCAGTAGCTGTCCCCTGCGAAGTTCCTTCCACCCTTATAGTTGCACCTATTAAGGGTTCTTCCGATTCGGCATCGATAATTTTGCCGGTGACGGTTTGTGCTATGGTGCTAAACCCTATCAATGACAGGCTTAAAAGCATCAGAGCTGTTATTGTAAATTTTCTCATAGGTCAAGTGTTTGATTAAAAGTTGGTTTTAAGTAAAATTAACAATTTTTCTTCAGGGTCAAAAATAACCAATTATTAACTCGCTACCCTTTTGAAGCAGTCTAAATAATAGATCGGCAACTGCTTGATGCACAAGAGTAAGGTAATTTACTTGTTGATTTTTTGTTAATAAAAAAAGTGCCGGTCACAGAACGGCACTTTTCAATCGTAAAAATTTATGCTTTAAAACGTGGCAGAGACCCCGAAGTTAATCGTACGTGGTATCCCGAGGAATACTTCCGCATCGTCAGCATCATGATCACCGTCAAATCCGTTATAGCGGCTGTTGTCTGTAGCGTCCTGAATATATATTTCATCAGTCAGGTTAAATACATGCGCAAAAATCTGGATTTTGAAATCTTTATTTTTTACCGGCAGATCATAGAATGCATGTAGATCGAAGACGGTGTAGCCAGGAGCTTCCCAGCTTTGTGGTCGTTGCCCATCCTCAAGCTCGGTTCGGCTGAATGGGTCCCAATCGGCATAATGATTCGTGAATGACTTCATAACAACTTCAGCACGAAGGTCTTTGAGGGGTTCAACAGTCGCGGAAATAGCAAGTTGACTTTGAGGTGCGTTCCCCACTTTCAGGTCTTTAACGTAATAGTTGAACTCTACATCGTTGGCTCCACCACCTTCGTAATCTTTATAGGTTCCTGACACATCATCGGTATGTATCCAATCTCCATGAGAGGCAGCAACATCAAGCCTGAAATAATCAACAGGTTGCCATGCTCCTTCGAATTCAACACCCATGTGGCGCTGGTCCATTCCCTGTAGGAATATATATCCCTCTGAACCGTCTTGGTTAACAACCCCTACATTGTTTGAACGGTCCTGCCACTGCGTAAAATAGGCATTGGCTTTCAGATTAAAAGTTTGTGAAAGAGAAAGATATTGGGTCCCAAGTTCGAATGAGAGGAATTTTTCATTTTCAGGGTCTTCAGATTTTGAGCCATCTCTATCACTGATCACGTTGTCAAAAATCGGGACTTTAGATACATAGCCGGCATTGGCGAAGATGTTAAACGTCTCACTCAGGTTATAGTTGGCACCACCTTTTACCTGGCCGCCGGTGATGAAATCAGACTCTGCGGTGAGGGGATTTTCAGTGCCTTCTTCCTTAGCGAAGTGGTTTTCATAGTTATATTTAATCCCTGAGAAGCCGGCCATACCATAAAGGCTAAATCCATCATCAGAATACTCGGCCTGGCCATAAGCGCCAATCCAGTCTACGGTGTTGGTAAAGTTGTAAGCCATTTTATCTCCAAGGCCTATTTTTTCATTCGGATTAAATGCATCTGCTGTTTTAATCCAGTATTTTCCGCCAAGCAGGTCGCGTACCTCGCGGAAATGGTCAATTTCTGCTGTTCTCCAGTCAATACCGAAGTTTGTAGTTATTTTGTCGCTTATCTTCCATTTTAACTTTGAAATACCACCGATAGTCCATTGGTTGTTTCGGCTGTTGCGGAGAATTCCAAGAGCAGTATCAGCCTCATGCATGCGATTACGTTCGATAGTTGCGTCCCAATCTGCAATTCTTGAAGGACCTGAGTAATCCCACTGGATATCGCCGTAGGTTCCGGTTCCACCGCCTGTACCGCCTGAATAATAAAGGATGGTATACTGAGTCAGGTTTTCAGCCCATTGAGTGTACCAGTTCAGGTTAACCTGCGGCTTGTTATAAAAGTTTTCTCTTTCGTTGATAAAATCTTCGCTGAAACGCGTATGGGCCTGACCATTCCACCATTGTTGTTCGTTGTAATATTTCGAAACATAATTCCAGTTTTGGTTGTATAATCTTCCGCGAGACGATTCTGGATAGGCTAATTCTGCTTCTTCCTCATAAGAATCCAAACCATCAGCAAAAGATTGGCTGTAAGCTGCAATATTTTGCTTGTAAAGATTCTGACCGTGGCGCTGCGGTGCGCCCAGGGCATAAAGCTCGAGGCGGTTATTGGGATTGATGTTATAACTGGCACCAAAGTAATAAGCATAAGCATCTGACCATGTGCCGTCAATCACTCCATTTCCTGTTTTTCGTACACCACCCACACTGAAAGCGTATTTATCATTGATGAGACCGGTGTGTGCCATGAGCGTTGACTTCATGAACTGACCGCTGCCGAATTCCTGTTTGTAGTTAACGCTTTGCTCTTGCTGAGCCGGGTCTGTAATGATATTTATTGTACCACCAATGGAAGGAACTGCAAGGTTTACGGCACTCAGTCCTCTCTGTATCTGGATAGAGGATGACGCATCGCCAACACCGTCCCAGTTTGACCAGTAGACCCAGCCATTTTCCATATCGTTGACAGGAACCCCGTTAATCATTATAGCCACATTTCGTTGACTAAAACCACGAACATTGATGCGGGCATCCCCGGCGCCGCCTCCCTGCTGAGTGGCATAAACACTGGGCGTGGTGTTAAGCACTAATGGGATATCCCTGGAACCTAATTTGTTCTCAATATCTTCCTTTTCCACATTGCTGATAGCTACAGGGGTTTGTCGTGCCTTGGCACGGTCGGCCACGATGTTGATACCATCCAAACCGACAGCGGCTTGTTCGAGATAGATAGTTCCCAGGTCTTTTGTTTCGTTTTTTGATAATGCAACCTCTATGGATTTTGATTTGTATCCGACATAACGGAACTCAAGTATTTGGCTCCCTGCTGCAATATCCAGAACAAAATGTCCACGGGTATCAGTAGAAGCTCCTTTGGTTGTTCCTTTGATAGATACTGTAGCACCGACGAGTGCTTCTTTTCTAGCATCGCCTTTTACAATTCCTTTTACGGTTTGCGCGAAAGTATTTCCTGATACCATCAGGATAACACCCACAATTAAAAGTACATAGTTAAATTTTTTCATAATGATGATTTTTGGTTAAAAAGTTGTGAATGAATAATTTGATTTTTCGATGACAAATATATTTGATGCGGTTATCATTTTCATATCTTGAATGTTAAATTATTATTAACCCGTGTAATATGGGTTTAACGAGAAATAAAGAATAAGTACATGGTTATTAATCTTTTAAGAAATAAAATATATAAATCCATATTATTATTTTTAAAACAAACTTTTAATTAATCTTAAGTGATGGGTGTATTTTTTTAAATCCTGGTTGTAAATGCCCTGATGATCAATATTATCTATCCTTACCTTTCCCGAGGCGTGAATGATTCGATCCTGACTCAGCAGAATGCCCACATGGGTAATTTTTCCATCCTCTTTATCAAAGAAAGCTAAATCACCGGGCAAGGCTTCTGAAAGCAAATGGATGTTTTCTCCCTGCGTGACCTGTTGTGAGGTGTCTCTCAGCAACCTCAGGCCTGAGGCTTTGTAAGCAATTTGCGTAAAGCCCGAACAATCAATCCCAAAAGGACTTTTCCCTCCCCACAAATAGGGTGAGTTGCGAAAAACCATGGCATTTTCTAAAATTATCCTTCTTTCAGGTTTGGTCTCAGGAAGTAATATTTCCCCCTGGTAGGTATAGATGGTATCCCCGATGTAAAAGGTTTCTCTCACTAGCCCGGGTAAGGAACTACCGATAATAACCGGGATAAGAAATGTGTTATCACTTGATGACAGGTAGTTGACAAAATCAAGGCAGATACTTGTGGGTAAATTGATAAGCGTACGATAGACCTTTTCTTTTATTGGTGAATATTGTTTTTCATCAATCCACCCCTCATAGTTATCGAATTCCTGCCGGATGTGAACCCAGCTTTTGTGTTTATGAGTTACCTGGAAGAGATCTCCAAAAAGCAATTGCGTGGACATTTCCGCCTCATCAGAGGGTTCGCTGCGAACCGGTACAAGGCTTAATTCACAAATGCCGAATGTATTCATGCTTACCTGTTTTTAGTAATGACATAGATAGTCTGCTATCGTGATTTTCCTGAAAGTAAAGATATAATATTTTTAAAGATTTTCATGCAGAACCTTAACCCGAATAATTCTTAAATTATTCCTGACTCTCTCTAAGCTACGGAGCGAGTGAGATTCACTGAAAATTTTTAGGGAATCCCTACCTGGGGTCCCCTGCATTTAATTCACATTTTGCACAATTCATGAGATATTCAGCTTAAAAGTGTTTTAGATTCTGCGTTTTGGACTGAATCCGGCCAGGAACCGGTTTTTTCATGAGTAGCTGAAGAACAATATATTAAAGTGATTGTTGGAGATTGGGTATGAATACACTAATGAAAATGATGCACAAAAGGAAATGCCGGCAAATATTTTTTACACAGGAAAGCTTAATGGAGTAATGAAAATTACTTAATCCTTTGCGATTAAATATCATTAATCCATTTTTAGAATTGTTATTTTTGTGGCATAAATACGAACCTGATGAATAGGATATTTGATTTTTTAAGAGATAATTATTCAACACTGTATAAGATTTTTTTACTGGCAATAACCATTGTTATTATTGTCTCTTTTTTCCCTAAAACCGGCAAATTCAAATACGAGTTCAACAAAGGAAAACCCTGGATGTATGCTGATTTGATAGCGCCCTATGACTTTCCTATATACAAAACCAACAAGCAACTGAAAAAAGAGCGCACAAAGGCTCTGGAAAAATTTGATCCATATTTCTCCTATAATGAGGATAAGAGTGAGGAAACAAAAAAAGAATTCAAGGAAAACTTCAGGCAGCTGTGGCTAAATAAATTCGGAGAACTCGGTTCTGCATACAAATTAAATAAGGAGTTTGCGCTAAATACGCTCGATAGTATCCTGACGCGTGGAATCATAAGCAGGAATAACGAGATCAAAAACAAACCAGAAGACTATGAAATTCTTCTGATTAAGAATAAAGTTGCAAGAAAACGACCTTTAAGTACTTTTTATTCCGTAAGGGAAGCCGACAGCAAAATCGAGCAAGCCCTAGGCAAAGCTGCAGACACCGCCAGGATGATTAAGGAAGCGTTAGTTTATACAGCCCTGCAGGATGCTTTGAGTCAAAATGTAGACTACGATGAGGAAAAAAGTTCGAAGGCAAAAAAAGATATTCTTGATGAAATTTCACTAACCCGGGGCATGGTTCAAAAAGGAGAGCGAATAATTGCGAGGGGGGAAGTTGTCACTCCTAAAAAGAACCAGGTGCTCAAATCATTTGAGAGACAATACAAAGAGAAAACAAGCATCACAGGAAACAAGGATTGGATTATTACAGGCCAGGCGCTGGTCATTACCATTCTAATGCTTATTTTATTTCTTTTTTACTATTTTTTCAGGCATTCTATTTTTGAGGAAAACAAGAAAATTATTTTCATTTTCTTTGTTATGTTGCTAATAGTGTTGGTGACCAGTCTTTTAGGGAGGTACAATATTCAGTATCTATTAGTGATTCCAATAAGCATCGTCCCTATCCTAATCCGAATATTTTTCGATGCCAGGTTCGCTATAGTTATTCATCTGGTTACGGTATTAATTCTGGGCTTTCTGGCGCCAAACAGCTTTAATTTTGTAATGCTTAACATCGTTGCCGGGATGATAGCTATTATGAGTATTGTTCATCTTCATCGCCGCGCACAGTTTTTCTTCACTGCTTTTTTGGTTTTTATCAGTTACTCCCTGGTTTATACAGGGCTACAGTTGATGCAGCAAGGAAATCCGGCGGACCTGGAGGCCATCAATTATGGCTATTTTGCAGGCAATGCCATATTGACGCTTTTTGCTTATCCGCTGATATATATTTTTGAGAAGAGTTTTGGGATGGTTACGGATATCTCCCTGCTGGAACTATCCGATACGAACTCTCCGCTGCTGAGAAGTCTGGTAACTAAAGCCCCCGGAACGTTTCAGCACTCCATGCAGGTAGCCAACTTGTCAGAAGAAGCCATCAGAGAAATTGGTGGAAATGCATTGCTCGCCCGGGCCGGTGCGCTCTACCACGATATAGGTAAAATGGATATGCCGGTCTATTTTATTGAAAATCAAAAGGCGGGAATCAATCCCCATGATGACTTGTCGTACGAGGAAAGTGCTAAGATAATTATTAGTCATGTTATCAGAGGTGTAGAAATGGCCAAAAAGCGTGGACTACCCGAGCAGATTATTGATTTTATCAGGACTCATCATGGTACCCGAAAGGCAGACTATTTTTACATGAAGAAAAAGCAGGAGGACCCTGAAGAGCAAATTGACGAGAAAGAGTTTTCATACCATGGACCTATCCCTTTTTCCAAGGAAACGGCAGTACTTATGATGGCTGATTCAGTGGAAGCGGCTTCGCGCAGCCTTAAAGCTCCTGACGAAAACAAAATAGATGACCTGGTGGATAATATCATTAACAAATTGATAGAGGAAGGGCAATTGAACAATGCTAACATCACTTTCAAGGATATACGGGTTGTCAAGAAAATATTGAAAAGGCAGTTGATGAATATTTATCATGTACGGGTGGCCTATCCTGAATAGTAAGCCCTGAGCTTTTCAGCAAGTTGTTGCAGATAACCTGCAGCTTCCGGCCCCAGATTAAAGAGTAAGTCAATAACGCTTAGATTATGCAGGAAAGGTTGCCTATCCTCAAATACCTGGATATATTTCGGGACAAAAACCCTATCTTTACTGTGATTAAAGTAATTTCTAAAGTCAAGGTCCAGGTTTTTGGACTTTAGGTACTCAGAAGAGGTTTCGATGCTTTTGCTGATCCCCAGCAGTTTAAGCAAGGTTTCCATAAGCTTAATATCCAGTTCAGCAATAGTTTTATACTTGCGCATGAAGTGCTGATGAATTTCCTGTTCATAGAAGAGGAAGTAAGGTGAATTGCTGTAAAAAGACTTAATAGCCCTCCAGTGATTTAATTGCCAGTTTTCCCTGTAAGCTATCAATACTTCATTAGCAGGGGTATGATGTTCTTTTTTAGTGACGGGAACAGATATCCGATAGCGCCCTTTCGGGGAAGCAATTTCTGCCCTGTTGCGGTAAGTGCGCTTTGGCCAATGCTCCCATTGATCAATCACTGGATTTGATGCAGCCATAAAATGGGCCACATAATCTATCGAGGGCAAATAAGCCAGAGGAAAAGCTTGTGCTTTCAATTTTTATTACAAAATAATTAACTCAAAAGCTAAAAAACAAAAAAAGCGGCGAAAACCGCCGCTTTAAAATTGTGATTTGAAAAAATCACGATTGTATTTGATTTGTTTTACTGCTCTTTAGAAACTTCTTCCCCCAGCAATACTTTGTGAATGGCTTCTTTAAGGGAATCTTTTGGCAATGCTCCCTGGGCCATCTGCGGCTGTCCGTCTTTAGGGCAGAAAAGTATTGATGGAATACTTCTGATGCCAAAGGCGGCTGCCAGTTCCTGCTGGTCTTCGGTGTCTATTTTGTAAACAGTAATTTTGTCCTGATACTCCTCTGCGAGCTCTTCAAGTATTGGTGAAACAATTTTACACGGCTGGCACCAGTCAGCGTAAAAGTCAATAATACAGGGCTTTTCTCCCTCGAATTTCCACTCACTGTTTTGCTCGTAATTAAAAACTTTCTGGAGGAATGTGTCTTTTGTCAAATGTTCTAGTTCCATCTTGTATTTCGATTTTTAAGTTATCTAATTTATGTTCGTTTACCTGTGTTAATTATTTATTTTGATTTTCAGAAGTCTGCTCATTGCCGGCATTTCCACCTTTTTGCAACAGAAATTCATCGATAATATTTACGAATGTTTTCTTGGGCAACGCTCCCTTGGTCATTTGAGGTTTCCCTTCAGTAGGACAAAAGAGTATGGTGGGGATACTTTTTACACCAAAAACGCTTGCCAGTTCTTTCTGTTTTTCAGTATCTATTTTGTAAACGTTAATTTCCCCTTCGTATTCTTTTGCCAAATCAACCATTATTGGAGCAATTTTTTTGCAGGGCTGGCACCAATCAGCATAAAAATCAATTACGCAAGGTTTGTTTCCTTCAAATACCCATTGCTTTTGGTTTTCTTCATAGTTCATCACTTTCTGTTTGAAAGTTTCTTTTGTCAGATGCACGGGTTCTCCTGAGGTTTCAGTCTTTTCCTCATTTCCCGCATCGCTCGTTTGGTTGCCATTACCTGTGCAACTGCTAAACATTAACCCCGTAAAAACGGCCAGAATAAGTAAACTTTTGTATGTCATATCTTCATATTTTTCGATGCAAATATATAAATATTTACAGATTAAATCGCTTAATGAGCACTTTTGTTTAATTTTGTAACAATATTTATACCAAAATATAATCTTACAACATTGAAGGTAACTTATTGTTTGATAAGCTATCGAGTTGTGAGGATTAAAGACTTATAAATTGAAAGAGCTAATATCATACATAAAGCACCTTGATCAGAAAACATTTAATTCTTTGCTTGAGGATGAGGAAGAAGGCCTGAGAATCTTAGCCGAATTCAAATGGAGCCAGGGTTTCAAATGCCGCAAATGCGGACATACGAATTATTGTAAAGGACGCTTTGCTTATTCAAGAAGATGCACGCGATGTAAATACGAGGAATCCGCCAGGGCTTTTACCCTCTTTCATCGTTGCCGCATTCCCTTACATCTGGGCTTTAAGATGTTGTACAGAATTTGCCATGATCAGGAGGTTTCTACTTACAAGCTTTCAAACGACTTTCATTTAAGGCAGATGACCTGCTGGCGTTTCAAAAAGAATGTTTTGGAATGCCTGGAGGAGAACGATTCAAAGCAAGCCAGGCAGGTTGATGAAGGTTTTATGTAAAAAAGGTCAGGAAAAACCTCTTAGGTTAAATCCTGACCTTTTTGATGGGCTTTGTCCGTATTACTGAATAATTACTTTCCGTGCTGCAACTCCTTTATTTCCTTGCAGGGTCAACAGATAGATCCCTTTGTCATAATGTGAAATATCAATCGTTTCATTCAATGAGCCATTCACCGGGGAGAAAGCTTTGCTAAAGACTTCTTTGCCATCAAGCGTGCTCATAGTTGCGATCACTTCATTTTGGAAATCATCCTCAATTATGATGTTTAATAGTTTATTGGCGGGATTCGGGAATGCGAGAAACCGGTCAAATTGTTTTTCGTTTGAAATTCCCGTATTATCTATTTGGTATGAAACATCAAAGCCACCCCCGGCATACATGTTGTCAGTCTGAAACACTAGCATCATAGCCCCTGATGTAGAGGTTATCGGATCAGGCAGCTCTGAGCCGGTCAGCTCTTCAAGCAGGGTAGTCGGCTCGGTTTGGTATACTTTCAGAACATCACCTTCCCCAAGGTCAAATTCGTTGAAAGTCATTAAAACTTCGTTTGCATCGGGAGGCATGATTTGAAACTGACAGAACGAATTGTTGATGTAATTCATGTCACCACTTCCATCATTGAAATCTCCTGAAGGATCGGTATATTGATTAAAATCACAATATTCGGGACGTGAGGCAATATATTCCAATCTAAACCCGGTATGTGTTGTTTCATTGTCATCAGCGGTAAATTCAATCAAAACACTGTCTGCTGTAGTTTCCATTGATGATGGCAAGGTGCTGCCTGTAAATTCACCTAATAAATCAGCATCTGCTGTCGGTCCGTCATAAACCTTTACAAAATCAGCACCATCTTCAAGTTCAAAATCGAGAAAGTTCAATGAATAGTTCTCCACTTCATCAACCTCTGATGGGGGCGTTAATAGCCAGCTGCAATCTTCACCAGCAGGATAACTTTCATTGGGTGTGCCGGCATCGTTAAGAGTTCCTCCAAGATAGGGGAGCGTGTCAGCTGCAATAGCCCATGGATATTCTTCTTCGTCGGGATAAAAGTTTTTAACAATAGCCTGTCCCTGGTTAAAGCCACCAACGGCACCGCTTCCTTCCAGGTAATAAAATCCGTTCATGTATCCACTCCATCCAAAGTTAAAATGGAACATATCATCACCCTGAGCGCCATCCAGTACAAAAGCATGGCCCCCTTCCCCGTCGTTTCCTGAATAGTAAAGCGGATGATTGTTCTCCAGGTCTTCTATAATCATATTTTGCCACTCAGTGAGCGAATAGTTGTCTTTTTCCATATAGGTAGCATTGCTGGAATAGCCAAAATGATTTTTGATGGCGTTGGGAACCAAATAGCTGTATGTGCCTGATCCATCAGGAGAATAGCCCATTTCCACAGCTACTCCGCAATGATATTGGAGTTCTGCAATGCCCTGTATAGAATGTTCAGGACTACTCCCTGAAATTTCATCGGTCATGGCATTCCACATATAATAGGTACTTTCAAAGTCGACGCTTTGTGTTCCGTATGGATAGATATAGTAGCTTTTTTGTCCGTAACCGTGCTCAGGGTATTTGTAATGATACATTATAATACTCATGGCCGTGGCTACACAGCCGGCATATACATGCCCCCCGGGACCGTCTTCATCTTCGGGGCACATGGCATTGTAAGGGTAATCTTGATTCCAGGTGCTTGTCAGCAGTGGATCTATATCCCGCCCTTTTGCCTGTCCCGCCAATTCTTTCCTGCCGGCATTAAGGTAATGGGCCCATCTCGCTTCCATCTCATCCGTGGCTGCAATATCATTCGCTCTCAGGTAATCAATTTTTTCAGCATAAGTAGTTATCCAGCTTTCAAAAACCTTATTTTTCCTGTTTTCATCGTAGCTACTTTTCAGTGAATAACCGAGAATAGGATTGTAAGTATCCTCAGCAGATACAATAACATATCCATCTGGCTTTAGGTTGATGATATAAAAAGCGGTTTGACCGTCGTAATTTCGTGTGTATATCCCATCTATCGCAATTTCACCGTAAGCTATGGGAGAATAATAGGTATGCGCTGTCTCGAAATAAAAATTCTTTGCCACTTGCCTGGCTTGATTTTTAGGGACTTCTTTTGCTTCAGGTGTTATCGTCACCGCGAAAAGAAGAATTGCAGTCAGAAATAAAGTTTGTAAAGCTTTCATCATAAAAGTATTTGATTAATAGTTATTTGCATATATTTGTACTGTCTTAATCCGTCAAAAATAATGTATAATTTCAAAAATTAACAGTTTGTTAAAAGAATTTTTTCAAAAGACCATTTTGTTCCGGCGCTGGTTCCATGTTTTTGGAATTTTTTAACTTTTTAATTCTTTATAACTTTGGCGAGTCTAATTCGTGGATAAAAAATACTGAAATGAAAATACTACTAACCAATATCAAAGAACTGGTTCAGGCAGAAAATGGGAGAAAGCGAAAAAAAGTTTCAGGAGCAGAAATGGCCGAGGTCCCCTCAATAAAAGATGCTTATCTATTGATAGAGAATGGCGTGATATCTGATTTTGGGAAGATGGATGATGTTTCGGATGATCAGCAAAAAAATGCAGTGGAAGTGGATGCCACCGGCCGTTTTGTCTTTCCCTCCTTTTGTGATTCACATACTCATCTTGTATTTCCTAAGACCCGTGAGATTGAATATGTGGATAAGATAAAAGGTCTCTCTTATGAAGAAATTGCTAAAAGAGGAGGGGGCATTTTGAATTCAGCCAAATCAACCCGCGGTATTTCTGAAGATCAGCTTTTTGAAGACGCGCTGAAAAGAAGTGAAGAGATTATAGAAATGGGTACCGGCGCTGTGGAAATTAAAAGTGGATATGGGCTTGACACAGAACAGGAGTTAAAGCTTCTTCGTGTAGCTAAGCGTTTAAAAAATGAATCGCCACTTACTATCAAATCAACATTTCTTGGAGCCCATGCTATTCCACAGAAATATAAAAAAGATCAAAGCAAGTATGTCGACATTATAATAAATGAAATGCTTCCGGCTGTTGCCGGGGAAAATCTTGCCGATTTTGTGGATGTTTTTTGCGACCGGGGGTTTTTCAGTGTAGAGAGCACTGAGCGAATCCTTGAAGAAGCAAAGAAATACAACCTTCCGCCAAAAATTCATGCCAATGAATTAGACTATTCAGGCGGTATTCAGGTAGGGGTAAAACACAATGCCCTGTCTGTTGACCATCTTGAATATACAGGTGAAAAGGAAATTGAAGTATTGAAAAATTCTGATACCATGCCCACCGTTCTGCCCGGAGCGGCTTTCTTTTTGAACCTGAAATACGCCCCGGCACGGGAAATGATCGATGCCGGACTGCCTGTGGCCATGGCCAGTGATTTCAACCCCGGATCTTCACCATCAGGTAACATGCAACTGATTTTATCTATGGCCAGTATTTTGTATAAACTCACCCCGCAGGAGGCCATAAACGCGGTCACATTAAATTCAGCTTATGCTATGGGTGTGGAAAATAAATTGGGATCAATTGCCAAGGGGAAAAAAGCCAATCTTTTCATTACCAAAGAAATTTCTACGATGGAGTTTATGCCTTATTATTATGGCGCCAATAAAGTAGACAAAGTGATATTAAACGGAGAATTAATATAAAACCTAACTGGACAAGTTAGAAAAACAAATAAATCCCAAATTTTAATGATCAAAAATACAAATAGTCAAAATAGCTAACGCTTCACTGGAAATGTTTTGAATTTG
>CAYFQK010000026.1:0-20731 GCA_964345255.1 uncultured Bacteroidales bacterium | reverse complement strand
GGTCGCGGGTCTGGCCGGTGAGTATGGCATGCGGGTAACCCTGCCCGCGCAGATAGCGGGCGATAAGCTTAAGATGCTGGACAAACGACGAGAAGAAAATAGCCTTATGCCCTTCGGCCCGGAGGGCTTCAATAGTGCGGATTACTTCGTTAAATTTCCCGGAATCTCCCTCATAGTCTTCATTGTACAATACCGGGTGGTTCGACATCTGTCGTAGCCGCAGCAAGGCTTCCAGCACCTGCATGCGATTTTCCTGCAAGTTCTGATCGAGCAGGTTATCAATCAGGCTATTCCGGACGCCCGATTTATAGCGTTCGTAAGCCTCATGCTGTTTTTCGGTCATTTCGCAGTAGTACACTTGCTCGGAAAGAGGAGGTAATTCTTTAGCTACATCCGATTTTTTACGGCGCAACAGGAAAGGCTGGATAATCCGGTTAAGCCTATCCTCCTGGGCTTCGTCCTTTTTCTTTTCGATAGGAGTGACAAATTTTTCGATGAAATTACTGTAATTACCCAGCAACCCTTCATTAAGGAAGTTAAGCTGCGCCCAGAGGTCTGTCAGGGAATTTTCGATAGGCGTTCCGGTAAGGACCATACCATAATCGGAAACCAATGAGGTAATCGCCTTGTAGGTTTTCGACTCTGGGTTTTTTACATATTGGCTTTCATCCAGGATAATGTAGAAAAAAGAGAACGCCTTCAGCGCCTGACTATCAATACGGGCCACCCCATAGCTGGTGAGCACGATGTCGTATTCAGGGAATTTCTCTATCAAGCCTTCCCGCTTCCCACGGTAAACCAAAACTTTCAATTGGGGAGCAAACTTAGCAATTTCAGCCTCCCAGTTGTGCACCAGCGAGGTGGGCATAATTACCAGGCTGGTACTGGTGTGGGGCGTTTTCTCTGTTTCTTCCTCAAAAATGGAGAGTTGATTACTGAGGGTTTTCGGCGCGGCAGGAGCACTTTCATCGCCTTCTTCTTCAGAGGCGGCTTTGAGTAACAAGGCCAGGGCCTGTACGGTTTTACCCAGCCCCATATCGTCGGCCAGGCAGCCGCCGAAGCCATGCTGATGCAGATGGTGCAGCCATGCATACCCTTGCCTTTGGTAAGGACGCAACCGGGCTTTCAACCCCTGAGGCAGCTCAATGTCTTTTTCAATCCGCCGGCTGTAAAGCTGTTCCAGGCTTTCCGAAATCTGCGTTTCCTTTTCAATTCCGGCATCCTTCAGCAATGTATAATGATATTTGCGAATCAGCAGGGTATCTTCTTCTCCTTTTTGAGCGTAGGTCATCAGGTCGGAATATTGTTCAAACCATTCGTCGGGAATGATAAATACCGACCCGTCGGGAAGCTTGTAAAACTTATCTCCCTTTACCAGATGCTTTCTCAGGTGAATGAATGGGATTTCAAATTTGCCGGCCTTAACCACCGCATACACATCGAACCAGTCGTTGGTTTCATTCCTGAGGGTGGTATCCAGCCGAACCGGCCCGATATGATATTTGGGCGCTTCGCTACCCCGAATCAGGGTGAAACCGGCTGATGATAGTGCGCCGGAAAGGCGGTTGAGCCATGTTACCAGTTTAATCCCATCACTATCCTCCTTATCCAGGAAAAAGTAAACCCCGTCGCGGGATTGCAATTCGATTTGTTTCAATTTTTTTTCTGCCCGCTCTTCGTTTTGGTGGTTGCGGATAATTTTGTCATAGCGTAGCCCCTGATCTTCATGCAGCACAACCAGGTTTTTCTTATCATCCGACGGTAAAACCTTCTTTTTAAGATAATCGAAACTCAGCTCCAGGCTAATGCTGCCACTGATGTCTTTGGTGAGCATCAGTTTCCATTTTGGATCGGGACGATGCTCCTCCACCTCAAAGCCTTCGGCAATCACATCATAATCGCGCACCACTTTTTTTACGAACCCTTTGAAGTATTGGTCTTCGAGGCGTTTAGGGACCTGAATGTAATCCTTTGAAAAAAAGGGTTTCAACTTATTACCATCAAACTGACGAAATGTTACCAAAATATCATTTATCACTACAGCACATGGCTGCAGGGAAAGAAAAACATGTGAAAGTCCTTTCAATGTCCTGGAATTTCCATTGTATGAATACTTCATAGAGTAACGTATTCCTTCATTAGTGTATCGGAAGTGAAAAAAAGGCTCAGAAAAACCATTCTTTACGTATATTCTTTTAGTCAACTGCAGGTTCAAACCTTGCTTTTCTTTGAATAGAACAGGAATTTCCGTCTCCTTAATCCATTCCACAATTTGGTAGACTTTTTTCTGAACATAGGGCTGAATGTGATTTTTGATGTAATCTTCTGATACCGTATCGTAGAATTGCTGAATCCCTTTGTTGTTATACCGGTTGGTTCGGGCAAAACACCTGAGGATTTCAGAATCGCTGTATTCGCCTGCCAGGCGAACCACATTAGCCTCTGCTTCATCCCATTCATCATTGGTTACGTCCTGGGCAGTGATGTTATTTTGAATTTTCCATACATCCACATCGGGGATATATCTGGCCAAAAACGGCTTGAAAATATACCCGAGTACACGGTGATGTTGTATGGCAACGATGATTTGTTGACTCATTTACACTGCGATTGAAGCACAAAAGTGCCAAAAATTTATAAACTGCTCTACTAAAAGGTAGGGTCGTTTCAGAAATTTTAAATCGTAATTTCAGTAATCAGGATTTTTACCTAGAAAAATAAGCTTGTCAAAAATACGGGAAATCCCGTAGGATTACATCCCTTACCCATTCTAATTTTGTTTGCGTAATTTATTGGAATCCAATGTTATTATAAAACTCACCAAGGGGCAAATTACATAAAGATAATACCGTAATTTTTATCCTGAGTTTTTATAAATTTGTTGCACATTGTAGGGATTCCATATGAAAAACCTAACGCTTATAGGGATTATAGTACTAATGATATCGACTAACTGTCATGCCACAGGGCAGTATGATAAATTTAAAGCGCTTTATATCTATAACTTTACAAAACGCATTGACTGGCCGGATAGCTACAAAAAAGGGGATTTCGTCATGGGGATTTTAGGAAAGTCTGAGATAACCAATCATCTAAAAGACTTTACAAAAAACAAAAAAGTACTCGACCAGTCTATAAAGGTAATCAATTACAAGAATTATCGGGATATTGATACCTGCCACTTATTGATGGTAACAGCGGAATACCCCGGTAAGTTGGTAAATGTTATAGATCACCTTGTGCAAAGCCCCACACTGGTTATTTCTGAACAACCCAACGCGCCGGCATGCATTAATTTTAAAGAAACAGATAAATCCCTTCTTTTTCAGATTAATCCGAAAAAAATACGAGACAAAAAGCTTAAGGTGTCTCAATCACTTATTAACTTAGGAATTGAAGTTCAATCAGATGCATAGAGTCATATTAATTATACTTGTGTTTTTACTGGTGAGTACATTAATGAGCAGGGGACAGATTAATGACAGTATTTCTGTGTCTGATTACTCACGTGAGCAGATAGAGCAGATGTCAAAAGAAGATTTGCTGGACATGTCGCTGGAAGAGTTGATGCTGCTGGTCAAGAAACTGAAAGTATCTTCCATAGAGGAGCTATATGAATTGGTTTTAAACCCCACGGTTAGAAGCGCTTCAAAGATGAAAGAGCAATCTTTCAAGTCGCCTTTATCGGTATCAGTAATAACCGCTGAAGAGATAGAAAATGCAGGGCCGTTAAACATACCGGAAGCACTGAGGCTTTCGCCTGATTTGATAGTAAGACAAAAAACCAACGGGAATTATGATGTGCATATCAGAGGAAACGACAATGTGCCTCCGGGAAAGTTCCTGTTTGACTCGGAGAATACGATTACGCTTGTGATGATTAATAGCCGGCCTGTTTACAATAAGTTTCAGGGGGGGACTTTTTGGGAGTCTCTTCCTGTCGGAGTGCAGGATGTTAAGAAAATAGAAGTGGTGGCCGGGCCTTCCACTGCCCTGTATGGGCCAAATGCCGTTTCCGGCGTTATTAATATTATCACAAAAAATCCCGGCGCAGAAGATTTGAGAGTGAGCGGCGATGCGCAATACGGGAATGCAAATACGATGAATGCAGAATTATCGCTGAATAAAAGTATGACCGACAAGCTGGCCTTGCGCCTGTCTTCCAACTATCAGCGCCGCGACCGGTTTCAGAAAAATTATCTTTACTTCCAGGATTATGAGTATTATCCTCCGGACTCATTACCCGGCCTGGTGGCTAACCACGAATCAAGATATCCCGAACCAACCCTGGCATTAGATAAGTTCGGCGTAAATGCTGCTTTAAGGTACTACGATGATGGGGCGATGAACCTAAACTTATCGTTTGGTCATCAGGAATCGGATATTCAGACTATCTATCTCGACATTAATAATCTTTCATTAACCAGGAGGAATTCGCAGACAAGCTACCTGGATTTCAGAGGTGAATTGTATAATTTTGATGCCCGGATATCATATAACTCGGGCATTCAAAATAATGCTGTCGGGTTTTATGGCTATAAATTTGATGTTTCCGACTTCCAGTCAAAACTGGAATATGATTTCAAAACAGGGATATTACAACTTTCACCGGGGATAAGCTACTCAAGAACGCTTTTCAGCGACAAACCTTACCTCGATGATTCCTCCTTCGATAACGGGCTGTTTAATGGGGAGGCAGAATTAACGGACCTGGCTTACTTCTTACGCATGGAGCTCCATCCTGCCGAAAACCTGCGTCTGATTGGCGCTGTCAGGATGGATGATTACAATTTACCACAGGAAGACTACTGGACCTATCAGTTTATAGCTTCATACACCATTAACAAGAAGTCAAATATGCGCGCGGTCTATTCAAGAGCCAACAGGGGGCCTTTTATGTACGATTATCATGTTAATCATTATTCTGAATTTGAGAATTCAGAAGGGTTTACAGAAGTAGAGATTTTCAACCCGAACAAGCGGCTTGACCTTGTTACTATGGATATGCTGGAGTTTGGATACCGCTACCGTCTGAGGGATAACCTTGTCACGGATTTTTCTTTCTTTTACAACAAAGCGCAAAATTTTTCTAATAATTTCACATCTACCGATACTATCGGACAATCTATTCAGCGTGTTTCCTCCACACAAAACAT
Organism: uncultured Bacteroidales bacterium; assembly: GCA_964345255.1. GTDB lineage: Bacteria > Bacteroidota > Bacteroidia > Bacteroidales > JAIPAH01 > JAIPAH01. Next base: position 15,575 of record CAYFQK010000026.1, on the reverse strand, counting down.
CGACTTAACCTCTTATCAGCTCGGAACTACAGCCCGGATTAATTATGTGTTGAATAAAACGTTTCATGTCAGGCTTTTTGCAACCGGCCAGATGACCGTGCTTGACGATATTAATATTGATTATACCCTTGATAACGAGGAAGCAGATATTGTTTCTGTTGAATCTGATTACATCCACCGGTCGACCCCCACCATGTTTGGAGGCCTGGTAATAAATTACGAACCCGGCAAGCGATGGACAGTGAATACCAATTTCTATCGTCATGGTCAACAGCGATTTTACACCATTGACGGGATAACGAAGCTGGAATCTAAAACAATTATGAGTCTGAAGGCATCATATGATTTTTACAGAGGGAATAAAGTGTACTTCAATGCACGCAACTTCATTGATAACAACAGTTATGAGTTTCCATTTGCCGATGAAGCCGGTGGGCTTTATCTGGTAGGCCTGGACATTAATTTTTAAGTCATGATTTTTCGTTATTTTAATATATACAAGAAGTTGACACTCGCTTTCGGAATAACCATTCTGGCAATTGTGGGAGGTAGTGTGATGACTTACTCCATCCTGGAAAAAAATATTGATATTATCAGGAAGATCGCTAATATTCATGCCCCCTCCGAGGAAAAGCTTCATGACCTTTATTATGCGGTATCTAACTCCAAGATGCTTATAAAAAATTGGGTATTCATCGAAGTTAAAAGTGAAACTCCCAATAAGCAGGACCTGGTGGCTTTTCATGAGAAAAGGTATCCGCGGCTGAAAAGAGAAATCACTGAATTATCTAAAGATTGGAAACAGGAAGAGCGGAGGCAGTACAAGATTGTTGAGGAGTTAATTGAGGATAGCCTCATTCCGCAGCATCAGTATATCATGAACAGACTCGATCGGTTCGAGGCCTATGACAATCCGATGATTCTTTTTGAGACAATGTCGATGGTAGAGCAGGAGGATGACAAGGTAATGGCGCTGTCGAACAATATTCTCCGAAAACTCGAACGGCTTACAAACTCCATCAGTGAAAAATTTGACTTCGCCCGCACACGTATGGAGGCATCCAATAACAGAGTCAGGAAAGCTGTGTGGATAATCGGTATTGGCTTGATTGTAATAAGTATATCTGTGGGGCTTTTCCTGTCGCACCTTATTATCAAACCTATTAATATTCTTAAGTCTGCCACCCAGGAAATCCGCAGGGGAAATCTTAGTGTGACCGTGGCCCTTAACAGCCGGGATGAATTGCAAACACTGGGAGATAATTTTGATGCCATGACCGAGAGTCTTCGCCTGAACCGGAGAAAATTACAGCAAACAAACCAGGAGCTTAAAGCTTCACAACAGAAGCTTGAGAAATCCAATGCAACTAAAGATAAATTCTTTTCTATCATTGCACACGACCTGCGCGCACCTTTTAATGCTTTTGTTTCCGTATCCGATGCTTTGGCTGATGACTATGATACATTATCGGAGGAGCGAAAAAAATCCTTTGCCAGAAATATCAATAATTCAGCCAGACATCTCAATAATTTGATTGAAAATCTTTTGCAGTGGTCAAGATCTCAAACCGACCGGCTGGAGTACAGCCCGGAGGTGATAGATTTGAACAGTCTTATCAATGAAAATATCAAACTGTCCAAAACCCACGCGCAATCCAAAAATATTAGCCTGATAAATAATTTAAATTCTGAAAAGCTGGTTTTTTGCGACAAAAATCTGATAAACGTAGTTTTCAGGAATCTTATCTCTAATGCCATTAAGTATTCTCCCCGGGGCGGAAAAGTGGAAACGGGAATTTTTCAGGCAGCAGGCAACGGAATGTTAACTGTTTATGTCCTTGATTATGGAATTGGTCTTACTCAAGAGGATATCAATAAGTTATTCCGTATTGACCAGAACACAAAATTTATCGGACAATCAACCGAGAAAGGCACGGGATTAGGGCTGATATTATGTAAAGAGTTTATCGAAAAGCATGGTGGGGAAATCTGGGTCGAGAGTGAGATAAATAATGGGACCACGTTTTTATTTACGCTACCTGCTTATTGAAACTTTTCTTTATCTAAAATATTTCTGGGATTTAGATGTTTTTTAATTAAACCTAAGTGGTGACAAAAACAGACTTATGAAAAAAACGAGGCTTATACTTGTAGATGACCATCCGATAGTGCGCGATGGTATTTTTGCTGCGCTGATGAAGGTAAATCATATTGAAATAGCGGGGGAGGCTTCTAATGGCGATGAATTGATGAGGTTGATCGACGAAAATAAAGTGAAGGCTGACGTCATACTTTTAGATTTGTCTATGCCGAAAATGTCGGGAAGTGAAGTGGCTAAGATATTGAAAGAGAAACATCCGCATTTGAAAATTTTGGTGTTTTCCTCCTACACTGACGAGGACTCGATATTCTCAGCCATACAGGCCGGAGCCGATGGATTTTTACCCAAAGATGCCATGCGCGATGAGCTGGTAACGGCTATTGAAGAAATCCAGAATGGGAAGGAGTACCTGAGCAAAAACATCCCCAATACCATTCTGATGAAGTATATCAGTAAGTCACGTCTGGATAATTACAAAGATAACGACATAGAAAGTCAACTTACGAAGCGTGAAATGGAGATACTTAAGCTGATTGCCGAAGGTCTTCATTATAAGGAGATTGGTGATAAACTTTTTATAAGCGCCCGAACTGTGGAAACCCACAAGAATAACATTATGCAGAAGCTAAGTTTAAACAGCACCATCGAGTTGGTGAAATATGCAATAAAAAATAAACTGATTGAAATATAGAAAGAAAATACTGCAGGGACCACCCACTTTACTAACAATAAAAAAAGGATGATACAAAAGTTATGAAGGATTTTTCCTTCGCTTTTGCATCATCCTTTTATCATATAATTAAAGTATTTAACTCATTCTTTGATAAAATCAGGCATGAAGCTTTTCATATTTAGCCTGGAGTTCATCTTCTGATTCCTGATGATTAGGATCTTTTTCTATTGCATCTACAGGACATACCTCAATGCATTGGGGTTCATCGTGAGCGCCTACACATTCAGTACATTTATCCGGAACAACGTAATAAATGTCTTCAGCGAGGGCTTCTTTTTCGGTTTCATCTTGCAAACTAGTGCCTTCAGCGAGTGTGTAAGGTTCTCCTCCGGGATAGATTGCTGTATTTGGACATTCCTGAACGCAAGCATCGCAATTTATGCATTCTTCATTAATAAAAACTGCCATAACTAATAGTTTTTGGTTAATATTTGTTTTAAAAGCAATACCAAAGTTAATGAATTTCCAACAGATTTTCATTAAAAATGATTCTAAATTGTGGCGCCCACACTATCTTGCGCTGTTAATTCAAAATATTTGCTATCAGTAAATTGGCAATATCCCATAACAGTGCGAACCTCATAATTCATAGAACCTATCGAGATATTTACGACCCGGTATCAAGATATACACTTTTTAGTTCAGGAATTTTCTCTTTGAGTATTGCCTCCACACCCTCGCCGGTGATGTCCTTATTGACCCTGCAGGTCCGGCATTGACCTTTTAGTCTTAAATAAACCTCATTATCCCGCCGGATTTCAATAAATTCCAAATCTCCACCGTCTTTTTGAAAAAAAGAACGCAGCTTCTCCACTTCCTGTATCACTAATTTTTGGTCCATAATACACTTTATTTATTCTTCATTTAGGAGTATAAAGATAATAATATTTATTTAGATTAATTAGACGTAATTTTGAAAAGTTGGCTTGCGAAGCTTAAGCGAAGATGGATTAGAGTTGCTTAGAGGTTCTTATTGGCATTTGGTTTTACATGAAAACGATTATGACCTGTAACATTGCAATATTACTATATTATCGTATTTTTGCCCTAAAATTCCTCTGCATGAAGCTTTCGGTGATCATCGTCAATTACAACGTAAAGCACTTTCTGGAGCAGTGTCTTCACTCCGTGCGAAAAGCTTCCAAAGAGATATCGATGGAAACATTTGTTGTTGATAATTGCTCCGTCGATGGTTCTATAAAAACTGTAGAAGAAAAATTCCCGGAAGTTAAAATCATAGCCAATTCAGAGAACGTCGGATTTTCCAGAGCTAACAACCAAGCTATAGCAAAAGCATCCGGAGAATATATTCTCCTGCTGAACCCCGATACTGTAGTGGAGCAAAACACACTTAAGGATGCAGTAGAATTTATGGATACTCATCCCGACGCTGGCGGGCTTGGTGTTAAAATGGTCGATGGTAAAGGCAATTTCCTCCCTGAATCAAAAAGAGGGTTACCCACTCCTGAAGTGGCTTTTTACAAGATTTTTGGTTTATCCAGGCTGTTTCCCCATTCGCGTCGTTTTTCGAAATATCATTTAGGGTATCTGGATAAAAATGAAACCCATGAGGTGGATATACTTGCCGGGGCTTTCATGCTGCTCAGGAAGAAAGTGCTGGATAAGGTTGGCTTGTTGGATGAGACCTTTTTTATGTACGGGGAGGATATTGATCTCTCTTACCGTATATTAAAAGCCGGATACAAAAACTATTACTATCCCAAAGCCCGAATCATTCATTACAAAGGAGAAAGTACAAAGAAAGGAAGTCTGAATTATGTTTTTGTCTTTTACCAGGCGATGATCATTTTCGCCAGGAAACATTTTTCTAAACAAAAAGCGTCTATATTTTCCTTCTTTATTAATATGGCGGTTTATTTCAGGGCCTTCCTGGCTGTTTTCAGCCGTTTCTGGAAAAAGGGACTCCTTCCCTTGCTGGATGCTTTGTTGCTCACCGGTGGTATTATTGTAATAAAAAACCTATGGGAGAGCAATGTGATTTTTGAAGGAGGAGGAGGACATTTCCCCACTCATCTTGTGTATATCATGCTTCCCGCCTATATTTTTATCTGGCTGTTTTCTGTATTTCTGAGCGGAGGCTACGATAAACCTGTATATCGCTACAAAATACTCAGGGGGTATCTTTTTGGCACGATACTGATCCTTGCGGGATACGGATTGCTCAGTGAGGATTACAGATTTTCAAGAGCTATTATTGTTTTTGGAGCACTGTGGGGGTGCCTCGCCAGCATTGGGGTTCGCTATATTGCCCGGTTTCTGAAAATCGGAAATTTTCAGATGGGCGATAAGCTTTCGCGTCGCTTTTTGGTGGTTGCCAATGAAAAGGAAGGAGAGCGCATTAGTGAGTTAATAAGAAGAACGCATACCCAACCAGGATTCATTGGACTGGTTAGTCCCGGTAATCCCGTGCCGGAAGAACAAGGGTACCTCGGGAGCTTGTCTCAGATAAGGGAGATAATAAACATCTATGGAATAAATGAAATTGTATTCAGTGCGGACGATATTCCTGCACAAAATATCATTGACCAAATGTCCTCTTTGCAAGGCATGCAGGTCGATTACAAAATAGCACCTCCTGAAAGCTATAGCATCATAGGAAGTAATTCCATTAGTACCTCAGGCGATTTGTATATCATCGATATAAATTCCATATCAAAACCCAATAATAAACGAAATAAGCGGCTTTTAGATATTGTCATGTCTGTTGCGTTGTTACTTACAGCGCCGGTAAGTATTTTTGTAGCGAAAAGGCCATTAGGATGTTTAATTAATATGTTTAGCGTATTGATAGGAAATAAAACATTTGTGGGGTATTCTGGTCGTGAAGTACCGAACTCCTTCAACCTCCCTCCTTTAAAAAACGGCATACTCTCACCGGCCGACAGCGTGAAGCTTAGTAAGCTAAACCACGAAACCCTCGAGCGGCTCAATTTATTATATGCACGTAACTACAATATTTATAATGATTTAAACATAATTTATCGCGGTTTTAGAGAACTAGGGCGGTAATCGTCAGCAACAGCTATAAACATTTTGATAAAGGATTTGTTAAAAAGTTGCACTGGAAATGATTTTAATTTTGATCACAAATATCACTTAACAAAAAAACTATGGCAAAATTTGAAATAGTGATGCCCAAAATGGGCGAAAGCGTTATAGAAGCAACCATCACTAAATGGCTCAAGCAAGAAGGCGATACGGTAGAAGAAGATGATTCGATTGCTGAAATAGCAACAGATAAGGTAGACTCTGAGATTCCATCCCCGGTAGAAGGTACCGTTAAAAAGCTTTTATATAGTGAAGGCGACACTGTTGCTGTCGGAGAAATCATTGCTGAGTTATCGGTAGAAGAAGACGGTGATGAAGAACAGCAGGAAGAACAGCAAGAAAAGGGACAGGAAAAAGAAAGTGCGGCTGAAGAAAAAGATAAGACGTCAGCTCCTCAGGAAGAAGAAAAGCAACAAGCAGCGCAGCCCGAAAAAGGGCAAGTGCCGGTTTCTGAAACAGATATCAGTAATTATTCGGCTAAGGATTTTGAATCACTCAAAGGATTTTATTCCCCACTGGTGCGAAGTATAGCCCAAAAAGAGAATGTAAGCGTTGAAGAACTGGAAGCTCTTGAAGGATCGGGCAAGGAAGGAAGAGTGACAAAGCGTGATATCCTGGCTTACATAGAGAAAAGAAGCTCAGAAGGAAAAGCTGCGGCTGCACCATCCAAAGAATCTGCAGCAACGAAGGAAGAAGCCACGGCACAACCCGCCGCCGCTTCGCAACCCTCCGGTGCCACTCAAAAAGTGCAGGCTCAGAAAGTGCAGACATGGGAAGGAGACCAGGTGGTTGAAATGGATCGCATGCGTCGCATGATTGCCGATCATATGGTAACCTCCAAACACATTTCACCACATGTGACCATGTTTATTGATGTAGACATGACTGAAATTGTCAACTGGAGAAACAAGGTTAAGAAAGAATTTCAGCAGCGTGAAGGTGAAAAAATTACTTTCACCCCGATATTCCTTGAAGCAGCGGCGAAAACGCTGAAGGATTTTCCGAGAGTGAATGCAGCCGTTGATGGGTATAACATGATTGAGCGTAAACGCGTAAATATAGGCATGGCAACAGCGCTTCCTGACGGAAACCTCATTGTTCCGGTGATAAAAGATGCTGATCAGAAAAATCTGCTTGGTTTGGCGAAAAATGTTAATGATTTGGCCAACAGAGCACGTAATAAAAAGTTATCGCCCGATGAGATTTCAGGAGGAACCTTCTCACTGACCAACTTCGGCTCATTCAACAACCTAACAGGTTCACCCATTATTAACCAGCCTGAAGTGGCAATCCTGGGAGTCGGTGCAATTCGTAAGAAACCTGTCGTAATAGAGTCTGAATCGGGAGATATGATTGGAATCAGGCACATGACAATCCTTTCGCTTACATTTGACCACAGAATTGTTGATGGAGCAATGGGCGGTATGTTCCTCGATAAGGTGAAATATTACCTGGAACATTTCGATACGGCAAGAAACATGTAATTGTATAACTTATAAAACGAATAAAAGCTTTGCATCAGCAAAAATTATATTTTTGCCGGCGATTGCAAAGCTTTTTTAATTTGATGATGTATGGACCTTAATTTAACAAAACCATTGGCTTTTTTCGACCTTGAGACGACCGGTACTGATGTAGGGAAAGATAAAATCGTAGAGATTAGTGTGCTTAAAGTAAACCCCGATAATTCCAAAGAGGATTATACGCGCCGCATTAATCCTGAGATGCCAATTCCTGAAGAGTCAATTTCATTTCATGGGATCACCGACGAAGACATTAAAGATGCACCTACGTTCAAAGATATCGCCGGAGAGCTGAATAATTTCCTTAAGAATTGCGATTTGGCAGGATATAATTGCCTGAAGTTTGATTTTCCGCTGTTGGTAGAAGAATTTTTAAGAGCCGATGTAGATTTTGAGATCAGTCACCGAAGGGTGATAGATATTCAGAATATTTTTCACAAGATGGAGCCACGCACACTCCATGCTGCCTACCGTTTTTATTGTGAAAAAGACCTTACGAATGCTCATAGCGCTGAAGCTGATACAATAGCTACATATGAGATTCTTAAAGCCCAGCTGGAGCGATACGAAGAACAGCCCTTTACCGATCGCAAAGGAAACACCAGCTACCCGGTGAAAAACAACGCAGATGCTTTGCATGAATTTTCTCATTTTCATCGCAGCGCTGACCTGGCCGGCCAAATCATTTTTGACGAAAACAGAGTGGAGGTGTTTAATTTCGGGAAATATAAAGGAAAAGCCGTGGGAGAGGTTTTTAAAAATCATCCGGCCTATTATGACTGGATGATGAAGGCCGATTTTCCACGATATACCAAAAAGCTCATTACTTCAATCAAGCTTAGGGAGTTCAATAAAGGACAGAGCAAAATAAACTAATGGCTGTGGGGCTTTCTGATCAGTCGTCTTTCGGCCTTTTCCGGGTGATTTAAGTCAAATTCAATGAGGGCCAGGGCATCCAGGTTATAAGCGGCGGAAAAAGCATAAGTCGCCCCGATTTGAGTCTGCCAGGCGCCGGTTATTTGCGAGGATTCATGAACATGGCCGTGAAGCGTGATAAAAGGCTGACGCATCTCTATAAACCTTTGAATGGCTATGGAACCCACATGAACATCCAGTGGTACGTAATCGATCATTTTCCCATCCAAAGCAGCGCGATCAAGGGGAGTATCATACGGGGGCGAATGAAATAAAAATATGGAGCTGGACAAATCCTCGTTAGGCGTTAGGGTCTCCAAATCTTTTTTAATGTTCGAATATTCTAAATCATAGTCTGGTTCTGTGGTTCTGAAGCCCTCCGAAGGATGCATGCATCCGGGATCGACGAATCTTGAAACATCATATTTCTCCCAGTCTTTCAGGGCAAAGGGAGTAGGAGGGATAAAAGAGTACCCGAAAATAGTGTAACCACCAATAGGTACTTTTTTATTGTGGATATATTTCCATAGCTCATGGCTTTCTTCCGCTTCAATAAGTCTTGCTTCATGAAGGCGCGCATCGTCATTGCCCAGTATGATAAAGATTTCAGGATAATTCTTTCCCAGTCTCGCTTTAAGCGCTGAAAATTGCGGAATTAGAAAATCAGCAAGAAAATCTTTTTTATTGCTTCCTTTCAGGTCATATCCATGAGGAAAAATATCGCCCCCTATAAAGACATAAGCGGGAGCTTTCTTTTCAATTTCATTAAAAAGTGAGTGATACCTGGCTTCGAAGCCATGTAAATCCGAGACAAAAAAACAGCGTATCAAGTTATTCATTTTTTGCCTTTTTCAATAGACGAGCAGAATTATAATAGCTTCCAATCATTGATGCATAGCTTGTATTCTTTTTTATGTCCTCATCCGTAATGAGGTGCAGGTCTATTAATCCCCCGCTGACTTTATATCCCGTGTATCGATAATTTATGGCAGCCAGGCATTTGCTCCACCCGTCCATCCAAGCTTCTAATAATTGTTTTTGTGCAGGGGTTCCCCTAAAATGAATAAGCAGATCCAGATCGCTTGCAGGACCCGCTGTTGCTTCTTTGGTGCTTCCGATAACATACAGCGCCTGCACCCCGCTGGCCTGCATATCAAGTCCTGAGGCAAGCTGCCTGGCCATTGAATCTCGCCAGCGCCAGTGTGTATCTGCCGATGTTTTTAACATGCTATCGGAGGAGTTTTCACCCCTGTTCATATTTTTAATCGTATATCGCAGGCGCTGGCGAAAGAGATACTGCGCAATCTGATCGGCGATAGCATTCAGGAGTTGCTGTTCTTCAGGAAGAAACGGGTTGCCTTCTTCCATCACTCTCGAGTAAAATATTTCTACACTTCCAATCCTGTTTCCATCTACAATAATTTCAGAAGATTGGTACCACAGGGTTTCGAAAAAATCAGGGGTGGTATATTTATGATCTTCAAGACAAATGCGGCAGTTCGAAATCCCCGGATATTGCCATCCTTCGGGGATAACATTTACCAGTTTTCTGAAAATCACATCCTGCGATTTTTCTTCCTGACTTAGAACTTCTGTTACCTTGTAAAGGCAATTTAATTCTTTTTCCCTCTCTCTCAGTTCAGCTACGACTCTATACATTAAATGAGGGGCTTTTTATTGCTTTTATCATTTTTGAATTCCATTAATTCAACAGGGGCGCCGTTATCCTCAATTATAGCCACCCTGACTCCTTCTGATGGTTTTGTTGGCTGAACTAAAATCTTTTTTCCAACTAGTTCAGTGTCCAGGTTCTCCACCTCAAAAGCTACGTGTGGTAATTTCTGTATTAGAGGATGAATGGGGCTGTCTTTTTCGAACCGCATCCATTCAATACCATAAGGGCTTTCAGGAAATCCCGATACATGCATTTTTAAACCGGGGATGTATTTTTCTCCCGGGCGCTTACACTGGGTTGGAATACCGGTATGATGGTATTTCCAGTGCCATGCACTTACAGCTATTGGAGGGTCGCAATCTTTACGGGCAGTGGTTTCCTTATTCATATGGGACAATTTGGGAAATGTTAATCGTAAAAGCACCAAAAAAAACTTAAGGAATTTAATAATACCCTTTATCAAAAGCCGCTTTTGATGCTTTATGTAATAGGAGCCGGAAAATGGCTGATGATTAATTTTCTCTCATAACAAATTCATCATACTCTAATTCAAAGCGTAACTTATGCTTTGATTCCTCCTGAGCCAGAGAAAGAAAAAGATTTTTCATCTCCTCACTATGAGCCTTGTTAGCTAAATCGTTGTAAAGTCTGAAGGCTGCTTTTTCCTTCTTCATCGCAACTACTAAAGCTTCATCGTATCTCATATCGGGTTTTGGGGTAATATCGACGGTATAATCTGCGATTTTTAAATCCATGATATCAGATTTGGGAGCTTTAAATGCTCCTGTTTCTTTGATATTCATTATTCTGGATTTATGTCCCATTTCTTCCTTGGCAAATTGCTTGAAGATTTTTTCCATTTCCTTATTGCTGGCATTTTCAGCAAGGTCACTATAAAAATCTACAGCTTCCTGCTCCGAATTTATAGCAAAATCGAGTATGTCATCAATGGTTTTAAATTCTTCCATGGTAAGTCAGTTTGATTTATAACAAAGATAAAAGATTGCCTGAATATTCTGTAAAGGTATAATTATTTAGAATTGATATAAAATCCGATAATGCTTATAAAACGACTTATCCCGTAAATTCCTTTTTTTAAAATGAATTTATATAATCCGGATAATTCCTTAGGTGTTAACATCTTAAATCACTAACTATTAGACTTTTAAGTTTTCTATCTAAATAAAAAATCACTTAGTTGTTTTTGAGTTATTTTTCGATCCGTGATATCACGTAGTTTTATCGTCGACAATTCTGTAATTTCGTTGCGAAATAAAAAGTATAACTAAAAAAAATACAAAATTGAAACGTTTAGCTGTTTTCATTGTTGTGGCAATGGTTTTAGGTATGAGTTGTCAGAACAAAAAAGAAGTCAAAGAGATGGAAAATCCACTATTAAGTGAATTTGAGACACCCTATCAGGTGCCTCCTTTCGATAAAATTAAAGATTCACATTATATGCCGGCCTTTGAGAAGGCTATGGAAGAGCAGAACAAAGAAATTGAAGCAATCATAAATAATGAAGAGGCGCCGGGTTTTGAGAATACCATAGTTGCTATGGCCCGCAGTGGAGAATCTTTGGGGAAAGTAGCCTCGGTTTTTTATGGGTTGAATAGCGCTAACACTTCTGATAAGCTTCAGGAAATAGCAACCGAAATATCCCCAAAACTCTCAAAGCATGGAGATGAAATCTCGCTTAACCCTGAGCTTTTTGAGAGAGTGAAGAAGGTATACCAAAAGCGGGAAAACCTCGATTTGACAGAGGAACAGAGCTATATTTTAGAGAACGTATACAAAGAATTTGTTCGAAGCGGAGCCAATCTTTCTGAAGAAAAACAAGAAGAATTAAAAAAGATTAATCAGCGTTTATCAGTCGCAACGCTAAAGTTTGGTCAGAATGTTTTGGCAGAGACCAATAATTTTGAAATGGTGATTGAAGATAAAGCCTCACTTTCCGGGCTTCCCGAATCAGTGATACAAGCCGCCGGCGAGACCGCCGCAAAAAAAGGTTATGAGGACAAATGGGTGTTTACCACGCAAAAAACCAGCATGATCCCATTTTTACAGTATTCTGATCAGCGCGATCTAAGGAAAAAACTTTACATGGCATACACCCATCGGGGGAATAATGATAACAAATACGACAACAAAGACATTCTTAAAAAAATCGTAAATCTACGCGTTAAAAAGGCTCACTTACTGGGTTACGACTCCCACGCCGATTACCGTCTGGAAACGCGTATGGCTAAAAATCCGGCAAACGTCAGCCAACTTCTTAAGAAAGTTTGGGACGCGGCATTGCCTGTTGCCAAAAAAGAGCGCGACATGATGCAGGAAATGATTAATGAGAGTGGAAAGGACTTCAAACTAAAAAGCTGGGATTGGTGGTATTATGCTGAAAAAATCCGTAAGCAGAAATATGATTTGGATGATAGTGAGCTACGCCCTTATTTTCAGTTAAAGAATGTAAGAGAGGGCGCCTTCACCACGGCTAACAAACTTTTTGGCTTAACATTTGAAAAAATAAAAGATATACCTGTTCCACATCCTGATGCGCAGGCGTTCAAGGTGAACGATAAGGACGGTTCGCATTTAGGGGTTTTATACATGGATTTTCATCCCCGCAGCAGCAAGCGCGGAGGCGCCTGGTGCGGCGATTATCGCGAACATCAGGTCAACGCACAGGGTAAAGAGATACATCCGGTAACTACAGTGGTTTGTAATTTCACTAAACCTACTGCCGACAAACCTTCTTTGCTGAGCCTGGATGAAGTAGAAACGCTTTTCCATGAATTTGGTCATGCCCTGGATGGGTTACTGGCTGAAAATACATATCCCGAAACTTTTGTGGCCCGCGATTTCGTGGAACTTCCCTCGCAGATTATGGAGCACTGGGCTACCGAGCCGCAGGTGTTAAAAATGTATGCCAGCCACTATAAAACAGGAGAAAAGATTCCTGAGGAGCTTATTGACAAAATCGAAAATAGCGCTTATTTCAACCAGGGCTTTGCCAATGTAGAATTCCTTGCAGCAGCTATGCTCGATATGGCTTATCATACACTGGAAGAACCCAGGGAGGATATGGATGTTATGAATTTTGAAGAGGAGTATCTCAGCAATGCCGGTTTGATTCCCGAAATTTTATCAAGGTACAGAAGCACTTATTTTCGCCACATTACCGGCGGATATGATGCCGGCTATTACAGCTATTTGTGGTCCGCCGTCCTGGATAATGATGCATTTGAAGCATTTCGTGAAAATGGGCTTTTTGACACGGAAACCGCCTCTAAGTTTAGAGAAAATATTTTAGAGAAAAATGGTATAGACGATCCGGCAGAGCTGTACAAAGCATTTCGCGGCCGTGATCCTGAAATAGCTCCTTTGCTTAAAAACCGGGGTTTGATCTAAAATATAAGTGATTTGAGGGCACTTCATTCCGGTAGCAGTTTTGCCGTTACCGGAATTTTTTTCTCCAATTATCCTTGCAGCTATATTGTTGATGTTTTTTAACTTTGCTTAAGTGTTTTGGGCATGGTAAAGCCTTAATATTTTTGAAAAATTATTTACGTTTGCCGTTGTAATAAAATACATAAAACCATGAAGAAGTTGATTTTTGCTTTAGTGATTGGCTCGCTGTTTTTTACAGCATGCCAGGATGACGAGGAAACCAGTGTAGATGCAAAAAATTATTATCAGGCGTATGAACTTGAATATAATGCAGCTGAAAACGAGACGATAGCAAGGGCATTTTTCAAGAAAAAGGATCCAGAAGGAGAGTTCCTGGAACTAACCAACGGTGCTGAGATAAGAGTGAATGAAACCCTTCTTTCAAGGGATACTGAAAGCAGTGCTGCTTACTATACTTCTTTTAACGGATTGGTAGATACCAACTATTTTGAATATGCCGATAAGAATGGGACAGTATATACCAATGAGTTTTATTTATCAGATGTTACCCCTATTGGCTTTACTCCCAATACGGGTCCTTTTAACGTGTTTTCAAGCTATGATGTAGAGTGGGATGGTCCACCGGTTCGCGAAAACGAGGCCGTTTATTTCCAGATTGGATACGAGGGTGGAGGAGTGCAAACCATCAAAATAGATAAAGTGGGGGAGAACTCCATTGACCTCGAAGATAAAGTGCTTATGGAAGTAGGTAGAGGCGATGCTCAGATGGTGATCTATCGTGTCATTCAGCAAACACTGGAAGATACCAATGAAGCAGGGGGAAGAATTCAGATGCTGTATTCCTCTGGCCTGGTTCCCGTAACCATAGAATAACAGCAATTCTCTGTAAATTCTAAAATCTGCTACGTAAACCAAAATAGTCTGTTTACCAGTGAGATGCTTTATCCCGACCTTTTCTCTCTGGAGGACAATCAACTATTTTTACAAGCATTAAATGTGATCAAATAGGTTTTTAACAAATTATTGTTGACTAAATTCTTAATTTCTTGATTTAATAATTTGTTATTTAAAGCAAAAGCAATAATTTTGCAATCCGTTTTGAAATAAAATGTAATTCACACGAAAATAAGCAAGAGGAAAAAGATATGAAAAAAGACATTCATCCTAAAGAGTATAGACTGGTTGTGTTTAAGGATATGTCGGACGGAAACGCTTTTTTATCCCGTTCAACCGCTAAAACCAGAGAGACTATTAAATGGGAAGACGGAAATGAATATCCACTGGTAAAACTGGAAATTTCCAGCACATCCCATCCATTTTACACAGGTAAGATGAAACTTGTTGATACGGCAGGGCGTGTGGATAAATTCAAAAACAAGTACAAAAAGCACTACCAGAAAAAAGAACAGCAATAAAACGTCGACACATATTTCATTAAAAGTCCTTTGTAAAAAGGACTTTTTTTGTTTATATACAGCAAGCTTAGTATTTTTGGAAAAAAATAGGCTTTATGAATATTGTTTTATTTGATGATTCCCGCAGAGATCACCTTCTGCCTCTGACATTCATGCGTCCTGTTTGTGAAATCAGAGTAGGAATAATGACCCTCAGAGAAAAATGGGAACACAAGCTAGGTATAGAAGCTTCTTTTCTTACCGAACCTTATTTAAGCAAAAAGTACCCATTGAAGAAAGCAGATGACAATATTCTTATCAATGGTTCTATTATCCCTCACAACCAAATTGTTGATCGGATAAAAAAGCTGAAACCAAGACAAGCACTAGTTACAGAAGAATACATTATTGCCATAAGGATGCAGGCGGAGGATATTGCGAATATCCGGGACATGAGTTCTGATGATGTTAAAAAAACCGACAGTAGGGAAAAGAATGATGTGGAGTATATCTCGTGTAAGGCTCCCCATTTGAAGATCAATTACCCCTGGCATATTTTCACCCATAATGAAAAAGCCATTGAAGATGATTTTCAGGCACTCACCTACAAAAGAAAATCAGCTCGCATTTCCAGGGTGGAAAATAAGCTTTTTAACAAGAAAAATATTTTTTTAGAGCCTGGTGCGCGAGTGAATGGAGCAATCATTAATGCCGAAAAAGGCCCTGTTTACATTGGCAGGGATGCAGAAGTTATGGA
>CAYFQK010000025.1:0-21577 GCA_964345255.1 uncultured Bacteroidales bacterium | reverse complement strand
ATGATTTACAGCAGGCTACGCAAAGTTCGGCTAAAGAATTAAAAACAGCTTTTGAGCAGACCGCTGATATTTTTAAGAAGCGTATTGATAATATTGCTCAAAACTTTAAACGCGAGAAAGATAATCCGCAAAATGACCAAAGCTAATCGAGCGGCATTATAAGGCACAGTAAATTGTAAACAATATAAACAGCGAATCTTTTACGGTTCGCTGTTTTTTGAACTACCGCATATTTTGTACTTTTATAACCTATTAAAAAACAAATACAAAAAATTATGGACAAAGAAAAGAGTATTAAGGTTTTGAATGAGGCTATTGCCGACGAATTAAGAGCATTGCATCAATACATGTACTTTCATTTCCATTGTGATGATAAAGGGTATGATTTGCTTGCCGATCTGTTTAAGAAAACAGCAATTGAAGAAATGCAGCACGTGGAATTACTTGCTGAGCGTGCGCTATTCCTTGGAGGTGATATTGAAATGGAAGTAGGAGAAAAAGTCACCAAAGAGAAGGATGTAGGTAAGATGCTTACTATGGCCAAAGATATGGAAGAAGAGAGCTATGAAATGTATAACAAGTTTGCCAAGCAGACTAATGATAACAACGATTCAGCCTCTAAGCGCTTGTTTGAGCAGCTGGTAGATGATGAAGAGCGACATTTTGACCAGTATGACTTAGAAGGAGACAACATGCGAAAGTATGGTGATAATTACCTGGCGCTCCAATCTATTGAGAGAAGCAAAACCTATTCCACCGGCCAGCCCGGCGGAGGGCAGAGTAGCAGCGGCCAGTAAAATATATAACACTCTACAAAAAAGCCATACGTGAATTGATATGGCTTTTTTTGTTTGAATTATATTTTAATGCCTCCTAATATAGAAAGATTTAAGTATGACAATTTCCTCCGCAGCATGAGGATAGATCCTCAGATTTCGATTTCTCAATAGATTCCCTTCCCTCACTAAAAGCAAACCATGCAATTCCAAGTGAACCGGCGGCATCAATCCAGCCTATCTGAAAAATTTCATAGAACCCACTACTGGCTAAGAGCAAAATCGAGAGATAAAAACATGTTTTTGTACAATTGGCATCTGCTAAAATAGCATCACTATTCAGTTTTTTACCGGTACGCTTTTTGGCAGTCATCAACCACCACATTGTTAATATGGAGATGGAAGAAATTATGATTCCGACTATGGTTGTTTCGGGTTGATTGTTTTGAAAAACGTTAATTACCGCACCGGTGACCAGCCCGGCAGTGAGAAGATAGAAACTAAATCCGGTAATACGCAGTGCTTGTCTTTCAAATTTATCACGACTTTCTACTTGAGAATAGCGCATGCGCAGGACCATATGAGCAATACCAAATCCAGAGATAACTTCTACAAAACTATCAACACCAAATCCCAGCAAGGCCAGAGTGCCGTCATGAATACCGAACCATATGCTGATAATGCCTTCCAGCACATTATAGCCCACGGTAATAAAACTTAAAATCAACGCGAAGTTGAGTAACTTATTTTGATTTATGACTTGTTGCATAATGTGTTATTTATATTTGAAACTAAACATCATTTGCCCATTTTGGTTTGTCAATGTTTTTATAAATAAGCAAAATCTTTGTTTTTTTGATTTACACGAGTGAACAATGCAGCTTAAAATTCGGAATAGCAATTAGTTTGATTCCGTTTTCAATTTAGACCCCTTTCAAATAATTGGTCATGACAGCTAAAAATCGTTTAATTTATACCTTTGGATAAGAAAACAAATAAAACCTACATGACGATGAATATTATCGAAAAGATTTTGGCAAATCACTCCAAAAAAGAGGTAGTTAAGCCGGGAGAAATTATTGATATCGGCATTGACACCCGAGCTGCCAGGGATTTTGGCGGAGCCAACGTGGTAAAAAATATTGAAGATAACAATTTAACTATCGACGATCCTTCAAAGACGTTCTTTACTTTTGATACCAACCCGACAGGGTCCGACCAAAAATATGCTAAAAACCAGCAAGTGATCCGGCAGTTTGCCCGCAAGCGGGGAATCAGGATTTATGACATAAACAATGGCATCGGCACGCACACGATGATGTCAGAAGGGCTGGCCTGGCCGGGAGCCACTGCGCTGACCACAGACTCACATGCCAATATCCTTGGAGCTATAGGAGCTTTTGGCCAGGGCATGGGAGATAAAGATATTGCGGCGGCTATGGCTTATGGAAAAGTGTGGTTTAAAGTGCCAAAATCAGCTAAGCTCATATTAAATGGACAACGCCCGAAGAATATCACGGCAAAAGATATTGTTCTTAATTTGCTTAAAAAATTTGGCGCCAATTCACTTCTGGGCTATTCCGTAGAAATGTATGGCAGTGTGGTAGATGAAATGACGCTTGATGAACGCATAACCATTGCCTCTATGGGAACTGAAATGGGGGCGATTGCTATCATGTTTCCACCCAATGAAGAAATTCTTGAATTCAGCAAGGCGGCGACCCGAAGAGATATTGAAAAGGTAGAGGCCGACAGTGACGCGAAATACGATCAGGAGTTTGAGCTAGACGTAAGCAAATTCCGTCCTATGGTTAGCAAACCAGGTAAACCTCATGATGTGATTGATATTGTAGAGGCGCAAAAAGTAAAAATAGATTCAGCCTTCGTAGGAAGCTGTACAAACGGCAGGATGTCGGATATGCGCGCTGTGGCCGAAGTGCTGAAAGACAAAAAAGTGGCTCCCGGTGTTGTGCTCAAAATAGTGCCTTCGACCGATAAAATATGGCAGCAATGCCTTGAAGAGGGGATTATTGATATATTTAAAAAAGCAGGATCCCTTGTCTCCAACGCAGGTTGTGCTGGTTGCGCGGCCGGACAAGTTGGCCAAAACGGACCGGGAGAGGTGACCATTAGTACGGGCAACAGGAACTTCCCGGGCAAGCAGGGCAAAGGCGAGGTGTATCTCGCTTCTCCCTCTGTTGTTGCAGCATCAGCCGTATCGGGTTACATTACCACTACCGAAAATATACCTCCCGAGCCAGCCACCTTCGAGCCTGGACCCGGAGAGGTGGAGACTTCCTCTAAAGAAGGCGCTGTAAAGAAAAGTAAAGCCGGGAAAAAACCAACCACAGTAGAAGGTCGTGTGTGGCTTATTGAACGGGATAACATTGATACGGACATGATTTTCCATAACCGGTATCTGCACATTACCGACCCCGCCGAGATGGCGAAATACACCTTTGATAACCTTGAGGGATTTGAAGATTTTGCTTCCAAATCAAAACCCGGTGATATTATTATTACCGGCAAAAATTTTGGAGCCGGAAGCAGCCGCCAACAGGCTGTTGATTGCTTCAAAGAGCTGGGCATATCAGCCATTGTAGCCGAATCTTTCGGAGCTATTTATGAGAGAAATGCTATAAATGCAGCGATGCCGATTATGCGGTACTCCAGTCTCTCGCCCCTGGAATTGAAAAATGGCGATAAAGTCAGGGTGAATTTTGAAACCGGCGAAATCACCAACCTGATGAATGATAAAACAGTAAAAGGGGAGGCTTTCTCAGAAGTGCAAATGGAAATTTATCAAAACGGGGGATTGTTTTAACCTTCTTTTTGAAATATGAAATAAAGCGCTTGCCATCCCGGGGAGCGCTTTATTTTTTGCCTACCTCGCTATTTACGGTGATATATCCGGGGTAATCGAGCATGTGATTGCCCACCCTGATGGATGGAGAGAGCTTCATGCTGACTTTAGAGGGTTTAGCGCCCTTCCCTGAGATATTTGCTACAAGGTTCATAAGAGCCTTCCCGCTTTGTCCGGTCAGTAATTCCTTAAGATTAACCGAAGCCTTTACCGGAACTATGGCACTACCTCCATCAGGTGGAATTTCAATATATTCATCAACAAGGCCCTGGGTCATTTGCCGATCATCTACAAAAAGCTTCCATTCAAGTTTATTCATTGAGGCTTTTGTAGAATTGGGGTTTTCGGCTTTCAAATTAACAGTGAACTGTGCCGGCAGATCATCAGAGGCCAAAGCTGTAGTTAGTTGCATTGTTTCAGCAAAGCTGAAATCAGAAAAATTTCTTTTCCCCTCCATGTCAAAACCGGCGATGGTAAGGCTATTTACTTCTTTGATTTTGAAATCACAGCGGCTGAATTGCTTCATCTCATCCATTTGTTCCAAAATAGAACAAGAAGGTTGAATGGCTATAATAACAGATAGCACAAAGAATAAATTGAATTTTCCAAAGCCATTAGCTGTAGCATTTAGTATATTTTTCATATTTTTCAAAAAATTTAAGATTTTCTTTTAAATGACAAGATAGCTATTATTAAATCATTCACAAACTTGTATTAGAACACGAAACTTACGAAATTTGATTGAAACAAAAATTAAATAATTATGAATTTTAACGATTTTTACGTTCATCTCGGCAGGCTTTTATACTCCATTGCCATGTCTGATGGGGAAATACAGGAGAGTGAGATAGATAAGTTTCACAGCATACTCCGGGAATCTCTGGTGCCATTAGAGGACAGCGAGGACCCCTACGGGACAGATAATGCCTACTATGCGGAGTTCGAACTAGAGCGGCTCATCGACAGCAAGGCCGATAAAAATGAAGCTTTTGCTTCTTTTATCATGTTTATGGAAGACCACAGCACCGCATTCGATGATAAAATTAAGAAATTGTGTGTTCAGACTTCAAGAAAAATAGCTCAGGCTCATGCAGGCGTTGAACCATCAGAATCAAAGATGCTTAAGGAGCTGGAGAGAAAGATTCAGGACCAGGCCTGATCAACTTCTCCGGAACCAGGAAATAATATACAAAAACCCCGGCAAAACAAAAGGAACAGTGTAAATTATAGCCGTCATCGGATCGCCGCCTCCTGTAGAAAGGAAGGTATAGACCCCTAAAGCTAGCCCGCCGACAACAAGAACAAGGCCACCAATGAGTTCAAAGAACCAGCTGATCAGGAAACCAATAAATACACTGAAGATCATAAAATAGATAGGCCCTGTTTCTATCGATAATTCATTTTCAAGTCTGGTGTATTCATTGGTGATGAAATAATACAAGAAACCAATGACAAGTATTACCGACAAAACTCTGGCAGTCAGCTGCCAACCTTTATTTACCTGCTTTGTATCCATATAGTTCTGTTTTTTGTAGAAATGATATAAATAATGGTTAAAAGTAACAATTCATTAAAGATTTTTCAAATATTAGCATTTTATAACGATATTTGAGTTTTAAAATACAAAAATAACAAAATCTCATGTCTAAAATATTTTCCCTTTCCGAGGCCGCATCAATTGCTATCCATAGCATGGTACTGATAGCGCAGTCGGATGGAATGATGAATGTTAATAAGATATCCGAAAGAACAGGATCTTCGAAGCACCATGTTGCCAAGATATTACAACGCCTGGTAAAAGAGGATTATTTGACTTCCATACGTGGGCCACATGGTGGATTTGAGCTGAAAAAATCCCCAAAGGAAATTAACTTGCTGGAAATCTATGAAACAATTGAGGGCACGCTGTTAGTAACTGAATGCCCGATGGAAAACCCTATTTGTCCATTTGACAAGTGTATTTTGGGAAATGTGGTGGCCGATATGACGCTAAAATTCAGGGATTACCTGGAAGGACATACGCTTGACGAATATCTGTAATTTTTTTTACAGTTAGTAGCGGGCACGAAAAGCGCTGATAATCAAAAGAAGCCATCCCACCATAAGAAGAGTGCCCCCGAAGGGAGTAATCCAACCCCAGGACTTCATATCAATAAAAACCTTTGCGATAATCGTAAAGCTGAATAAAACCGTACCTGTTAGTATCAACACCCCTGCATAAGAAATCATCTTGCTTCTGTAACGCTCAATAAGGAGATGTATAGCAATCAGTGCAAGCCCGTTAAAAAACATAAACCGCGTGGCGGTTAGGTAATTATTTACTTTATCGGATGATACGTCGCCAAGGGCATGGCTCTGCATGGCTTCTGCGATAATTGCCAGAAATATAATGATACTTCCTGCTATCCATCCCCATCTTCTGAGTCTTATAATCATCATGCGTTTGAAAAATTTAGTGATAAAATGTTTTATTCGTCGTGAGCAAATATATTTAATATTCTGCATATCGGTAGATGGCGTTTTTGTTAACTTTTTAACATTGTTATTTTTATAACATCATTATATTTGCAAAAGAAACCTGAAACCCAAAGACTATGAAAATTACCATTGTAGGAGCTGGCAATGTGGGGGCCACGACCGCTCAAATACTGGCTGAAAAAGAAGTTGGAAACAACATTGTATTGATTGATGTCAAAAAAGGCCTGGCCGAAGGAAAAGCACTGGACATATGGCAGTCTTCACCCATCGGACTTTACGATACCCGGGTTAAAGGCGTTACAGAAAATCTGCAGGAAACCGCTGACTCAGATGTCGTAGTCATCACATCAGGTTTGCCAAGGAAACCAGGTATGAGCAGAGAAGATTTGATTTCAAATAATGCGCTCATTGTAAAACACGTCACGGAGAATATGATGAGGTATTCTCCAAATGCCATTTTTATTGTAGTTTCCAACCCTCTGGATGTAATGTCCTACACCGCCTATATCACATCCGGGCTGGAGCCTCACCGGGTTATCGGGATGGCAGGAATCCTTGACTCGGCTCGTTATCGTTCATTTATAGCCGACGAGTTAGATTGCTCGCCCAAAGATATTCAGGCCGTTATTCTGGGGGGCCATGGTGATACTATGGTTCCTTTACCCAGATACACATCGGTAGCAGGCGTCCCGGTTACACAGTTAATTGATAAAGAGCGCCTTGATACCCTTATCCAGCGAACAATAAAAGGGGGAGGAGAGCTCGTTAAACTAATGGGAACTTCGGCATGGACTGCACCAGGATATGCCACGGCCCGTATGGTTGAAGCTGTTGTGTACAACCAGAAAAGGTATTTCCCAATTAGTAGTTATCTTACGGGTCAGTACGGTATAGATGGCATATTTTTTGGAGTACCTGCTAAATTGGGAAAAAATGGTATTGAAGAAATTCTTGAAATAGAATTGAATGATGAAGAAAAGCAATTATTGAGGAAGTCTGAAAAGGCAGTTCATGAGAACACCAAAACGTTGAAAAGGATTTTGAAAGAGATTTGATCTCATGGAAACTGTGAATTTTTAGTTAGCAATTAGGTTAGATTACTTTAAAAAGTTTCCATAAACCGGGGTAAGAATTTTGGCGAATTCTTCCCCGGTTTTAATTTTGTGCCTTTCATAAGAAACATTAAACCATTAAAGTACATCCTTGTTGTTTTGTAGTAAAATTTCAAAAAAGAAATACTGATATGTCTAAAATGCTTTGTATAAAAAGAACAAATACCAATCCATATTACAATCTGGCTACTGAAGAATATGTTTTAAAAAATTTTGAACATGACACATTTATGCTTTGGAGAAATGAGCCGTGTATCATTGTTGGTAAGCATCAAAACACCCTGGCCGAAGTAAATGTGGACTATGTCCGTGAAAAAAACATACCGGTAGTCCGCAGGCTCTCAGGAGGTGGCGCTGTGTTTCATGACCTGGGCAATTTGAATTTTACTTTCACGCAGAAAGGAGAAAAGGATCAGCTCATTGACTTTGTTAAGTACACGAAACCCATCATCGACATACTTAAAAGTCTGGATATCAATGCCCGTTTTGAAGGAAGAAACGATATAACCATCGACGGAAAAAAATTCTCGGGAAATGCAGAGCATGTGTTTAAGAACAAAATATTGCACCATGGTACATTGCTTTTTTCATCGGAAATGACTGATTTATCAGATGCTTTAAAAGTAAGTGAAGCGAAATTTAAAGACAAAGCAGTTAAATCGGTGAAAAGCCGCGTTACAAATATTTCAGATCATCTTCCGGGGGAACATGCTGATATGTCGGTTCTTAAGTTTAAAGATCTGGTTATGGATCACATAGTCAATGATTATCCCAATGCCGAACTTTACGAATTAACCGGGGAAGATGATAAGGCTATCAGACAATTGATGAAAGAGAAATACGAAACCTGGGACTGGAACTTTGGCTACAGTCCGAAATATAATTTTAAGAAAACCATCAAAACAGATGGCGGAAGTATTGAATTTAATCTCGATGTGCACGAGGGGTTGATAAAGCATGCCAAGATTTTTGGGGACTATTTCAACAGCGAGCCGACCACCCACATAGAAACCCTGTTGGCAGACACCCCTCATGAGTATGATAAAATAATGCAAAAGCTCAATGGACTGGATGTGGCAAAATACTTTAACAAGGTATCTAAAGAGGAGCTGGTATCAGGCATGTTTTAAAATGTACCTGCAAACATTTCAACCATAGGTGTCCGTTTTTTTATTAAAGGTACTTTTCGCCTATCAATCTCAAGCCTTCCAGGGTAAGGTTAGGATCGACAGTATCGAAAAGATCAGTCAGGTCCTCCATAACATATGATAATCCGCCGGTGGATATCACCGTGGTAGGCCCTTTCAGCTCTTTTTTTATATTAGTTACCATATATTCAATCATACCGATATAACCCAAAACCACTCCGGACTGTACAGCATGAATTGTGTTTGTCCCGAGAATAGAGGGAGGGGCTTTTAAAGGCACATCAGGTAGTTGTGCAGTATTCGAGGCCAGGGAGGAAATAGCCGTTTTCATGCCCGGAGTTATCGATACACCAAGGATATTTCCTTCAGCATCAATGGTAGTGAATGTCAGAGCGGTACCAAAATCCACGATAATCCGGTTCCCCGGGTATTTTTCGTAAGCAGCCACGGCGTCGGCAATAATATCAGTACCTATCTCGTAGGGATTAATGATTTTTAAGGGAAGTTTTGGATAAAGATCGGGATGAATCACATAGAGCTTGTTTCCAGTTAGTTTGAATACCATTTCCTGCATGGGATGAAGCAGCGAGGGGACAACTGTACTGAGCACCACTTTATCAATAGACTCAGGGTTAAGTTTGTTTTTCTCAAATAATGAGCGCAGAATCACTTCGTATTCATCGGCGGTTTTGCTGCTGACCGTATGCATGCGCCAGTTGCGGATCCATTTGCCGTTTTTATTGATGCCCGTTACAATATTTGAATTCCCTACATCTATTAGTAGTAGCTTCATGTGTTTACTATGGTTTCTTATTTATCAGCCGAAATTATTGGTAAATATTTAAAAATACAATCTCCCTGCGGAAAACATACCAGAAATCCTTTGCATTGTATGCCTGCTTAGACATAAAATTTTTACCTTGTTTAATGTTCAGACGCTATAGGCAAATCTGTTTAGCAAAAGATGATATTATTGTTTAAATTATTTACACAAACTTTAAACAATTTTCGTTTGGTGATGTTAGTCTTTAAAATTATAACATGACAAAGAAATACATTTTCATAGGAGGAAGTACAGGTATCGGTCTTGAGGTCGCTAAGCGCCTTTTAGATAAAGGAGCTCAAATTCATGTGATAAGCCGTTCCAGGGGAGATTTACCTGAAATGGAAAACCTTACGCATACGGCATTGGATGTAACCGAAGAAAGTGTTGAATTTCCAAAGTTCAAAGAGCCTATTGATGGATTTGTATACTTTCCCGGAAACATAAATTTAAAACCTTTCAGAGGGCTTAAACCTGATGTCTTTCGCAATGATTTTGAATTGAATGCTGTTGGGCTTGTAAAATCGTTACAGGCCTACTTTACCAACCTGAAAAAAGCAGATAGCGCTTCGGTAGTAGCTTTTAGCACGGTAGCTGTTCAAACCGGTATGGCATACCATTCCTCAGTTGCTGCTGCCAAAGGGGCGGTTGAAGGGATAGTTAGAAGCCTCTCGGCTGAGCTGGCTCCAAAGATAAGAGTAAACGCAGTGGCCCCCTCATTAACGAATACCTCATTAGGTAAAAACTTTTTGGACAGTGAACAGAAGCAGGAGAATTCCAATAAAAGACATCCCCTGGGACGTTACGGTGAGCCCGAAGATATCGCTTCGGCGGTAGAATTTTTGTTGGGGAATGAGAGCAGTTGGATGACCGGTCAGATAATTCATGTAGATGGAGGACTGTCAGTAATTTCAAAATTATAGTGTTATGAGCGTAAGTGTGTTATCGGCAAAAGAAATTGGTCATCTGGAAAAGTTCTACAGGAGAAATTTTGTGAATTCCATTTCGGGTTTCAAAAGCGCCAATTTAATAGGAACTGCGGATGAAAACTCCACAACAAACCTGGCCATTTTTTCATCTATTCATCACATCGGAGCCAATCCTCCGTTATTAGGATTCAATGTGCGCCCAGCCAGCGTCCCGCGCCACACTTACGAAAACATCCTGCAGACAGGGTATTTTACAATTAATCACGTAACGGCTGATTTTTACGAGAAAGCCCATCACACGTCCGCAAGATATGATAAAAAAGATTCAGAAATAGATGCTGCAGGATTAACGCCGGAATACAGCGCCGTACATCCAGCCCCTTATGTGCAGGAGTCGCCCGTAAAGTTGGGAATGCAGTTGGAAGAAATTCACAAGATTAAAGCAAATAGCACCACATTGGTAGTAGGGAGAATAATTGAGTTGATTATTCCAGATAGTGTTATCCGGCCCGATGGTACAGTACGGTTGGAGAAGTTGGGTGTTGTTACTGTCTCGGGTCTGGATACCTATCACTCTACTCATGAGCTTGCTTCACTGCCATACGCTAAACCCAGTTAACCATTTTTCACTATATAGACAAGGTTCATTACCTTTATTTTAGCCACAGCTGACCTCAGCTGTGGTTTTTATTTTTTACGATATTTGTGAAAAAGCTGAACTGATGAAAAACATTAAAATATCACCGGCTCTGAAAAATAAAGTGACCAATGTTGCCATTGGGGCTTTAGAAGCAGAAGTGAAAGTAAAACCCAGCCCACAGGAATTGATTGAGCTTTTAAACGCAGAAGCAAAAACCATCGGCGATAAGGAGCAGCTGGAGGATATAGCTATGATACCCCATATCCATGACACACGCGAAGCTTATAAAATGCTTGGCAAAAAGCCGGCTCGTTACCGGGTTAGTTCAGAAGCGCTGCATCGAAGAATAGTGCAGGGGAAAGGACTTTATTTTATCAACAATGCAGTAGATATAACTAACCTTGTGTCTATTCGTTCTGGTTTTGGCATTTGCCTCTATGATGCTTCAAAAATAAGTAATGAATTATCTTTCAGAATCGCTTCCGAGGGTGAGACGTATCGTGGAATCGGTAAATTTGATTTAAACCTGGAAAACCTTCCTGTATTCAGTGATGACCAAGGCCCCTTTGGCAGTCCTACCAGCGACAGTGAGCGGACCATGGTAACGCCGGAAACACGCAAGATACTGTTTAGTATCGTTTCCTTTTCTGATAATAGCCAGATGGAAAAGTGGCTGGAAGAATCTAAAGCATTATTTAAAAAATGGGCAGAGGGAGAAAATTTAAGGTCGAATATATTTTCTTAGACCTGTCACAAATACTAAAAGCAGACCTCTGGATATTTAAAACGATGAGTTAAGCCTGGATAATTCCTTTTAGATTATTTTTCATCTGAGGTGTCATATTAAATACCAAACTTAGTTACTAAACAATGAGCCGGTTAGAATTTTTCAAAAGATTCCCGCCCGAATCCTTCCATTGCGCTTCTATACATACTGAAAAAAATCATTGGATGTAAAAGCGCTATTTCAGTCGTTGGAACGACTCGCATTGAGGGAGATACAAGAGAAAAGGCGGTAACCCGCCCATGCCTTCGGAAAAAAATCATGGTTCAGCCCCTAACCTGGATAAGCCAAAAAAAACAAATAAATCTCAAGTTTTAATGACCAAAAATACAAATAGTCAAAATAGCTAACGCTTCTCTGGAAATGTTTTGAATTTGTTTTTTTTACTTTGGAATTTATTTGTAATTTGTTTTTTGTCATTTGTAATTTATGCCAAAAAAAGCAGCAATTTAAAAATTAAGACACTAAAAGGGTAGATCATCTCCCTGATCAAAACTATCAGAAGAATTATTATCAGAAGCCGGAGCTTCATCCTCTCCCGGCATAGGCACATCAGGCATGGATTTACTTTGTGTGGCATTGTTACCGGTTCCTGATTGAAGTTTCCATGCTTTAATGTTAGTAAACCATTTTCCTGAGTTTACTTCACGGCTTTCTATATTAACACTGGCTTTTATCTTGTCACCTTCCTTGTAATCATGAATCAAATCCGCTTTATCATTCCACAGCTGAATGAGTATTTGACGCGGGTATCTGTCTTCTGTCTCTATAACAAATTCCTGTCTTTTCCATCTCCCGTTTCTCCCTTCGCCGGTTTGTTCCGGTAATACCTTTACTAGTTTTCCTTCGAGTTCGACGCTCATAAATATTTGATTATTATTTGTTAAGACTCCATTTTCCTTTGATTGTCGGAGCTTTTAGTGCTTCACCGAGCAAAAATAAGAATTCCTTCCGGCTTACCAATACTCCGCCCAAACGCCTTAAATGGGGAGTATCCTGCTGAGCATCAATAAATAAGAAATTCTTTTTTAAGGAAAATTGAACCAGGTAATGAAATGCTATCTTAGAGGCATCGCTGATTTTAAAAAACATTGATTCACCAAAAAAAGCTCCCCCAATCGAAACTCCGTATAATCCACCTACCAGCTCTCCGTTCTGGTATGCCTCAACTGAGTGCGCATACCCCTTCTTGTGAAGCCGGATGTAGGCTTGTTCCATTTTGGGTGTTATCCAGGTGCCATACTGGTCATTGCGGGAAGCGCTAGCACATTCTTTGATAACTTCCTCAAAATGAGTATCACTGGCTACTTCGAATCTTTTTTGATTGATTTTTTGCCGCAGGCTTTTAGCTGGTTTATAATCCTTGGGGTAGACCACCAGCCTTGGATCGGGCGACCACCACAAGATAGGTTCTCCCTCTGCAAACCACGGGAAAATCCCATTTTTGTATGCCTCCATTAAACGTTCGGCGCTTAAATCGCCTCCGATAGCCAACAGGCCCTCTTCTGTGGCCAGGTTGGGCGAAGGAAACTTAATTTCATTTGTCAGTAATTGTATGGGCATGAATTACCTGTCAATAACCAGTTTCTTTACAATAATCGGTTTGCTTTCCCTGATAAGTTCTAAAATATATAGCCCCTCACTTATAGTATTAGCTAAGCGAACCCTTTTATTCCCCGTAATGTTTTCAGAATATATGATTTCTCCTTTAGTGGTATATATATTCACTTTGGAGGGTTCATTGGCGGCTTCTGTTTTAAGATAAAATTCGCCGCGGCTGGGATTTGGGGCCAGGGTGACACGGGCTTCATTTGCATGGCTTTGATTTCCTGTAGCTGTGTTAAACCAGAAAGTGTAATACCCCTCTGGTGCCGAAAGCGGTTGCTTCACAGTGGCAGAATCAGTGCAGGCCTCAATATAGTATTCTATGGTGTCGTTTGGCTCGCATTCAGGGATTACCCCGAAAAAATCAGGATTTCCTTCGATGATTTCAGTTGCTGAAAATGCTGTATCCCCATTTTTCCTGTAATAAAGCCTAAGGCTGTCAAGTGAATATTGATGTTCAAAAGCAGAATACACCATTTTATTTGTGGAATAAGGCTGGGGGCCTTCCAGTTTTTTATGGATAATTCTTAGCAACTCTTCCTGGGGTACTTCTTTGGTGATGCAATGGATGGCGCCGTAGAGCGGAGTAAGGTTTTGCGAATCCACCATTTCGATAGCATAACCTGGCATGGTTTCCTTGTATATCTGTCTGGCTATGGAGTCCATTTCCGGGAGCCCATAGGAGGGAACTACCACCACATCATTCATTGTGAGTGAATTAGTGTAAGTGCGCATTTCATCGTTCTGAGAATCGGGATACTCACCATCGGCATTAGGCGGAACGGGTATCCTTACAATTTCGTAGGGCTCACCAAAATAATTCGTCAGGGATTCAAGGGAATCAACAATCGATTCAATCAATTCATAATCAGGAACGTAATCAGGATACTCAGAAACCATAATAGTTTCAAAATCCACAATCTTAATATACATGTCAACGTGCCCCCATATACCGCCTCCGGTGTTTTCCAGTTCCTCGAGGAAGATAAAATCTTCGGTAGAAAAATAATCGGAAAGCATATCTGCCAGGGCCGTCTCGCTATAGGTGGGATTTTGCTCCAGCACGCGGGTACTGGTAAAGCCGTACTTTAGTCCATCCAACAAAATATTTCCACCCTCAAATTCCAGTGGAATGTCCACCAGGGGCATATTCCAGTAATTCGCTATCTGCGAGGGGATGGAATCGTCTTTAGGTCTGCCGTAAGCACTATACCCGGCATCCATGATGTAACGTTCAATACCGTTACCGAAATCGCCATAAGCTGTAAAAGGCCCGAAATCCCTAATCCATAAAGTTTCTGTCCAGCCGGGCATAAAATCCACGTTATGATAACCTACGCCCTGATTTAAGAGGTATTGCCTGATTTCTGTGGTGTCCATGGGAGCTGTGCCGGGATAATAGATAATCCAGACCTGTGCAGTATTCTGAACAGCTCCGGCAATGTTAGCTATGATAGAGTCTCTCTCTGGGTTATAATCCCATACCAGCAGAACCCCTTCATTTTTCTCGTGCTCTGCTTGTGTTGTGATTACTTCCTGCCCCCGTACAACAAGCGATGTAGCCCCAATAATAAATAGCAAAAAAAACATGTAACGCCCCATAGCATTTACCTTTGGTAATGTTGATTAAGTAGTTAAGGATACAGGCGGTAAAAATATAAATAAAGCATTAAGAGACAAAAAAGGGCGGGCAATTTTATATCTTAGGATAACATCTCTAATAACCAAAAAAGCTCTCTAATTTATGATAGAGATGTTCCTGGAATTTTTCAAGATAATTTTTCCTGGGTGAAGTCATTCCCATTTTGCGGGCCGTAAAATTCCACAGGATGATAATAGTTTTCCATCTGAATATTTTTTTAAGCGCTTGAAGCAAAAGTTCATTAGTGGGAGTTACATTTTCAATTGTTTCCTGGGGTGTTCTTGCCGGGTGATGTTTGAGCGTGTTTTTCGGCAGTGGTTTTCCCGGATCTTGCACTTTGATAATACTATTCATGGTTCTGTATATTTTGCTTAATTAGAATGTATGTTAATACTTAAAAATTATTCTAAGTAATGACGATTACATAAGCAAAAATAGACTCTATAATCACCCGTTAGCAATATTTTTAAGTTGATTCTGTATATAATTAAGCTAAAATTAAGGCCTTAAGATCGAGCTTAAAAAGGCTTAAAAGTAGCTTAAAGCTTAATTTTTTTTCTTAATTTTTTGCTTTATAAGCTTAAAAATATTAGCTTTAAACGCTAAAAATCGAATAAATTTGCAGGATTAAAATCAGCGGGCATGGCCAAAACCTTTTCATTTGCGGGATCACCAATCAGAAATGTGCTGGAAAGAGCCCATAATACCCTTCCCAGTATCGAGAAAGTGCTGGCGGTGTATTTTGATGAAAAGGATGAGCTACTTAAAATATCTTTAGCTCACCGTCAGGCAGAAGAGGTGCGTATTGAAGATATTGATGATGTTGAGGTCATGGACAAACTGGAGATTTTCAGAAAAAAATCAAGTCCTATCAGTTGGTATCATCATGAAGATATCCCTTTTAAGATTGAGAAGAGAAAGGATAGAACAATTGAAGTTTTCGAGGAGCTTGAAAATACCGTATTGCTGCTGCGTTTTCCTAATGAATCAGATCAGAAAAGCGATTTATTGTTTTATTTTTTTAATGGCGATACCAGCAATTTTGGAGTGAGCAGGGATAATCGTTCTCTAACCACGGAACTTAAAAGTATTATTGCTCATCTTCTTTATCACTCTGTAAATTCTCAAATTCAGGAGCATAAAGAAAACCAGAAAAAGCTCATAGAATTGAACCAGGTGACCCGGCATGCCCTCAACGAAAATAAAGAACTAAAAGCTGAACTTGACAATACCCACCGGCGCTACCGGCAGAGCCTGTCCGATCTATGTCTCCAATATGTGAAGGAAGTATCGGAGGAATACAAAACGATATTCAGACTATCTCCTGAAGCGCTGGACAAATTGCTTAATTATAAAGGAGATATTAACAATGTAAAAGGCATTATTGAAAAAGCGGCATTTTTTGCCTCTACGCTTCATGCCGACACGTCTCCCAAACAAATAATAATCGAAGACTCCTACTTGAATACTGATATTCAGGCATCTGAGGTGATCGCCCAAAACACTGCTGATAATACCAGCATCAGGGAACAGCGGTACACAAAAACGCGATCCATTCTCAATGAAATGGAAGAAACGGCCAGATTATTAAAAGAAAAGAATCAGAAGCTTACCAGCAACAACCTGGCCAGGGCATTACCTCATCCAAAATCGGCTGCAGCAATATCAGATCAATTAAGCAAACACCGCGACAGAATAATGAAACTTTTTGATGATCATCCCAACGAGTGGGCAATAATCCGTAAAAGTTTTCGTCCTATACAAAATATAACAAATCAATGAATAAGCCCTCTGTTTCATTTAGAACGCTGTATTTCATTAATAGCCTGACTTATATTGTTCTTTCTTATATTTCGGTATTTATCCTTGTTAATTTTCTTCAGGGACTCTTTGCCGGTTTTTACGATATACCCTCTATTATTAGCCGGCAGGGCATTCAATTCCTGGCAGATAGTCAGGACTGGTGGTACGACAGTGTGATAGTCGTCTTTACCTCCAAAATATTTCTGTTATTTTTAATCAGCGTTCTGTTTTTTGCAGTTTACATCAAATCAAGTATTTATAAGAGTTACTTAAAGCTTTTTTTCTTATGGGGAAGTTTTATTGCTTTCAGCTGGATGACGGGCGAGATATTGTATGGGAGCTTGCTGGGGCAGGGCATTCATCATGCATTAGCCTGGCTGTATATTAAAGACACAGGCAAGCTGTTCATTATTGTCCTTTCTCTAATTCTTTACGCTTCAGCAGCCCTGGTTTTTAGTAAAGCGTTTATTTTCAGCGGGAACATTTACCTGGATCATTACGATGAAAATTCGTTCAAAGACCTTTACTTGTTTCACATCCTTCTACCCTATATGGCAGCGCTTGGAATTATTACACTCCTTAAGCTTCCCGATTTTCCAATCATCGAACTTCCCAGCCTGTATTCTGCCATCTTTACCATCGGCATCATGCTCTTTAATACCGGACAGCATGCCCGGCTTTTCAGGCAGGATGAAAAACCGCCCCCAATATTTCTGGATCATAAAGCGATTATTACCGCGCTTTTCCTGGCAGCAGCCTACTTTGTATTTCTTGAAAACGGCATTCATTTGTAATGAGCTGGAAAGGCTACATAAAATCATATAAAAGCTATCTGCAGCTGGAGAAAGGCCTATCAGATAACAGTATTCAGGCTTATATCCGGGACATCAATAAGTTTATCAGGTTCCTGGATGAAACACATTATAAACTAAAACCACCGGAAATACAGGCATTACATATTGAAAAGTTTCTGGAATGGACTAATGAGTTGGGAATGAATGAGAACTCGCAGGCAAGATTTATTTCTTCCATCAAATCTTTTTATAATTACCTGATTCTGGAAAATTTAACAGAGAAAAACCCCGCCGAACTGATAGATTCTCCAAGACTTGCAAGAAAACTGCCTGATGTATTGAACGTGAACGACATAGAAAAGATTATTGGAAGTATTGATTTAAGTAAACCTGAGGGGACCAGAAACCGCGCCATCATCGAAACGCTATACGGATGCGGCCTCCGCGTATCGGAACTGGTAAACCTGAAAATTTCCAATCTTTATCTCAGTGAAGGGTATGTTCTGGTGGAAGGAAAAGGAAATAAAGAACGCATAGTGCCGGTCGGAAAACAATCAGAAAAATACATACTGATTTATAAAAATGAAATCCGTGACCACCAGGACATAAAACCAGCTGCCGGGGATGTGCTTTTTCTTAATCGGCGGGGAAACAAACTAACCCGGACCATGCTCTTTTACCTCATACGAAATTACACGGAAAAAGCGGGGATTCGCAAAAAAGTAAGCCCGCATACCCTGCGTCATTCTTTTGCTACGCATCTGGTTGAAAATGGAGCTGATTTGCGCGCTGTTCAGGAAATGCTCGGCCACGAGTCTATCACCACCACAGAAATATACACACACCTGGACAGAAATTATCTGCGCCGTAATATTTTACAATATCATCCGCGGGCCGGGCAGGATTAGTTGCTGGTAAATCCTTCATCCAGCATCATCCCCCAGTTGACAGAGGCCAGCTTATCGTTCTCAAAATAAAAATCGACATTAGCGTCTTCAAAGGTCATCCTTTTACCGCCCCATGTCAGTATTTCCGTTTCGAGCTCCTGAAAGCCTTTATCTTTCATCAGGCGATGTATTTCAATCTCGTTCATCTTAAAGACTGATTGCCCGAAAAGCCTGGAGTCAGGATCTCGTGTTTCAAGAATGGTCAGCACTTTATTATCAATACCCTCAAAAAAAGCCACCAAGTGGTTTTCGTCATACATGTAGGCCATAGAGACATCATCATCCAGGCCTTCGAGTTCTTCGATTTGGTCTGGTGATCCAAGGATATTGACGGCTAAATCGATTGTTGAGCCAAATCGCAGGGCGCCGTAACCCTGCCTGATTTTGATTTCGTTGGTAATAGCTTTCATGGTCAGTTGTTATTCAAAGGTGAATCTGGTTCTTTAGCCATATGGTTATAAGTTAATTTGTCCAGTAATTTCGGGAAAAATTTCCCGAGGAACACAGTTAGTTTTCCTTCGGTGAAGGTGAGTATTAAGCTTCGCTTTCGTTTATCAATTGCTTTAGCTATGCGCTGGGCTACTTCTTCTGAGGTCATCATGCCTGATTCATTTCGCGGGGTATCTCCCTGCTGATTTCCGTCGCCGGTAAGGGCTGTTTTACGGATGTTCGACTCGGTGAAACCCGGTGCCGCCACCAATACATGCAAGCCATCTTTCAGATGTTCGATTCTCAATGTATCCAGGAACCCGCGAATTGCAAATTTTGAGCTGGCATATCCGGTTCGCGCCGGCAAACCTACATGGCCTACAATGGATATTACACCTACAATACTCCCTTTTTGTTTTAAGATATGTGGCAGGGCATATTTAGTGCATTGTACCGTACCCCAGTAGTTAACATTCATCAGTTGTCTTATAACTTCAAGATCGGTATCTTTAAACATGGCCCGCATTGATATTCCGGCGTTGTTAATGAGTATGTCTACCCGGCCGTATTTTTCAAGGGTTTTGTCAATCAGATTTTTACAGTCAACTTCCTTACTAACATCGGTTTTAACAGGATAGACATCCCCGCCTTTTACGGTAAGTTCTTCTGCCAGGGTGTTGAGTTTCTCCTCGTTGCGGGCAGCCATAACCACTTTTGCACCACGATCTACGTATAACTGACTCAGAGCTCTTCCTATACCTGAAGAAGCTCCTGTAATAATAACTACTTTTTGATTCATTGATTTAACTATCTGAGATTTTATTAATAAGAAATGAAATTAAACTATTTTTCGACTGAATGCAAAGAAAAATAAAAAAACCTGAAAAGCCATTCTAAAATAAGCCCTCTGGAGGGAAATTCGTACCCTTATATACAACCATTCACTGCGGGGAGAGATTCACAGCAACACTTAGCTGCAGCAAGGGTTATGGAAGGGGGGTAGTGTAAAGGAAGAAATCCCGCCCGGAACAACTCATTTTTTCACTCAGGAGACCCATACTTCGCTGGTTAAACCTGTGTTTTACAGGAAGAATAAAGAGAAATATAGCAATAAAAAGCGCTGAAAATGCAGAGTAAAATTGACCCGGCTAAAAAATGGAAAGTATATGGTTTATTTTGTTAAATACTGGTTTGTGTTAAACTCATCAAATGGGCCTTTGTTGAATAATAAATATTATTAAATTTGCTGAAAGTAAAAAGATGTAAAACCCTAAACAGTTGAGTTGTGGATATATTTGAAAAAATAGCTAAAAACCCGGGACCGCTGGGAAAATATTCCGATAAGGCGCACGGATATTTTATGTTCCCAAAATTGGAAGGTCCCATGTCAAATCGAATGATCTTCCAGGGACGTGAAGTACTGGTTTGGAGTCTGAATAACTACCTTGGGCTCGGTAATTTATCTGAAGTAAGAGACGCTGATACAGAGGCAACAAAAGAATGGGGGTTAGCCATGCCAATGGGTGCGCGGATGATGACGGGCGAGACCAGTTATCACAACCAGTTGGAAGCAACGCTGGCCGACTTTGTGGATAAAGAATCAGCTTATATCCTTAATTACGGATATCAGGGTGTAATGTCTATAATCGATTCTTTGGTTGACCGTAAAGATGTGATAGTCTATGATTCAGAGGCTCATGCATGTATAATTGATGGTGCCCGCCTGCACATGGGTAAAAGGTTCGTCTATCCGCATAACGATATGGAGAAGCTGGAAAAACAGTTACAGCATGCTACCAACTACGCCGAAAAAACCGGTGGTGGAGTTATCCTGGTAACTGAAGGGGTCTATGGAATGTCGGGAGACCTGGCAGACCTTAAGACTATGGTAGAGCTGAAGAAAAAATATGATTTCCGCCTGGTTGTAGACGATGCACATGGATTTGGAACAATGGGAGAGCGTGGCGCCGGTACGGGCGAGCACTTCGGTGTTCAGGATGATATTGATGTCTATATCTCCACATTTGCTAAATCAATGTCAGGAGTGGGCGGATTTGTAGCCAGTAAAAAACATGTGATACGCTATCTTATGTACAACATGCGTTCACAGGTGTTTGCCAAATCATTGCCTATACCAATGGTAAAAGGGGTGATGAAGCGAATGGAATACGTGCTGAACGGAAACAAGCAAAAAGATAAGTTGTGGACTATCGTTAATGCGTTGCAGAAAGGACTGAAAGAGGCCGGATTTAACCTGGGCAATACCCAATCGCCTGTAACGCCCGTATTCCTCTCAGGAACCGTTGGAGAAGCTACCAATCTGGCTTTCGATTTGCGTGAAACGCATAACATTTTCACTTCGCTTGTTGCCTATCCTGTTGTGCCCAGAGGAGTTATTCTTATCAGATTGATTCCAACGGCTATGCACACTTTGGAAGACGTAAACTATACTATTGAAGCATTTAAGGATGTTAAGAAAAAATTAGATAAAGGAGTGTATGCATCCGAGGAAATGAAGGATGCGCACGTTGATTAATAGATGTTTAATTAAATTTTTATTAATTTCCGGGTAGAGCAGGTCGTTGCCTTCCTGCTCTACCCGGATATTTACCATTTTACCAATCAACTCATTTAACTTAATCAACTAATTAACTAATCAACACAATCATCACGGTTTTTCAAACCCGCTACGCTGCTCAAACCGAACAGGAAACCCCTGCATTTACCGGTGAAGCATTTTTATACTCAACCCTTTTTGGGCTGACCATCCTTCGTTATCGGTGAGGCTTATAAAAAAGTGATAA
>CAYFQK010000024.1:0-21767 GCA_964345255.1 uncultured Bacteroidales bacterium | reverse complement strand
ATAAAATCCTGCATTGAAGCCAAAACTGTTAGTAGTTCCTTCGATGTTTATCTGCCCTTCCTGACCATCGCTGTTTTGGAGTGGAAAGCCTTTATTGAGCTCCACCTGACCGTATGCATAAACAAACCCCGCTCCTATTCCAAACCTGTCGCTTATTTTATAGGAAACTGTGGGTTGAACATAAATTGCCATCAGGGAAATATCCTGAATAATGTGCCGGCCGCGCCAGTCGTCGCCCCACACGGTAGAACTTCCATAAGGGGTATAAACGCCTAAGCCTGCGCTTAGTTTATCCGTAATCTTACCACTGCCGTAAAAACTAAACGGCAGGGAAACCGGATTATCAGTTGTCGCTTCATATAATGAGGGTTCTTCGTAGCGGAAGGCCACGTTAGATATAATCGGACTAATGCCGAGCGAAAGATTGTATTTACTCATCTGAAACGACATAGCTCCAGGGTTATAAAAAACAGAGCTAGGCCCTGTGAAGTAACCTGTACCTATTAATCCCATGCCGGTCTGTCGCTGACCCTGCAAACCGACTTGAAACCCTCCTGCCCTCAGCAGGCTGCTAAATAGGATTGTAATGACAAATAAAAATGTAACTTTTCTCATAAGTTCGATGTTAATTTATTATAATGCAATGTTAAAAAAAATATTATCTAAATATAAAAATAGGTAGCTATTATTCATAAATTTTCTCGCTCAGGCTCCAATCTATCGTACTACGGCCAAGACGTTTTAAAATTTCATTGGTTTTAGAAAAATGTTTACATCCAAAAAAGCCGCGATGTGCAGAAAAAGGTGATGGATGAGCTGCCTTTAAAATATAGTGTCTGGAGGCATCAATGATATTTTCTTTCATTCCGGCGTATCGTCCCCATAAAAGAAAAATCAATCCTTCTCTTTTATCCGATAATGTTTTTATTACGTGGTCAGTAAAAATCTCCCATCCCTTGTTTTGATGTGAGCGAGGCTGCTTTTCTCTTACGGTGAGGGTAGCGTTAAGCAAAAAAACACCCTGGTGGCTCCAGCCGGTCAGGTCTCCGTGTTCAGGCATCGCGCCCCCTACATCACTTTTTATCTCTTTAAAAATATTTTTTAATGAAGGGGGAATTTTTATTCCTTTATTCACCGAAAAGGAGAGGCCGTTGGCTTGTCCGGGACCATGATACGGGTCTTGTCCAAGGATAATCACCTTCACCTTTTCAAAGGCCACCGCATTAAAAGCAGCAAAAATCTGTTCCTCCACGGGATAAACAGTATATGATTTTTTCTCTGTTTCCAGAAACTTCCACAACCCCGAGAAATACTCCGCCCTAAGCTGGCCATCAAGCTTTTTACTCCAGCTTTTGTCTATTTTGAATTTTGTTTCTGACATTTTATTATTTTTGAAATTGCTTATTTGGCAACAAAAAAATACATTTGCGAATAACAATAAAAATATTTATTTTTAGTTTGAACTTAAAACCTTACTTATGAAGAAAATAATTATTGCAGTGGTTGTTGCGTTTGTTTTGGCTTTAAGCCTCTCATCCTGCCGGACATCTGAGAAGTGTCCTGCTTATGGGAACGTAGAAAAATATCAAATCGATCGCCCGGACTAGCTTCACTCATGATCAAGAAATCATAAAACCCGTTT
Source organism: uncultured Bacteroidales bacterium (assembly GCA_964345255.1). Classification (GTDB taxonomy): domain Bacteria; phylum Bacteroidota; class Bacteroidia; order Bacteroidales; family JAIPAH01; genus JAIPAH01. The sequence continues at coordinate 20,125 of CAYFQK010000024.1, read as the reverse complement.
TTATCTTACGGCAGGCATTCTCCTGTTAGTTATCTTAAAAGCCATTTCTTTGAGTTGATGATGAATTTATTGATTCAATATCTTGTCATGGAACTCAGAAAATTGCAAAACATTTTATAATACTAAAAAGCCCTCCGGTTTATTCCATGAAACCGGAGGGCTTTTTTATGAGATGACAAAGGGCTGCCCGATCCTATTTAAGAATCATAAACTTCCCTGAGCGTAATTTGCGTCCGTCGTTCATTTGCATGAGGTATGAACCATTCTTTAGCGTATGCACATCCAGAATAAGTTTTCCGCTGTTAAAATCATTCAGGTTACGAGCCATAACCAGCCGCCCGTTGATATCATATATCCTGATATCTAAATCCTTTTTCTTCTCACTGTCGATATTTACCGTCAGTTTATCTTTCACCGGATTAGGATAAAGACTTAATGACGTTCCTGATGGATTAATCGTACTGGGTCCCTCATTTGTTCCAACGTAGTTTGCTGATTTCCATAGTCCACGACCATAAGTAGCCATGTAAATCATCCCGTTGTTCTGAATTCCTTTGTAGGTGCGATAAGATGTATCGCCATTGATTATGGCATTAATTGCTGTTTTGGTTTGAGATTGATGAGTCTGCTGGCGCAGCTGCGTTATCGGCAGGGCGCCTACACCGGTTTGCTCAGCCGTCCAGGAATTACCTTCTAGGGCAAATACCCCCAGTTCAGAACCTATAATAATACGGTTGCTGTTATGCATTTCAATCAAGGAGCTATAAACCGGTGCTTTCGGAAGGTTATTCTGCAAGCTTACAAATTCCGGTTCAGCAGCCATCATATTACCGGTTTCAAAAACATAATGATCATTACCATAATTCCCGAGCGTAATAACGACATGATTGTTATTATTGGGATCAGTAGCTATCGATGTTATCATACGTTCATCCTCAAGGAGAACTGTATCGCTGGTCACTACCGATTGTGAAGAGTCGTAATTAGCGGTAGCTGCATCATGAGCGGCAAGCAAATTCCCCAGGCGGTAAAGCGTTCCCTGTTCGGTTCCGACATATACATAATCGCCATCTTTTGATGTTGTTATAGCCGAAGGCACTTCATATCTTCCCAGGGAAGCCACCTGGTACCAGGTAAGGGGCTCGCCATATTCATGAATTTCATTTGTCATCCACACTTCGGCACCGTTACCATCACCTTCAGCAGCCACATAGAGCCTGCCGCTTACAATATCTTTAACCCTTACCGAGTCTCCCTGATTCAGGTTACTTTGAAGCGTATATTCAAAAGGATAATCTTCTGCCTTGCTTCGAAGAGTAATGACATCCCCGGCATTGTAGCTTTGTGACTCGGCAATGAATGTTACAGAATCGCGGCTTTGTTGATTATTCAGCGACTCCCAGAGAGTGAACTGAACAAAATCCGCGTCATAATCTCCGCCGGTAGAACCAACATCTTCAATGAGGAAGTTGTTGGCATATGAAGCTCCCAGGTCGCGGCTGCGAAACATATTCTCCCCGCCACCGCCGGTAGTAGCTTGCAGCCCGAGGACAATTGTTTTATGGTTGATAAACGACCGCTCAATCAACCCGGCACGTCCTGTGCGGATGGTCACAGCGCTGTGCTTATTATCAACTCCTTCAAGTGGAAAATGTAATATTCCGAAACCATCTTCTGCGCCAAGCAATTTTTCATCAACGCCCAGAGAGACCCCATTAAAACTTGAGATATTCAGATAATTATTGTAAGAATTGATTGCATTCTCATTTTGATTAAAGGATAGCAAGCCGGAGTTCGTACCCATAAAATACTCTCCCGAGCTCCTGAAACTTATGCTATTTATGTTTATCACGGCAAAAAACTCTTTTTCCCAGGTATAATAGCCGCCGTCCCCGGGGTTCGTACCCTTGAAAAGCTGGGTGCCGCCAACGTAGACCTCATCCGGATTGGTGGGTGACACGATAATATTTGATCCCTGATCTGCCGTTCCTTCATCAGGATCGTTCGGATTAAAGAAGGGAAAGAAAAGGTCTTCTCCCTCTGTTCCCGGGCCGATAAGACTCCAGGTAATCCCGCCATCGGATGAGCTGTAAACACCCACCATATATCCTGAATAATTGGTAGCTAAAGCATATACCTTGGATGATTCGGTTGGGGCGGTTGCAAAAATGACCTTTTTCACCATATCAGAGGGAACCAGCGTATCTGCGCTACCTGAAACAGAAACAAATCCCGCAGCGTTGGTCTCTGAGCGATAGGATGTTCCTTCAACAGAGGTAAAAACGACATCATCATTGGTTACAGCCACATCATGGCAAAAGCCGTCAATGGTTCCTTCTTCGGTAGAAGCCTGATTCCAGGAATCCCCTCCATCCGGCGAAATCATTAATCCGGTGTTTGTTGCAGCAAAGATTTTACTACCCTTTATTTCAATATCTGAAATGTACGACCAGGCATCCGTATCATCAACAGCGGGAGTCGTTGAACCAATTCGGGTAAAATCCACTCCATTTGTGGATTTATAGATACCTTGTCCGGCGTAAGCGCCTTTTATTCCGGTGGCGGCATATATCGTTCCATCATCGGCTTGCGCGAAGTCCGAAACAAAAAGATTCTGCTCACTGGTATTTATTTTTTGCCATATCAATCCTCCGTCGGCACTCTTCCAGATTCCGCCGGTAAAAGCACCAACATAAATTGTATTACCAGTTTCATCCTGGTTATCAAGCAGGACAGAGGAAACATGTCCCCCGTAATTATCGGGTCCTACTTCAATCCAATCCAGCCCAAGAGCCCGGTTTTGATTGACTTTTTTGAGTTGTTTTCTGGCTGCCAAAACATCCGCAGGAGCTACTACCCCGGTATGCTGGTTCACCCTGGCTTTCTCCATGTAAGTCATGTGCTCTTTATCAGAGCGATTACTTTCCTGGGCCGTTACCGAAAAAGTAATTCCCATCAAAAGAACAAATAGATTTAAGAGTAAATTTTTACCTTTCATATGAGTAATGTTTGATTATTTTGTATTCTTTTCCTTGCATCTCCGATTTGACAACAAATGTAGATTTTAATCTACAATTATCCAAAGTTACTAAATTAAATAAGTTTTCCCAATCGAGGGCAAAACTCTGCTGTAATTTTCTTTATTTACGACAAAGCAGCTTTTATAATGGTTGCTCTATGCCCCGGCATTTCACCACATAATAAATTTTTAAGCAGCGATTTAATGAAGTGTCCCCTTAATGGGGAGAAAAGAGATTGCCAGATAAGAAACTGAATGTTGATCGACTGATTCCTCAATTTGATAAAATTTTTTTTATTTATGTTAATTGGTGTCCGGTAAAACCCAGGGAGATTTCTCGCTACGCTCGAAATGACAAGAGATACAGTGAATGTGGTGGACTGGTGAGATCGGTTTTGCGGCGGTACCGCCGCAAAACCGATCTCACCAGTCCAAAACTCATAACTAATTGTCATTTCGTGGTTTATACCGATAACAATCGATATGAAGCGAGAAATCTTTATATTAGAGGTATTTTCCCCGGACACTATTGATTTATGTTAAAAAATCTGTTGAAAAAATTTCATTTTCTAAATTTGTCAAAAACTATTAATAAAAACAACTGACATGACTAATTTCAAAAAAATTTTTACTCTGACAACTGGATTGTTATTGGTAATCAATGCACTAGCACAGAATGATGCCGATACATCCTATCAATTCAAAACCATAGCCGAAGTCCCCACCACCAGCGTTAAGGATCAACATCGCTCGGGTACATGCTGGAGCTTTGCTGCAGCCTCTTTCCTTGAGACCGAAATAATGCGTATGGGCAATCCTGCAGTGGATATTTCCGAAATGTTCTTTGTAAGGGATGCTTATCTCGACAAAGCCCGCAACTATATCCAAATGCATGGTGCAGTAAATTTCAGTCCGGGAGGACAGGCTCATGATGTTATGTATACCCTGGCGGAAAAAGGTATGACAACTGAAAAAGCCTATGGCGGCCTGGAATATGGCCTGGATAAACATAACCACAGCGCTTTGAATGCATTGCTAAAAGCTCAGGTAGATGTAGTTGCAAAAAACAAGGCAGGAAAAATTAATCCCTCATGGATGAATGTGATTAAATCTACTTTAGATGAATACCTGGGAAAGGTTCCTGAAAACTTCAAATACAATGGGGAATCTTTTACTCCAAAGTCCTTTGCTAAAAATATCGAATTAAACACCAACGATTACGTTGAAATCACTTCCTACACCCATCATGATTTTTACACCCCTTTCCGCCTGGAATTACCGGATAACTGGACATACTCGGATTATTACAACGTTCCGTTAAAAGATTTAATGGCGATTATGGATAACGCACTCGAAAACGGCTATTCCGTTTGCTGGGATGGTGATGTAAGCGAAAAAGGGTTCTCTCACAGCAAGGGGGTAGCTATTGTTCCTGTAGTAGAAGCCTCGGCTTTTGAAGGAACAGAGCGCGCCCGCTGGGAAGAACTCTCGGAGAAAGAAAAGCTGGAAAAAGCTTACAGTTTTGAAGCTCCGGTAAAGGAAAAAGACATAGATCAGGAAGACCGCCAGCGAGCATTTGAATCTCATCAGGCTACCGATGATCACTTGATGCATCTTACCGGCATAGTAGAAGACCAGAATGGAACAAGGTATTATGTGACCAAGAATTCATGGAATGATGACAGCAATGACAAGGGAGGCTATCTGAATATGTCGGACTCTTTTGTAAGAAGAAATACCATAGCTATTATGGTGCACAAAGATGCCCTTCCGGAGAATATCAGGAAAAAGCTTAACCTGTGATAAAAAGAATCGGCTAACTATAAATTTTTACTTTAATAAGTGTGCCGGCTTCATCCGGTGCGCTTTTTATTTTGCATCAAAACTCTTGACTATCAGGGGATGCATTTAAAACAGTATCCATCAAAACCCTGCCATCAGGACTCAGTAAAGCATAATGCTCACCGGGTTTAAGCTCTCTGAAAAGATGGCGCTTTGTAAAATAACGCCAGTCGACAGGCAACCAGCTTTTATTTTTTCTCACGGCAAGTACTATAGGTTGAAATTTGTCGAATTCTCCCAGCATACGGGGAGTTACTCTCCATGAGACAGTTTTAAGGTATTCGGCGGTTACGTCCCGGTACTTTCCATATTTCAGATGCTGATACTTAAGCAACCGATATATTGAATCGTCAGGAAGCGGCCTGTTGTAGCTATCAAAGGAGCGTCTGAAAACTTTTACCGGCCTGACGGGCTTTTCCAGGATATTGTCAAAGGGATAATAGGCTCTTTTCTTTCCCGTCGAATCCCAGACAACAACCCAATAATCTGCATACTTTCCACTTTCCCGCGGAAAAGGCAGGTAGTCAATGGCGGAAGCAATCCCCATACTTCGAAGCACATTTACTGCAAGGCCAGCAGCATCTTCCGTTCTTCCTTCCTGATTATATTCTTCCCACGATAACTGCCTGTCGGTAGGGTGCTCAATAAATCGCTTATCAAAGCGCACTTTTCCTTCCATACTTCTCATTACCTGTTCGGCCATATCAAAAACATTTCCTGTTGAATAATTAAACTCAGATGCTGCTTTAAAATCCTTTTGAAAATAAAGAGAGTCAAAATGGGCATCATTCAGCCTGTAAGGCAATATTTTAGAACAAAATGTACTGAAAGAGTAATTTTTTGACCAGCTATTACTCTGCCATGTATTTACAGATTTTTCAAGATGAGTGGTGAGCTGCTTTGCTGTCATCACATATTTATCAGGGCCAAAATAATGCCTTATAAAATGTAAAGAGTCCCGCTGTTGCCTTATAGAATCTTTGTATTGAAGGATATCAGGATAAGAATCAAATTCAGTGATATTATAATCAATGAGCTGTCCGTCATTATCCTGAAGAAGATAAGTTTTTATTCCATGCTCGTTTATATGACTTATCAAAAAATAAAGAGATTGCAATTTTAAACTATCCCCGCTATCCTTATAGTTTGAAATAGCTTCTACAAATTCTATATAATTGTTGCCGGAATTATTTATAGTATTTCTCACACCCCCTGGAACCAGCGGATGAATATCTTTTCGACAGGATGGGATTGCCAAAAAAAGAATAACGATATAGATAAGAATCGGTTTGGTCATTTTAATAAATGAGAAATTTATGCACGAAAATAGTCATCAATTGGGAAAGAGAAAACTTATGGAAGAATTATCTCGGGTTTGAGGATAGAATCAGATTACTTTGATAGAATCTTTTTTTATCCAGCCAATACTTCCATTTTCTATCTTAATCTCATACCAATCTCCCAGCTTATCCTGAATATAGACTTTCGTTCCTTCGTGAATAACAAAAAGATCAACACTCTGCTCATCCGGCGATCCTTTAACAGTGACAGAAGGATTAAATACTATCCCGGCCTTATCATGGGTAAAATCATGATGTTTTTTAGCTGCCACAAAAAAAGAAAATATAGTGATGAGCAATGTAATCAGTCCGGTATAAAAAGCCCCTTTACGGATAACAATGCGTCCTGACAATAAAAATAAAGCAATAAATACTAAAGTCAGTATAAAAGCGCCCACAACAATCTGCGCCCAGGTGTCAGCGGAAAAGAAGTTATAAATACTCTTCCACCAGCGGACATAAAACATCTGCGGCACACGGTCAATCTTATCTATTGTCATTTGCCGCGCCATTTCAAGGTTGTGCCTTACATCTTCATTACCCGGGTCATACTTAAGGGCCTTTTCATAATAAAGAATAGCCTGGGCCAGCTGCTGCTTTTTAAAGTAAGCATTTCCCAGATTATAAAACAATTCGGATGAAACATACCCCTGGGCTATGACAGAATCATAGTGTGTTATCGCCCTGGTGTAATTGTTGTTCTTGTAGGCCGCATTCGCCGTGTCAATAATTGCCTGCCTTTTTTGCGCCTGCACACCGGCTAATGCAATCATTAAAAGAAAAAGTATGTAAATCGTCTTTTTCATCCTACTTAAGCTGTTTTTCAGTTTTTATTATTACTTCATGCGCTTTATGATAAATTTCCTCCATTCTCTTATCCTTATCTCCCGGGGCGAAGCGGGCAAACTCACACTCTTCCAGCGTCTCAATAAATTGCTGAATAATTTCTTTGCCGATATTTTTCTCTTCAAGTTTTTCCCTCACGGTATCCATGGAGAGCTGCGACTGGGGAATATTAAATTTATCTGAGATGTATCCCCACATCGCATCTGCCAGCTCTTCATAAAAAGCGCCTGATTTTTTCTCTTTCATAAGGCTTTTGGATTTTTTCAACCTTTTGCGCGCTATGCGGGTAGCTTTTCGCTCTTTTTGCAGCGCGACATTACCACTGCGCTTCCTGTAATATCTCACCAGCAGGATAAGTACAACAAAAACTACCAGCGGAATAATGAGAGACAGATAAAAACGCTTGCTGGCGTAAAAATATTTCCCTGCCTCCCGGAGGGAGAAGGGTTGCGTATAAATGAAACGTATGTCCTTTCCAAGGTATTGAATTTCCTCCTGCGAGGGCGCATTGTAGGTCACATCTCCCTGGTTTGCCGCCCCTTTGGAAACGTTGATGGTATATGCTGAAGAGGTTTCGGTAACATACCGTTTTTCTTTGGTGTTGAAATACGAGAACTCCACCGGCTCAATAGTAAATTTTCCCGGAACCCTTGGAATGATTGTATAATCAAACGTTGTGCTTCCTGACACCCCTCTGGAGCTGGAGGTATTTACCACGGGGTCAACTTCCGGATCATACACCTCAAAATCCGGCGGAAAAGCTATATCGGGTGGATCAATCAGTTTAATATTCCCCTTGCCCCGGACTTTAAAAGTAAGGTTGATAGCATCATTAGCCTGCACGTTCTGCTTATCGATTGACGATGAGAAGGAGAAATCTCCTACAGCCCCTTTAAAAGAAGCCGGCTTATTAGCTTCAGGAAGCGGTTTAACGTTAAGGGTCAAAGCGTTGGACTCCAGGGTTTTTTCCACCGTCTTATACCCAAACTGGCTGTCAAAGAAACTTTCAAAAGGATCGCGCCTGCGCTGATCGCGCGATTGTTTTTTTACCCTGGCCACAATCTTAAACTGCATCGGCTGGGATTCAATCTTTCCGGAGCGTTGCGGGAAGATGGCTTCCTTAAAAATATCCGCTACATAGTAGCGCTTTCCGTTAACGGTTTCAGTATAGCGGCCTGACTGCCGGTTATCATTGGTCAGGTCCTGCGACCAGCATCCCGGATAGGATGGTGACTGGGCGATTCCATAATCGGCAATATCAACACGGTAATATAGCTTATAAGTCACTATCACTTCCTCACCCTGATAAGGGGTTTTGTTATCCACCTGCGCACTGAGAAAAGCCATATCACTATCCAGTCCTCCCTGCGAAGATTTGTTAGCAGGCCGGTTGGGGCTGCTCTGCCGGGCGGTTCCCTGTGCCTGTTGCTGGCCGGATACAACGCGTATTTTAGCTGAATTGCTCTTATATGTTTTTCCCTCTACCTCTATAGTTGCCGGTTTTATTTCGAAAACCCCTTCCTTAGTGGCTTCAAGCGTGTAATAGTATTCGTAGTTTACTGACCGGGTCACTTTTCCGTTAATAATCTGAATGCTGGAGCGGGAGGAGCGGTTAGGGCCGGAGAGGACCCTGAAGTTTTTGAAGTCCGGAGGCATAAAGTTCGCTCCCTCTGCATTAACGCTAAAAGTCATCCTAAAGCGCTCTCCAACACGTACAGGCGTTTTGGTTTTGGCTTCAAACTGAACATCATCCTGCCCCAATGCCGGGAGAATAAGACCTATTAAAAATGCTATGACAACTATCTTTTTCATAAAGAATATTTTACTACCAGTCTTTTTCAGTTTCCACTTCCTGTCCCTTTGCCTTTTTCTTTTTGAGCTTTTTCAGCGTATTCTTCTCGCTGTTTTTTAACGCTTGCAACATTCTTTTAGCGTCCTGTTTTGATATTTTACGAGGCTGTGACTGCTGTTTTTGTTTTTTCTGATCGCCCTTTTCTTTTTTGTCCTGCTTGTTTTGCTTTTGCTTTTTATCCTGTTCCTTTTTGTCCTGCTGCTGCTTCTTTTTATTTTTCTGTTTATCCTGTTTATCTTTCTGTTTCTCCTTTTGCTTATCCTGCTTTTTGTTGTTTTGGTCCTTGTTTTTGTTCTGCTGCTTTTTCTGCTGCTCTTTTAATTTTTCCAATGCATAAGACAAGTTATACTTGGTGTCCATATCTGCCGGATCCTTGCGCAGGGCGTTTTTATAAGCCTGTGCAGCTTCCTTGTATTTTTTGCTTTTCAGCATCGTATTTCCCAGGTTGTGCCATATGCTGGCCTGGTCATTCTCAGAAAGTGCTTTATTGGTAAGCTTATTGAATATCTGCCCAGCCTCGCTGTAGTTTTCCTGCTGGTATAGCGCATCAGCCCGGTTAAACAAGCCGCGGATATCGGTTGAGTCAGTCTCCAGCGCTTTCAGGTAGCTCGTCTCTGCTTCATTAAATTTCTTATTCTCATAAAGATCATTTCCTTCCCGGATATATTTAGAGGGATTTTGTGCTGAGGCATATGCAGTTGAAAAGATACTCACGAGCACCAAAATTACCTTAACATAAAGTTTATATTTCATAGCATACCTCCTGTCTTATTTCTGAAAAAGCTTAATCGAATCAGCCCATTTGCTTTTCCTGTTCACCATGATGGCTTCGATGATAAAAAGCAGCAGGCTTACTGCCAAAAAATACTGAAACCGATCTTCATAATCAGCATAGGTTTTCGTTTCAAATTTCTTTTTTTCCATCGCATTGATCTCGTCAAAAATAGCATTTAATCCGGCTTTTGTATTATTTGCCCTCACGTACTTTCCACTTCCGGCGTCAGCTAATTGACTCAGCAGTTGTTCGTTTAGCTTACTCACCACGGTATTGCCCTGGTTATCTTTTTTAAACCCCTGCATTTGTCGGTTTTTGTAAACAGGTATGGGGGCTCCGTTGGGTAATCCCATACCTATCGTATGAACCATTATGCCTTTATTCTTAGCCTCTTTTGCTTTTTCCAGGGCATCTTGCTGATGGTTTTCCCCATCCGTAATCACTATTATCGCTTTGCTGTGGTCGTTATCAGTAAAGGAGTCCATCGCTAAATCGATGGCATTCCCTATCGACGTGCCCTGTGTGGGGACAATGTCACTATCTACATTTGACAAAAACAATTTTGCTGCCGAATAATCCGTGGTTATGGGCAGCTGAGTATAAGCCTGCCCTGCAAAAACAATAATCCCTATCCTGTCGCCCGAGAGGCGGTCTATCAATTTTGAGATAGCTTTTTTAGCCCGGTCGAGGCGGCTGGGTTTTATATCGCGGGCGTTCATACTGTTTGACACATCCAGTGCAATCATCAGGTCAACTCCTTTCCGCTCAGCCTCCTTCAGTTTCGAGCCAATTTGCGGATTAACTATCCCCATGATTAAAAAGGCCGTTGCTACTATGAACAGGATGAACTTGAAACGCGGTCTGGCAAAAGACATTCGCGGAACCAGGCTCTTATATACCGACATATCGCCGTAACGCTTTAGCGAACGCTTTTTCCAGCGCATTCCAAGCCAAAACAAAACAACCATTCCGCCTATCACCCAGAACAGATGCAAATATTCAATATTTTCAAGTCTGATAATATTCATGGTTTATGGCAACGTTTTTAACACTGTATTCCTTAATAAAAATTCCAAAAATATCAACAAAAATGCTGCCAGGGCAAAAGGAAAAAACTCTTCCGATTTTTCCTGAAATTCCGTCACATCGATTTTTGACTTCTCCAGCTTATCGATTTCATTATAAATCGCCTTAAGTTTTTCTTTGTCCGTCGCCCTGAAATATTTTCCTCCCGTCATATCAGCTACTTGTTGAAGAAGTTCTTCATCTATCTCCACCTTTTGCCGGCGATAGGTTTTGCCAAACATCCCCTGCACCGGGTAGGGCGCTGTTCCCTCCGATCCAACTCCAATGGTATAAACCCTTACCCCGAACATTTCGGCAATTTCAGCCGCAGAAACCGGATCGAGCGAGCCTCTATTATTAACGCCATCCGTTAAAAGTATCACCACTTTACTAACGGCTTTGCTGTTTTTCAACCTGTTCACTGCTGTTGCCAGTCCATCGCCTATAGCTGTCCCGTCTTTTATCATCCCGCTTTCAATATCTTCAAAAAGATTTTTTATAACACTGTGGTCGGTGGTTAGCGGGCATTGTGTAAAAGCTTCCCCGCTGAAAATCACCAGCCCGATGCGGTCATTAGGTCTTCCCTGAATAAAATCCCAGGCTACATCTTTGGCCGCTTCCAGGCGGTTTGGTATAAAATCTTCGGCAAGCATGCTACTAGAAATATCCAACGTAGTCACCACATCGATGCCCCTTACGCTGACATCTCTTTTTTGGGTGCTTGACTGCGGGCGGGCAAAAGCCAGGATAATAAAGCCTATAGCCAGCATTCTCAGAGCAAAAGGAACATGAAGAAGATATATCCGCCAGCTTTTAGTCATACCTGACAAAAATCCTGTGGTAGATACGCGCAGCGATGCCTGATATTTTTTGCGACGGTAGATATACCACGCTACCAGCAGAGGAATAAAACCCAGCAGGTATAAGAATTCCGGTTTAGCAAATTCAATGTTATTCCACATGGCGCTCTTTTACTTCCCCCGTATTTTCTCCGCTATTCAGGCCAAGCCCGTAGTTTTTCGTATGATTTACAAAAGCATAAATGGCATTATAACTTCTTTCGTGTTCATCCGGCAATGGTTCCATTTTTGCAAACTTAACCATGTCGGACGTTTCAAGGCATTCTTTCAGATTATCATAAACATCACGATCAATGCCGAATTGCTTCAATTCTTCTAAAACCTCCTGGCTCGTAGATTCTACCGCAGGCACTTCAAACTTCCTCTCTATATAAACGCGCAGAATGTGTGTGAGCTCCGTGTAATACGCTTTTATCTTTCCATTCTGCCATAATTTCTTTTGCTTTAGCGATTCCAGAGCTTTCATAGCCTCAGCGTGAGGCGGTTCTTTTGGCTTAGGTCGCGGTTGAAGTACCGGCTTGTTTGCCTTTCGCTTTTTATGGATATACCAAAGAGCTAATAAAATTAAAAGTAAGGCCAGCGCCCCCAATATCCAGGGCAGCATCTCGGCAAAGGTTACAGGCGCCTCCATAGGGCCTTTAATGTTTTTTATCGGTTGGGTCGTATCTACCTTTACAGGGTTAACCCGCAGCAAAAGCGGCTCACTTTCAAGAGTATCTTCAATTTCTTTAGCTCCATAGCCGAATTTAAAGGGAGGGATAGCCAGGTAACCCGTATCGAAGGAAGTAACAGTAAGTTGTTGTTTTACCGTCATAGAATCAGCAGTGTAGGTTGTATCTACTGCTGACTTCTCAACGATTTCTATCTTATTGGTGACGGTATCCATCGCATTGGGGAACATCACCTTTTTCCCGGCAGGAACCCTTACTTCAAGGTGCAGGCCTACCTGGTCACCGATCAATATCGCGGTTGAATCCAGGTGCGCTGCAGCTTTCTGAGCCGCAGCTCCTGAAACCTGGAGTAGCATGATTAGCGCTATTATGGCTTTAATCGTGTGCTTCATCTTATCTTCTTGCCTCACGTCGTTTAAACATGTTTACAAGGGGTGGAACGTAATCCTTGTCTGTTCGGATTATGGCCTCGTCCACACCACTTTTTGCAAATAAATCACGCAGTTCCCGGTCTTTCTGCTCCCACCACTTATTGTAGGTTGTCCTCGCTTTGCGGTCATTGGTGTCAATCCACACCTCTTTTCCCTGCTCCTTGTCGAAAAACTTCACAATACCCATTTTAGGAAGGGTGGTTTCACGCGTATCAAAAATCCTGATAGCCGATAAATCATGTTTCCGGGAAGCTATTTTTAATGCATTGTCAAACCCGTTATCAAGAAAATCAGAAAGAATAAAGGTGGTGCTTCGCTTTTTGATAACATTGGTAAAAAACCTGAGCGCTTCACTGATATTGGTTTTCTGACTCTCGGGCCTGAAATCAATCAATTCCCTGATGATCCTCAAAATATGTGAAATACCCTTTTTCGGGGGGATAAACTTCTCTATTTTATCGCTGAAAAAGATGACACCTACCTTGTCGTTGTTGTTAATCGCAGAAAATGAGAGGACGGCTGCAATTTCCGTAATCATGTCCTCTTTGAGGCGGGCCTGCGTTCCAAATTCGTTGGACCCCGAAACATCGATGAGCAGCATCACGGTAAGCTCCCGCTCTTCTTCAAATATCTTCACATAGGGATGATTAAAACGAGCCGTGACATTCCAGTCGATGTTTCGGATATCATCGCCAAAAGCATACTCCCGCACCTCACTAAAAGCCATTCCTTTGCCTTTAAAGGCTGAATGGTATTCTCCGGCAAATATCTGATTGGATAATCCCCGTGTTTTGATTTCTATTTTCCTGACTTTTTTGAGTATGTCTTTGGTTTCCAAAATATCCTCCTTATGGATTATGGTACCTCTATGGTATTTAATATCTCACTAATGATGTTTTCGGTTGTCATATTCTCTGCTTCGGCCTCATAGGTCAGCCCTATACGATGACGCATCACATCATGAGCCACAGCTCTGATATCCTCAGGGATAACATAACCGCGGCGCTTGATGAAAGCAAAAGCTTTAGCTGCCAGGGCCAGGTTAATACTTGCCCTTGGCGAAGCCCCATAACTAATCAGATGCTCAAAATCCTTCAGGTTATACTCAGCAGGAAACCGCGAAGCAAAAACAATATCAGTAATATAGGTTTCAATCTTTTCATCGAGATATACTTCCCTGACGACTTCCCTGGCTTTAAGGATTTGATCGGGATCTACCACTTTGCTGATGGTTTGGAAAGTATTAGTGATGTTATTTCGCAGTATGGTCTTTTCCTCTTCTTTCTTCGGATAGGTAATCACTACCTTAAGCATAAAACGGTCGACCTGGGCTTCAGGCAACGGATAAGTCCCTTCCTGCTCAATCGGGTTTTGAGTGGCTAGCACCAAAAACGGTTCTTCCAGTGGATACGTTTCATCGCCTATGGTTACCTGCCTCTCCTGCATAGCCTCCAGCAATGCACTTTGTACTTTCGCCGGGGACCGGTTTATCTCATCGGCCAGGATGAAGTTGGCGAAAATGGGGCCTTTCCTGACGTAAAACTCTTCCTTTTTTTGGCTGTAAATATAGGTACCGAGCAAGTCGGCTGGCAGAAGATCCGGGGTAAATTGAATCCGGCTGAATTTTCCATTGATAGCTCCCGAGAGAGAACTTATGGCAAGTGTCTTGGCCAGCCCGGGAACCCCCTCCAGCAAAATATGCCCGTTGGCTAGCAAGCCTATTAATAAGCGCTCAAGCATCTGCTTTTGTCCCACGATGACCTTGTCGAGTTCCATGTTTAGCATGTCGACAAAAGCACTCTCCTGCTTTATCTTTTCGTTCAATGCTTTAATGTCCGCTTCCATCTTAAGTTTTGATTTTTTTGTTGCTCACAAAATTAGCATGTGACAGGCTAAAGCCATTTTTATTTGTGTTAAAATTTGTTAAGCTCCCTGAAAACCGGTGAATTGGTGATGTGAAATATTAATGATAGCATCGGTTGGGCAAAAAAAACATCCATGCGAATTATTCAGGCTTTAGGTATGAAATGAACTTTCGCAATCGTTTGTGTGTTCCAACGTGAAACCAAAATCAATAATGACATGAAAGAAGCACAAAGAATTTTTGACCGGCTGTGGGACGACTACACTCACAATAATCCTGACGCACAAAAGATTCACGATTTATTTAAAAAAGAAGAAGGCAAAGACATTGTAAACGACCACATTGCATTCAGGAGTTTTGATGATGAAAGAGTGAATGTGGATGTCCTGGGAAAATGGTTTCTCAATGCCGGTTATGAATTTAAAGGAGACTATCATTTCGAGCAAAAGCATCTGTATGCCAAGCATTATGAACACAAGTCCTTCAAAGATGCACCCAGGGTTTTTATCTCACAACTGAAAACCGGTGATTTTAGCAAATACTTGCAAAAAACAGCTAAAGCATGTGTTGATAAAATACCCAGGAATATCTTAACCACCGAGGAGCTCCTCTATTCAGGAAATACCTGGGAGCAATTCCCATCTTACGAAGTTTATCAAAAGCTGCGTGAGGAATCGGAATATGCCGCATGGCTGTATCTATTCGGATTCAGGGCAAACCATTTCACCGTTAGTGTTACACATTTGGATAAGCTGGATACGATGCAAAAAGTTAACCGGTACCTGAAAGACAAAGGTTTTGCGCTCAACGATTCCGGTGGAGAAATTAAAGGAACTCCCGGGCAGCTCCTCGAGCAATCCAGTACGAAGGCAGCTATCCAGAAACGCCCCTTTAAAGAGGGAGAGTATGAAGTTCCGGTTACCTATTACGAATTTGCAAAACGTTACAAGGATAAAGATGGAAATCTTTACTCAGGCTTTATCGCTAAATCCGCTGATAAGATATTTGAGAGTACCGATTACTATAAGAAGCAATAATTAATTCAAATTCTGAGGTAACTCCCAGTTAACTGACAGCTAATGAATTACTCACTGAAAGGCCTGGCAACAATATATGCCGGGCCTTTTTACTGGTAACCGTTAATTTTCTATCCTTAAAACTCACTTTGCAAAACATTTTAGAAGAAGTTTCTGTTATTTACCAAAATTAAGGACGATGAGAGAAGTTGGAATTATTTTTATGTTGAATTTAATGCTGGTAATAACAGCATGCGGACAAAACGATAGACCTATGGCAGATAAAAAGGATAAATTCCCGGCAGAAAAGCCGGATAGTGCATGGAAACAGGAATTGACGCCCATGCAGTTCCATGTTTTAAGGGAAAGTGGAACGGAGCGACCGTATACGGGAAAATATGATGACCACTACAAAAAGGGGACCTATCATTGCGCGGCTTGCGGTGAACCCTTGTTTGAGTCGGATACTAAATACAACGCCGGATGTGGCTGGCCTTCATTCTGGGAGCCTAAGCTGAAAGACAAAGTGGAAATCCGCCTGGATAAAAGTCACGGGATGGTTCGTGATGAAGTGGTTTGCGCCAACTGTGGCGGTCATCTCGGCCATGTGTTTAATGATGGCCCAAAACCCACCGGAAAACGTTATTGCATAAACTCTGCTTCGCTTAACTTTAAAAGCGAATAACCAGTAGTCTCAATTGGGTGTTTGTTTAATACTCTTAGTTGAAACCTTAAGCGAAATGAATTGAATCTTTTTGCTTAAGGTTTTTTTTATTTATTGAAACCCGGTTTCTGATACCCACCCGATGATCTTTATTATTTAGGAATAAATAATTATTTACCTGCCCAAATCAGATTAGTTTTAGCTCCATTTTTCGTTGTAACTAAAAGATTCCTCACTGCATCACTCCGCTATCGCTCCGTGATTTGCTACGGAATGACGGGTATTAGAGAGTAGAGGTGGAAAAGGCGCGAAAAAAACGCTGCTTTTTCGGCGTTTTTTTCGCGCCTTTTCCTTTGTCTTCCCCAATATGCGCGTCGTTTCGACCAAGATACTGAGCGGAAGTGAAGTATCGCAGGGAGAAATCTATGGAATTTATTATATGACCAGCAACGAAAAACAGAGCCGGGTTCCCACCGCCTGATGAGCTACGTTAGTTGTTTGCACTGGAGTCTATCCATACTCCATAGACTTTGCCCCTGGATGTAGTGTTTATAGAATCCTTGTGATCGCATGATATAGCAATAAACTTCTGCCGTGTTATCCTATTTGTTCAGGAGAAGTATGATTTTACTGGATTATCATATCTTCGTTATCTTAGCAAAAAAAAATACTTATGGAATGGTTTAAGGAACTTACGCCGATTTATCAGGCTCTTGTTGCAACGATATTCACGTGGCTAATGACAGCAACCGGCGCTGCGCTTGTTTTTTTCTTCAAAGAAATTAAACGAAATATGCTTGACGGAATGCTGGGATTTGCCGCCGGTGTGATGATTGCTGCGAGCTTTTGGTCGCTGCTGGCCCCGGCAATTGAAATGTCGAAGGAATTTGCTTATCCCGGCTGGGTTCCGGCTCTTGTTGGGTTTCTGGCAGGAGGGGCCTTTTTGTTTTTGATAGACAAACTCATGCCTCACCTCCACCTGGGGCTGCCCAAGGAAAGTGCTGAAGGCCCTCCTTCAAATTTGAAAAGGAGCATTTTGCTTACCCTGGCCGTGACGATTCATAATATCCCCGAAGGCCTTGCTGTGGGAGTGGCTTTTGGGGCCCTGGCAGCTAATATCCCTTCCGCATCGCTGGCAGGCGCTATTGCCTTAGCTATAGGTATCGGTATCCAAAATCTTCCTGAGGGGACGGCAATATCCGTTCCTCTGAGAAGAGAAGGCTTTTCCCGTTTCAAAAGTTTTAACTACGGCCAGCTTTCCGGAATTGTAGAACCGATTGCCGGTGTGCTTGGCGCCTGGGCTGTAATTTCCATGCGTAGCACCCTGCCTTACGCCCTGGCTTTTGCAGCCGGGGCGATGATATATGTTGTCGTAGAGGAATTGATACCGGAGTCTCAGATGAGCCAAAAAACGGATATTTCAACCATAGGAGCTATGGCAGGGTTTGCAGTAATGATGACCCTGGATGTGGCTTTAGGGTAAAGATTTTCAACAATTCACTTTTCTTATTGTCGTAATAATATAAAGCCGGGAGGTAATACTATGACTCAAACCGATCAAAAGCAACTGCTGTGGGTAGTTCTTTTTGCTGTTTCCATGGCTTTTTTCGAAAGCGCCATTGTGGTTTATTTACGTGAGCTTTATTATCCCGCGGGATTCACCTTCCCTTTAAAAACCCTTGATATGGATATCGCTTCTACCGAAATTATCCGCGAAGCCTTTTCGATGCTGATGATTGTTTCGGTAGCTGTTATAGCCGGCCGTAGAGCAATGCAACGTTTCGGATATTTTTTGACTATTTTTGCGATATGGGATATTTTCTATTATGTCTTCCTGAAATTGGTGCTGGGTTGGCCTGAATCGCTATTCACCTGGGATATCCTTTTCCTCATACCGGTTACCTGGGTAGGGCCGGTAATTGCCCCGGCGCTTAACTCATTGATAATGTTTATTCTTGGTTTTATTCTCGTGCGAGCCGATTCCATAAATCAAAAAACGGTGATTAAGCCATTGGCATGGACACTGCTTGTCGTTGGTGCTATATTCGTCCTGGTTTCCTATGTTGAAGATTATGTCACCTACATGAACGAGTTTTTTACACTTCAGAAGATACTGTTTGACGCATCGGATAAAGAAGTGATGACAAAAGCCACTGAGTACGTTCCGGAAGATTTCGCCTGGGGATGGTATATTGCAGGTGTGATACTGCATATAATCGCTGTGATTCACACGTGGAAGGTGAATCATAGCTCTTAATGGAAACAAGCATTTCGTTATCCCCGGAGTCTTATAGGGTTAAAATATATTTTGAATAAGTTGGCAATGGGCAAAGAGCAGTTGACAAAACTTGAAATTATCTGCCAACTGCTGTCTGCCAACTTATCTTACTCAATCGGTTCCCAATCAGCATAATAGTCAACAACTACGTGAGTTTTGGGTTCTGTGATCATTGATTCGTTTGAATTGTATGTCCATCCCATGGTTTTGCTTCCACCGCCGCTTTGGGTGGTGATAAGAAAACGATTGGACAACGAACCAATATATCGCGCCTGATCCCTCGGGTCTTCATTATCACCGCCGCTCGGGTCAACCATCACCCATCCATAATTCGGAAGGTAAACTTCCACCCAACGGTGGAACACATCGTCCATGCTGGCATCGTCGCCGCGAACCACTACCGAACCGACATACCTTGCCGGGATGCCTGCCGAACGACACATCGAAATGAAAACGAACGAATATTCCGAGCAGGAACCATTGCCACGATCCAGAACAGCCGGGGCGGTATTCCATCCGCCAACCATTTCGTAGTACATGTTGTCGATAACGTAATTGAAAATGTTACGCATGATCCAGTAAGGATTTTCTTCATCGCCCACTGCTTTTTTCACCGCATCGCGAATCACCGGGTGATGTAGCTGGTACTTTTTGTTGTTTTTCAGATACAGGTTCACCACATCTTCCGGCATTTCATCCAGCGAGCCTACCTGGTCGGGATAAATAAAATAGCGGATATTCCAGATTTTGGCCGTGGTAATCATATGGATAGTTTCCGACTCATTGGCCTTAAGATTCTTGATTTCGTAATGCGCCGTAGCCTGGTTCCACTGATCGGTGACAATGTCGGTGTAATCGGGATTATACTTAATTTCACTGGTGATTTCCTGGGTTACGCGATCAGTAGGAACAGCCAGGTGAATGTCAGCTTTTTCAACCGTGCCCGGACCAAAATTTGTAATCTGATAGGTGTAATCCACTTTGGCCTTCCGCAAGTTGGTCTTTACATAGTTTTCGCCGTCATTGACTTTCAGTTTGAACGTGCGGTCTTCTTCATAATCGTTAGCCCATAGCGCCTGGCCGTCCCAAGCCAATCCGCGGGTAAACTCACCCGGAGCATCGGCAATGATAATTACCGAGCCGTCTTCCGGGTTCACCATATAAATTTCATCGCGACTGCGATCGGAGACCCAAAGGTATTTTCCGTCAAAAGTCATTCCTCGCGGATCTACCGAAGGGGCGGGAATCGATCGGATCGTTGTGCCGTCATTAGCATCAAATTGAATGATCTTGTCATTTTCACCATCCACACACCAAAAATATTCTCCGTCGTAAGCTAATCCTCTCGGACGGTTGGTGGGGGCGTTTACCGTATGGACTATCGTCCCGTCTTCCGGATCGATTCGGTAAATTTTACCATCGTAATTCTCTGATTCAGGAATACCGCCCTTAATATCGGCATTCCAAAGATGTGACCCATCCCACGTCAACCCCATAGGCCAATAACCGGGTGAAGGGATACTCCCCTCCAGTTTTCCCGTGGCCGGATTGATTTTAAAGATGACATCTTCCTGGCGGTCTGCCATCCATAAATAATCACCG
>CAYFQK010000023.1:0-22378 GCA_964345255.1 uncultured Bacteroidales bacterium | reverse complement strand
CCCTTATAGCAGCCATATCAAGAGTTTACATCCTTCAACATTTTTTTATCGATACATATTTTGGATCCCTCATAGGGACCGCCTCTGTGCTCCTGACATTCTATTTTTTCAGCCGGCATACGAACCTCGACGAAAAGCCGGGATGGCAAAAAGGACTATTGGGCGATCGCTTTAAACTTTAGAATAACTAAAGCAAAATAGCTAAACGGGCTGTTTTCTTTGGAAGTGAAACCATTCTCTTTTCTGCCTTATCTTTGTCCTATGCAAAATTCAAAACTTTTTTTGTGCATACCGGTCATGAATGAGTATGACAATCTGCCGTCGCTCATCCAGAGCTTTCAGTTGCAGGAGACGGACTACCCATTCAAAGCAATTTTTTGCGTCAACCAGCCGGATGGCTGGAAGGATGACCCACAAAAAAAGTATGTATTTGATGACAATCAAAAAAGTTTACGATATCTGCAGGATTCCGAACTGGATTTTGTAGAAGTAATTGACCGCTCCAGCCCCGGGAAAGGATGGGATGAAAAAAACTACGGGGTTGGCTGGGCGCGCAAAACGGCCATGGATTTTGCCAACGAACATGCCTCAAATGATGATATCATCTTCAGCATGGATGCGGATACCTTCTATCCACCGGATTATTTGCAGGCTACAACCGATAACCTCCTGGAAAATCCGGAAGCATTGGGCGTGGCGATTCCTTACTACCATCCGCTGCCCGATAATGAACAAGCCGCCCGTACCATGCTGCGGTACGAAATCTACATGCGACATTATGCCCTGAACATGTGGCGTATCAATAGCCTTTACAAGTTTACCGCGCTGGGTTCGGCCATGGCGGTTCCGGTGTGGGCCTACAGGAAGGTCAACGGGATTACGCCCAAAAAGGCCGGCGAGGATTTTTATTTTTTGCAAAAGCTACGAAAAAGCGGGGAATTGCTTTACTACAATCCTGTCAAAGCTTTCCCTGAAGGGCGATACTCCAATCGCGTTATTTTCGGAACCGGACCTGCGATGATAAAAGGCGCTGAGGGCGATTGGATAAGCTATCCCATCTATCACCCTGAATTGTTTGACCGCATCCGAATGATTTACGAAGCTTTTGAAGAGTACTACCATTATCCTGACGATAAAAAAGTCCTTGAAACTTTGAAAAGTGAATTCGATAACCTGGATTGGATGGATAAGCTCAAGCAGAATTCGAAAACACAGGAGGAGTTTGTAAAAAAATGCCATACCCGTTTCGATGGGTTGCGGATTCTGCAATTTCTCAAGAAACACCAGCAAAAGATTTCCGAAACACCGGAGCACATTTTGCGAACCTATTTGTTGGAACATTACCGGGAAGCCACCGCTTATCGAGCTGTGCTGGAGCAATTGTCGTTTACAGAAAGCTCTGTGGCTGATTTGAACAACATCCGGAACTTACTAATGAAAATAGAAACCAAAATACTCAAAGATGATTACGATTCTAGGACCTACCGCAACCGGGAAAACCTATCTCGCAGCAGCTATCGCCGACCAGGTGGATGGTGAAATAATCAGCGCCGATTCACGCCAGGTATACCGCGGAATGGATATCGGTACGGGAAAAGACCTGGATGATTACTACATTAACGGGCGCTGGATTCCTTATCATTTAATCGATATCGCCGATCCGGGCGAAGAATACAACGTTTACAGGTTCCAGCAAGATTTTATGGAAGTGTATGAAGATCTGCTTACGCGCGACAAAACGCCGGTTATGTGTGGAGGCACCGGAATGTACATTGAATCCGTGCTGAAAGGTTACAAGCTTTTGAAGGTCCCCGAAAACCAGCTATTGCGGCGGGAGCTCAACCAAAAAACCGACCAGGAGCTTCAGGAAATTCTTAAGTCCAAAAGGCAAAGCCTCCATAACACCACTGACCTGAATGACCGCGAACGGCTAATCCGCGCTATCGAAATACAGGATTATTACGAAAAGCATCCCAACCGGAATGAGGACCATCCGGAAATTGAGTCGGTACTTATCGGTATTCATTTTGACCGCCCCACTCTGAGGCAGCGTATAACCGACAGGCTGCACGAACGGCTGAATAACGGCATGCTCGAGGAAGTAAAAAGACTCCTTGATACCAAAGTTTCAGCTGACGATTTGCGATTTTACGGACTCGAATACCGCTACATCACCGATTACCTCACCGGGCAGCTGGATTACCAGACCATGGTCGAAAAACTCAACACCGCCATCCATCAGTTTGCCAAACGGCAGGTTACCTGGTTCCGCCGTATGGAGCGTAACGGGCATAAATTTCACTGGATTGACGGAAGCCTGGGGCTTGAAGAAAAGGTAGAAGAGGCGATGAAGGTGATAGAAGGAAAATGAAATTCTTCAGTTATGGTGTAATTGACTGGTTTTTAACAAATAAATCAATCACTTAGGAATTTATTGAAGAATAACCAGTTCATATTTTAATGGAATGGGTAAATATTTCCATATATTTCGACTCTCAACCACAAAAAACGATCATTATGAAAAAATATCAACTCATTATTTACACTTTTACAATAACCTTAATTCTTGCAACATTTTCGCTTTCAGCCCAGCAGCAAGCTTCAGGCTACGTGTATTTCGACAGGAACAATAACCAGGTAAGGGATGCCGGGGAAAAAGGCATTTCGGATGTGGCCGTTTCCAATGGAACGGAAGTCGTCAAAACCAACCAAAAAGGCCGGTATGAGTTAGCCGTTTCCGACGACACGCCGATTTTTGTCATCAAACCCAAAAAATGGATGCCCCCGGTGGATGAAAACAATCTGCCGCAGTTTTATTACCTGCACAAGCCCGAGGGGTCGCCCGATGATTTTAAATACCCCGGTGTGGAGCCTACCGGCGCTTTGCCCGAAGAAATTAATTTTCCGCTATATCCCCATAACAGTTCCCCGCAATTCAGGATTGCAGTTTTTGGAGACCCTCAGCCCTATAACATAAAAGAAGTGGATTATTTTGCGCAAGATATCGTCAGAGAACTCATCGGTGGCAAGAGCCTGGAATTTGGGATAACGACGGGCGACATTGTAGGCGACGACCTGGAACTTTTTACTCCGGTAAACCAGGCGGTATCTCAAATCGGTATTCCATGGTACAACATTTTGGGCAATCACGACATCAACTTCAAAGCTCCCTCCGATGAACTATCGGATGAAACATTTGAGAGGATATACGGTCCGGCAACCTATGCTTTTGTTTACGGTGATGTCCACTTCATCGTGGTGGACGATGTCATCCATGAAAGCAAAGCCGGATCGCATAAATATATCGGGGGGTTGCGTGCCGACCAGTTTTCATTCGTGGAAAACTACCTGGAAACCATTCCTAAAGAAGCACTCGTGGTACTTAACATGCATATTCCTTTGATGCCGGAAAAAAGATACTACCGCCAGGATGACCTGCAAAAACTTCTCAGTTTGCTGTCGGAATTCCCGAATACATTATCGATTTCATCTCATACGCACGTTCAGCAAAACTACTTTTTCGGGAAAGATACCTCCGGCTGGCAGCGGGAACGGCCCCACCACCACTTCAACACAGGTACTACCTCGGGAAGCTGGTGGCAAGGCTTGAAAAGCGAAACGGGCATACCTCACACCATGATGCGCGATGGAACACCCAATGGATATGCCTTCATCAATTTCGACGGGAATGATTACACTATAGACTGGAAAGTGGGCGGAAGCGATGCCGGACATCGCATGAACATCCACGTGCCACAGGGCATTACTGCCGGTTCGGATGAGAATGCTGTGTTGACAGTGAATTTCTTCAACGGCAGTGAGCAAACCGAAGTTCAGTACAGAGTGAAAGGGCTAACCGACTGGAAGACTATGGAGAAAACCCTGAGGGTTGATCCCTTCTATGCAGAGCTGAAACAACGATGGGAAAATTTTGAAGGCTTGAATATGATAGAGCAATGGGAAAACAATGACACTATAAACCAACCCTTTCCGGGGAGATCCCTCCCTGAGGCCAGACCCTGCACGCATCTGTGGGAAGCCGGGCTGGGGACAGACTGGCCGGCAGGCCGTCACACCATCGAAGTGAAGGTCAAAGACCGATATGGACGGACGTTTACCGATTATCAAACGTTGCGGGTGAAAAAATAAAAAACTCAATCCCGGGAGATACTGCACTTGCAGCCCCCGGGATGAGATTTCTGTGGAAAACTAAGCTATGAAACGATTATTATTTTAGTTCAAATTCTTTTTCAATTGTATCACTTGAATTTCCGCCAACAAACACTTTAACTGCACCGGCTTCTGTACCCCATTCCCAATCGCGGTTGTAAAAAGCCAGGTCGTCGCTGGTAAGATGAAACTTCACCGTTTTTGTCTCTCCGGGCTCCAGGTTAATTTTTTTAAACCCTTTCAGCTCTTTTACGGGTCGTGTCACTGAAGCCTCCATGTCGCGAACATAGAATTGCACTACTTCTTCACCTTTGAGCTCCCCTGTATTTATAACTTCAACCGACACCTCAAGTGTTTCATCATATTTCAGTGTTTCCTTATCAAGGGTCAGGTTTGAATAGTTAAAGTTTGTGTAGCTCAACCCATATCCGAAAGGATAAAGCGGCTCATTTGGACCATCGATATATTTTGAAGTATATCGCTCTTCCGTTTTAGGGCGGCCCGTTCTTTTGTGCGAGTAGAAAATTGGAGTCTGCCCGACGCTGTATGGAAATGTAGCGGTAAGCTTTCCTGACGGATTATACTTACCCAGCAACACATCGGTAATGGCATTTCCGGCTTCCGTTCCGGGCAGCCAGCTTTCGAGGATAGCAGGTGCAGCTTTATCCACTTCGGTCAATACCAGCGGCCTTCCGTTAAACAGCACTACTGCCAATGGTTTGTTGATCTCTGCCAATTCCAGAACCAAATCTTCCTGCACTCCCGGTAATCCGATATCCATACGTGACAACGCTTCACCCGACATCATGGCTTTCTCCCCTACCGCTGCAATAACAAAATCAGCCTCTTTAGCGGCTTGCATTGCTTTATCAAAACCACTTTTATCATCACCTTCCACGTCACAGGCTTTCACATAATTGATTTCCGCATCCGGCAGGGCATTTTTAAGGCCCTCCAGCAGAGTAACCACATGTTTAGCTTCGCCCTGGGCGCTCCAGGTTCCTATCATTTCTCTTTGGGCATCAGCAAGGGGTCCAATAACGGCGATATTTTCAACATCTTCATCCATCGGAAGGGTATTGGCCTCATTCTTAAGCAGCACCATCGATTTACGGGCCACATCACGCGAAATTTCGCGGTGCTCTTCCGTAAGTGTAACTTTCTTCTCACGTTTTTCATCGGAGTAGTGATAAGGATCGTCGAACAAACCAAGCTCAAACTTCTTATGCAGAATTCTCCGTACTGCGGCATCGATTTGCTGCTCAGATACCTTACCTTCATCCACCAGTTCTTTCATATGCGGCACATAAGCATGGCCTTCCATATCCATATCAACCGTAGCATTCATGGCATAATCGGCGGCTTCCTTTAAATCTTTGGCCGATCCGTGAACCACTTGTTCCATGACCGATCCCCAGTCGGAAACAATAAGGCCGTCATAATTCCAGTCATCCCTCAGGATTCCTTTTACATGTTTCTTGCTACCTGTTACGGGCACACCGTTCAGCTCATTGAAAGAAGTCATAAAAGTACCTACACCGGCTTCTACAGCGGCTTTAAATGGAGGCAAATAAACCTCGTACAACTTCCTTTTCGACATGTCCACCGTGTTGTAATCCCGGCCTGCTCTGGCAGCACCGTAAGCAATAAAATGCTTTGCGCAGGCTACCATAGTGTTTTCATCCTTTAAGTCAGCTCCCTGGAAGCCTCGGACACGGGCTTTAGCAACCTCACTTCCAAGATAAGGGTCTTCCCCGGCGCCTTCCATAATTCTTCCCCATCGGGCATCGCGGGCAATGTCGACCATCGGGGCAAACGTCCAGTGCTGACCGGCCGCAGTTGCTTCCACTGCCGCCACGCGTGCCGATTTTTCTATGGCTTCCACGTCCCAGCTGGCACTCTCTCCCAATGGCACCGGAAAAATCGTTTTGTAGCCATGTATGACATCATAGCCAAAAATCAGGGGAATACCCAGGCGGGTTTCTTCCACAGCGATTTGCTGTATCTTTCGCGTATAGGAAGCGCTGTTGATGTTCAACATCGAGCCCACGTGGCCTTTTCGGATCGCTTCCTGGTATTCGTTATTCAATGTAACCGGACCGGTAACTTCCCCATCTCCGGACACTTGATTAAGCTGTCCGATTTTCTCTTCCAGCGTCATTAAGGCTAATACCGAATCCACCTTATCGGCGTACTTTGCATCCGGGTTTAAACCTGTTTTACCCAATTGGGCCGAAGCCACTGAGGCAAGAAACAGGATCGCGATTGATAAAATTGATAGTTTTCTCATGTTTATAGATTTTATATTAATAAATTTTCTTCTTCAACATATCCGGCATAGTATTTTTTAAATGTAACAAAAGCCTCCCAAAAGGGAGACTTTTGTCGTTTAGTTTAACCAAATCTAAAATCAACTAAACACTCTATCTATGGGTCTAATAGCCTGGATTTTGTTGTGTTTCATCTATTGCATTGTTAGCAATGATTTCGTTTTGCGGTATCGGGAAGAGTTCATGCTTACCCGATTCAAAGCCAATGTCACCAAGTTCTTCCTGAGCTTTGCCCCAGCGAATAAGATCCCAGTAGCGTTGTCCTTCAAAGGCCAGTTCCAGTTGACGCTCCTTCACAATCATTTCGAAAAGCGCATTCCCGGTGGCCGTAACTTCATCGTCAAAGCCTGCCCGGGCACGTACTTTTTCAAGTTCATCCTGTGCCAATCCATCCTGCCCCAGCTGGTTATAAGCTTCAGCAGCCATAAGCAACACATCGGCATAACGGAGTATCCGCCAGTTAATGGTATAGTTCAAATCAGGAACGCCTTCAGAACTGGTTTGAGAGTCTTTGGTCACATACTTCAACCGCATATACCCTTCGTAATCATGAGCATTCTCGTCAGTGATAATTCCCCCTGTAGCTTCGAAATCTTCCTGGGATATTACACTTCCGTTATATCGCTCTGTTTCGCCTTCAGCCAAAAACAGGTCTCCGATTTCTGCGGAGGGATTGTTAAAACCCCATCCGTTTCTCACATCCAGTGAACTTTCAGAAAGGTCAAAAGGTGTAGAGCGGGGGCCTTGCAGCTGTGCTTCGATGTTGCTTTCATTTCCACCACCCCAGGGAAAATTACCCCAGTCGTATTGGTTGGAAACATAAGATACCTCGAACAATGATTCTGAGCCAAACTCGTTGCTCTTAGCCCACACATCACCAAAGTTTTCTTCCAGGCTGTACTCACCGCTGGCTATCACGTCAGACAAAACATCTGCTGCTGCCTGGTATTTTTCCTGGTAAAGGTATACTTTACCAAGGAACCCCTGAGCTGTTCCTTTGGTAATCCTGAAATGTTCAGGTGCAGGCAATTGGCTTTTCAGAGGCAATATATCGATAGCATCGGAAAAATCTTTTTCGATCTGGGCATACACATCCGCTGCACTAGCTCTGGGCGTGTGATAGTTAGCCGGATCATCCGGGTTATCTGTCATTAATGGCACACCACCAAACATTACAACCAGGTCGAAATAAGTCATGGCTCGCAAAGCTTTCGCCTCGCCCACCATTGTTTTCATCCTGTCGGTGGCCTCTTCCATTGCTCCAACCTGGTTGATAATCGTATTGGTAGCATTGATAATCTTATAAAAATTCGTCCAGATGGATTCCAGCTTGGCATTATCTGAAGTAATATTAAAATCATCCAGATATTGGTATTCTGACTGGTCAGTGGGGCCACCACCGGCAGCAAGAACATCGTCGGCAGGGAGGTTCTTTATGAAGTAAACACTTGCCCAACTTCCGTTTGAATAATTGTGTTGCATCAGGTCGTAAGCCCCTATGAGGGCTTTAAAGACCTCCTCGTTATTTTCAAGGTAATTATCACTTGAAATTTTTCCGATTGGTTCCAGTTCAAGTCGATCTTCACAACCAAACATGGTTGTAATAATCAATAATAAACTTAATCTTAATATCTTATTTCTCATCTTTCTAATCTTTTCGTGTTTACAAATTAACGTTAAGTCCCATCATAAAAATTCCGGCGGCAGGATAAACTCCGCGGTCCACACCTTGTGAGGTATCCAGCGAACTTCCGGCTTCCGGATCAATACCATCATAACCAGTAAAGGTAAAGTAATTATCCACGCTTATGTAAGCCCTTACTGAACTAATGCCGGTATTGTTAAGCGCATCCCCTTCGAGGGTATATCCTAATTGGATTTGCTTAAACCGGAGGTACGAGCCATCAGAAATCATCATATCACTGCGGTAAAAGAAGTTGCTCGTATTGTTAGCTGCAGGCATATCAGCATTAGTATTGGATTCAGTCCAGCGGTTTTCAAAAAATGATGCCGGCTTATTGGTAAATGGCCGGTCTGTTCTGAACCAACCCATGAAAATATCATTGCCATAGGAGCCTTGCAGACTTACCTGCAGGTCAAAATTCCTGTAGTTAGCAAATAACTGTCCGCCAAAATAAACGTCGGCATGAGGATCGCCAATGTAGGTCTGGTCTTCAGGTGTTATTTCACCGTCGCCATTCACATCCACTACATTAACATCTCCGGTTTCAGCGTCTACACCATCTGTTTTATAGCCTTTAAAATACCAAATAGGCTGGCCTTCTTCAAACCAGGTCAGGTCATAGCCTCTGACATTCGCTCCTCTTACCGGTGCATCCACTTTCAGGTCGGTCACTTCATTATCAACAAATGAGGCATTTGCGCTGATCCCATATTTAAACTCATTGTCCATGTTGCGGTAACCCACTTCCAAATCAAATCCCTGATTGCTTACCGTTCCGGCATTCACAAAAGGATAATCATTACCTACCGATAATGGACCAGTACCGAGTGTTATCAGGTCTTTAGTAAGTTTGTCATAATAATCAAAACCTACAGAAATCCTGCCTTCAAAGAAACGCAAATCAAGACCAATATCCGTCATTTCGGTGCGCTCCCAGGTCAAATTCGGATTGATAAGCTTATCGATTAATGCTCCTGATACGAAATTTCCTTCTGTATCGGGGTAACGAATACCTGCAAATGTCCAGAACTCCTTGTCTTCATTACCAGGCAGGTTGGAAATGCTACCGTTTTGTCCCCAGCTGGCTCTGATTTTTACGTAATCCATAAATTCGATATTGTAGAAATCTTCGGAAGAGAGCACCCATCCGGCAGAAAATGATGGAAAGAGTGCATATTTATCATTTTTCGGGAAAACGCTACTGCCATCCTGACGGATAGAAGCCTCAAAGAGGTACTTGTCGGCGTAATCATAAGTAACACGACCATAGAAAGAATTCATGGTTCTGTGATCAAATACACCTCCCACTTCGTCGAAGTCGCGGGAGCCGGCAAATCCGTGGTATGCATATTGGTCACCGGCATCAATCATAGGACCTGAATGAAGCATCCAAGAAGGGCCCTGATACTCTTCCAATGAAAATCCGGCCAACACATTATAATTGTGATTTCCTACGGAATTGCTGTAACTGGCAAAATTTTCCCACAGCCATGTATTCCATTTGTTAAGCTGATTATCTATTGTTCTCATCGAATTCTGGCTCTCGGGCGAGAAATAATAAAGCGGCGACCACCAATGATTATTCTGATAAGTTAAGTCAATTCCAAACCTTGAAGTGATGTCAAGGTTTTCAATAGGTTGTATTTTGGCGAAGGCTGTTCCCAAAAGTTTGTCCTGTACGATGGAGTTGTTGTAAGTATCCATTCGGGCAATAGGGTTGGCTATCTCTCCTGTTGCATTTTCTGCTAGACCGTAATACTCGTCATCCCCATTTTGAAGTATCGTATAACCATCATCCAAAAGCGTCTGAACATGCTGTGGAGTACCGCTGTAAGTAACAGGCGTAAGAGGATCCATTAAAAGCGTATTATTTACAACACTCCTGTACTCATCGTCCTCACCCACATAATTTTGGTTGGAATGGCTGTAACTCATATTAATACCCATATTCAGCCATTCTTTTACATCAGTGTTCAGGTTCAGGCGAGTTGAATAGCGGGTATAGTTAGCCTTATCGCCTCCGGCAATACCATCTCTTGTAAGGTATGACCCCGAAATCATATAAGTACTTTTTTCTGTACCTCCTGAAGCGCTTAAGTAATGCTTCTGCATGGGAGCTGTTTCAAAAGACTCCTCCAGCCAGTTTGTGTTGGCTTCGAATCGATTACTAACCTCGTTCCCGGACTCATTCATCCAGGTAGTGTACTGGTCTGCATCCATAAGTTCCATGCCGGTACGAAGAGACTGCATACCATACTGCATGTTGTAATTGACTTTCATTTCGCCAGCTTCACCGGATTTGGTAGTGATAAGAACAACACCGTTTGCACCCTCGGAACCATAAATTGCTGAGGAGGCTGCATCTTTCAGGACTTCTATAGATTCAATGTTGGAAGGCTCTATGTTGTTGATATCGCCCGTTTTCATTCCGTCAACGATATAAAGCGGATCAGAATCACCATTAGAATTAGTCCCGCGGATTCGGATTTTCGTTCCTGAACCGGGTGAACCGGAAGTAGGTAGAATGGCAACACCAGCTGTTTTACCCTGCAGCGCCTTGTCGGGACGGGTGGATGAAATAGCTTCAAGATCTTCTGAAGTGACCTGTGAGATAGACCCCGTCACCAGACTTTTCTTTTTCGTGCCGTAACCTACAACCACGACCTCTTCCAGGCTTTTTTGTGTAGGTTTCAATGCCACATCAATTGTGGTTTTATCTCCTATTGAGACTTCCTTTCTGGTAAATCCCACATAGGAAAAAACCAAAACATCAGACTGAGCAGAGACTTCAAGAGTGTAGTTACCCTCAACATCAGTAAGCGTTCCATTCGTTGTTCCTTTTACCAGGATGTTCACTCCCGGTATGGATTCTCCTGTTTTGGCATTTGTTACCGTTCCGGTGATAGTTTTTGCCTGTGCAAAAACTCCGCAACTCAAAAACAAGATGCCCAAAAGTGTAATTAATTTTCTCATAAGCTTGTTAATTTTTCGTTAGTTTAATTGTTTACATATGTTGCTTTGTTCTACATTTTATTTCCATTGAAAATCTTTTTGAAGTGTATCAATCGTTACTGTGAAAGCTCCCTTTTCAACCACGGGTTTCATGTTTCTGCCTATGAAGCTCAAATCCCCTTCATTGATGGCAAACTCTACTTCCCGGCTATCTCCAGGTGCCAGTTCAATTTTATTAAAGCCCCGTAGTTCTTTTACTGCAGGGGTTATACTGGCATAGTGGTCGGTGATATATAACAATACAGATTCTTTTCCCTTTCTATCTCCTGTGTTCTTAACATCAACAGTTACTATTAACTCTTCTCCTTTTAATAAGGAATCATCGCTTAATTGCAGGTTTTGATACTCAAACGAGGTATAGCTGAGTCCATAACCGAATTCAAACTGCGGATCAAACTCAGGTGTTCCATTGCCCTCCTTATTCAGAGCCTGTGTTCCCTTATGATTGTATCGCACAAGATGATTGGAATAGCCCGGATAAGTGTAAGGTAATTTCCCGGATGGGTTCACTTTTCCTGAGATTACATTTGCAAGGGCATTGCCTCCCTGGTTACCCAAAAGGTTACCCAGCAGGATGGCATCCATATCATCGGCAAACGTATTAATGACCCTCGGTCTTCCCTCTAGCAGCACGAGAATTACAGGTTTTCCTGTTTTCGCCATTGCACTGGCCAATTCTTCCTGCGCCTTTGGTATATCAAGTTTTTCGATATTCCCGGGAGTTTCACAATAGGAAGATTCCCCCAGACAAAGAATCACTGCATCGGCGCTCCCGGCTGCCTCCAGGGCTTTGTCAATATTCAAAACTTTATGATAATCAACCCCTTTTACATAATCCGATGCTGCAAACGTTTGCTGAATAGCTTCTAAAACTGTGTTTTTATCCCCTGCAAATTTATCGGCCTGGTCGCCCTGCCAGGTATACGACCAGCCCCCATTCAAAGGAACCATCGAATTTGCTGTAGGACCGGTAACAAGTATCCGGGCATCGGAATCCAGAGGCAAGGTATTATTTCTATTGGCCAGCATCACAACTGATTCCTCGGCTGATTCCAGGTTGCGCTTTTGAAATTCTTCAGAAGCAAATTTTTCATATCCTTTGTAATGAGTTACAGGATTTTCCCAGAGACCTAATTTTTTCTTAACGTAAATAATTCGTGATACCGCATCGTCGATACGATTTTCACTGACCTCGCCCGATTCAACAAGTTCAACCAGGATATCTGAAAATTCTTTGTATTTAAAAGGCACCATGCTCATATCGATTCCGGCATTGATAGCCATTCTGACGGCATCCCGCATGGTTGGGGCAATTTTATGACGTGTATGGAGGTAAATAATGTCCTGCCAGTCGGTGACGGCAAAGCCTTTAAAATCCAGTTCTTCCTTCAAAATATCTTTCAAAATATGTTTATCACTATGCACGGGTATTCCATTTATCTCGCCGGAATTAATCATGGTGGTTATCACACCGCTCTCCACTGCTTTGGCAAACGGTGGAAGGTAGTACTGCCGCAGTGTTCGTTCTGGTATCCGTGCAGGCGTCCGGTCTTTGCCGGTATGCGGATGAGAATATCCCATATAGTGCTTCATGCAGGCCGCCACGCGTGTTGTATCGGAAATATCTGTTCCCTGGTACCCTTGCACCATCGCTTCACCAAGCTGCGTAGCCAGAAAAGTATCTTCACCGAAAGTCTCCCAGAAACGTGGCCATAGAGGCTGCGTTCCCATGCCGAGTACCGGAGAAAACGTCCAGGGAATCCCCGACGCTCGGGTTTCATAGGCTGTCATTCTGGCTGCATCGCGAACGATATCCGGATTAAAGGTAGCCGCCTGGGCGAGTTGCTGGGGGAAAAGTGTGGCTCCTTTTGTATAGTTCGTGCCATGAATGGCATCAATACCGTAAAGTACAGGTATTTGCAGACGGGTTTTTTCGGTGGCCGTATGTTGAATGGCGGTAATTACTGCCTGCCATGTTTCAAGCGAATTGGCAGCGCCACCTGTATTGATGACCGATCCAACTTTATAATCGACTAATGCCTCTTTTAATGCTGTTTCATCAATCTCAAGGGGGCGTATTATATTCCCATCCCCGTCCTTTTTTACTATCACTTCCAGCGTAATCTGAGTCATCTGACCCACCTTTTCACGCAGAGTCATTTCTTCTACGACGCTTTGAACTTCTTTGTCAAAAGTTTGCTGATTATTTTCCTGGGAGATCCCTGAGGAACAACCGTTAAGCAAAAAACCAATAGCGACTCCAATTAAGACCAAGAGGACCAAAATGAGTATGAACTGCTTTTTCATGAATGCTGTTTTTAATGATGAAATTTATTTGTAGCAATATTAATCTCAGATGGCAGCAAAAGCAATTTTTAGACTACAACAAAAATTGCCTGAGGGTAATTTTTTATTACGTCAGCAGTACATCAAAAGGATATCGAAAACGTTTTAATTACAACAGGAGCTTCACAACCTGAGATATTCAAATTTTCACAAAAATCAGAATTCACTGTTAAATCAAGTATAGAAGCTTTGAGAAAACAAATCAGGTGGAGTTATTTTAATTTTTGAATAAATTAAAGAATTAGATCTGCATCAAAAACTCAACAAGGTTGGTCTCCCGTGCCAGGTCCAGTTTTTTCCGTAACCTGTATCTCTGAATTTCCACACCCCGGATCGAAATATTCATCAGCGGGGCAATTTCCTTAGTGGACAAATTCATTCTTAGAAAGGCACATAGTTTGAGATCATTGGGCTTTAATTCGGGATAACGGGATTGCATTTTCTTCAGGAAATCTTGTTGAACGCGGTCAAAGTGGATTTTAAACTGCTGCCAGTCTTCATCGAGTTTGATGTCGTCATCAATCTTTTTGGATAGCTCCCGAAGTTGGCCTCTGGCCTGATCATTCAAACGATTACATACTTTATCCAGCTCACTTTTCATGTGATTGAGAATTTCATTCTTATGGTTAATCTGCACAGCAAAAGAAGCCAACTCTTTATTTTTTAGCTCAACATCCGTTTTTTTCCTTGCCACTTCGGCCTTAAGCTTATCATTCTTCAACTGAATGATTTTATTCTCAAAGACAATAGCGTCCTGTTTTCGCTGCTCCTCTTTCTCCTTTACTTCCTCCTTCTTTTTCTTCTCCATTTTTTGCCGCTCATTCTCGATTCGTTTATTAATAAAACGGAATGCCGCATAGACAGCCAGCAGTGAAACTGCAACATACAATACATACGCCCAGGTAGTTTTATACCATGGTGTTTCGATAATGAAGGATAATGTTATAGGCTCACTTTCTTTACCATATACATTTTTTGCCTTTAAGGTCAATTGATGCTTGCCGTGTGAAAGATGAGTAAATTCTTTCGTATTGGAATGGGTCCATCCTGCCCTTATCACCTCATCAGGTCCTTTAAGCCTGAGGGAGTATTGCATATTTTTATATCCTTCATAAAAAGCCGCAGAGTAGTTAAACCGGATTGTGTTGGTGGCGGGATAAAAATTAAAGACCGGGTAAGGTTTTTCGCTTGAGGATTTATTGAAATGTTTAACCACGGTATCTCTTTTGGTGAATGCCTTCACGGATGTAATGATCGTACTGAAAACCTTCTTTTCTTTTTTTATCAATAGAGGATTCAGATGGGCAAAGCCTTTTTCGATGCCGAAAAGGATATTTTGTTCATCGATGACATGTACATGCTCAAAGGCATTAATAAAACGGTCATTGAGTTTATTCAGGATATCAAAGCTCTTATTATTCCATGCGCTATTGGAGCCATGCACGAGGTTTACGCGATTGTCATACCGCTCAAAATACCAGATGTTGCGGTACTTATCCCGATGAAGTCTGTTAACTCCTTTCCCACCAAATTTTTCAGTCCATTCGGGAGCATATTCAAAGCGGTTGGCCAGAAAATTATACTTAAACACTGAATCATAACTACTATGAAACACTTCGTCCCCCAGCTCAAAAATATAAAATTCTGTTTGGGTGTAAACATTCTGCTCAGTACCCATCGCAGTAATGTTAACCACACTGTCGAGCTCCTTGTTCAGGTTAAGGCGGA
Organism: uncultured Bacteroidales bacterium; assembly: GCA_964345255.1. Taxonomy (GTDB): domain Bacteria; phylum Bacteroidota; class Bacteroidia; order Bacteroidales; family JAIPAH01; genus JAIPAH01. The sequence continues at coordinate 7,108 of CAYFQK010000023.1, read as the reverse complement.
ATATGCCAAGGTAACCATGTCCCATCCAAAGATCGCCGTATTTGTCGAAGAATATGTCGCGGCAAGACTCATTGAAACCTTTGACGCGACCGTCATATACCCAATCACCACTTTGTTTCACAATTCGTATTAAACCCGAATACGTCCCGGCAATAATAAGACTGTCGTTACCGGGCACACGCAAATAGCGCCAACCGCCTTCCACACCCGATAGCAACCTGATGTTGTCGTCTTTGATGATATAGGTCCCCTTGTTGTGACCGCAAAAAACCCTGTCATCAATAGTTTGAAGCATCCAGGTCTGGCCTTTCAAGGAATTAATCAACTTAAACCGATTCGACTTATGATCATCAGGATCTTTGTTATTCCATGAATTGACATAAACACCCTGGTTGGTTCCAAGATAGATTTTATCCTCCAGCATTGCTGACGTATAGCCGGTGCCCTCAATATTTCTTCCTTCATCGAGATAAGTAATGGGCGAATGAATTTCGATGTAATTAATCCCGTTATCCAATCCACACCAGAGATTTCCCCAATCGTCCATCTGAAGGCCCAATACCGTGTTATTGGCCAGTCCGCGATTTTTGTTAATATGTTGAATGATATGTCCCTCATCATCACAAATAATCAGTCCGTCCTGAATACTGCCAAACGCATAATGCTGACTGGAGAGTTTTCTTGCACTAAAAAGCTGGTTCTTTTTAAGAAATTCATTGGCAGGAGATTCCCAGGGGGTGATACGACCCTCTTCATAGATGTAAAGCCCCTTTTCCTGTGTACCCATCAAATAGCTTATTCCTTCAAAAGGCAGCATCGCCCATATTTTGCGGTCTTCAGTAAAAAAATCTCCTCCTTTAACCGGAACAAAAGACTGGCCGGTGTATTTCAGCAAGCCCTTCTTCCGATGGGAAATGTAAAAAACATCATCCAGATAAAAGCTGTATTGATAATCCGACTCATCCGACAGCACCTTAACTTCACCATCATGATAAAGGATAACCGTGGAGTAAGACTGAAATATTACGCCGTTGTCTGTGACATGAATACGCCATATTTCCCCGAAATCCCTGCTTTTTGAAGGCAGTTTTTGGGTGAGGTCCCTGAACTTTCTTTTACCATCATCATCAATATATAAAAATCCGATAATATCGTATCCGCCCATGTATATCCGGCCATTTTCTCCTTTTGCTATTGCGCGGGTTACAGCGTGATTCGGCATGGGATACAGATTCCAGTGGCTCCCATCGAAAGAAACCAATCCTTTGTTGTTTCCAAAATACATCAATCCGTTATCATCCTGAACAATCGACCAGTTTTGCGTGCCGCCGTCATAAGCATGGCGATCATAATAGCGAATCTCGGGAATACCGGTTTTCTTGATTTGGCCTTTGGAAATTTGCAATCCCCCAAGCAAAACAATAACAACAAGCAGTAATAATTTTCCAGTTTTTCTCATTTTCCCAGTACCTTATCCGGAATATCTTTGTGTCACAACAATGAGACAGGGGTTAAAAATACAAAATTTAAAAGAAAGGGCAACCCTGCTTCTCAGGCTTTCCATGTAAGAGACAGAAAAGCCTATCCAAAATAACTAACAGTGATATTATTTATTACTAATAATTCTCAAGGCCTGTTTCCCATTTGCGTTTAATTCCGTAATTTGCCTCCCGCAAAAGAAATAGACCACAAAAACCGGAATCATGATTCTTGAAACCATTGACTGGCTGATCATTCTGGCCTTTTTTGTTTTCTCCCTCGGATTGGGAGTTTATGCTTCGCGCACAGCGGGGAAGAACTTCTCGGAATTTTTCCTGTCGGGAAGAAATATGCCATGGTGGCTACTGGGCGTATCGATGGTAGCTACCACCTTTTCGCTGGATACGCCAAACCTGGTCACCGACATCGTCCGTCAAAACGGGGTAGCCGGCAACTGGGTGTGGTGGGCTTTCCTGCTGACGGGTATGCTGACGGTTTTTGTGTATGCCAAACTCTGGCGCCGCTCGCAGGTCAATACCGACCTGGAATTCTACGAGCTCCGATACAGCGGCAAACTGGCTTCTTTTTTGCGAGGGTTCCGGGCGCTTTACCTCGGAGTGCTGTTCAACATCCTGGTAATGGCTACCGTTTCACTGGCGTTGATAAAAATCGCCGCCATCATGCTGGGCTGGCCGGCGTGGCAAACTCTGACCATCGCCATGGTCATTACAGCCATTTACAGCACGCTAGGTGGCCTGAAAGGCATTGTGCTCACCGATTTTTTTCAGTTTGCCATCTCGATGATAGGAGCTATAGGAGCGGCCATCATCCTTTTGAATATGGATCAAATCGGCGGCTGGCAGGAATTGGTCTCGCATGAAAAGGTCAGCTCCCGCCTTCACCTGTTGCCCGACTTTTCTAAATCGGAGCAGCTTATCACGCTCTTCATCTTACCGATTGCCGTGCAGTGGTGGAGCGTTTGGTATCCGGGGTCGGAACCAGGGGGCGGAGGCTATATCGCCCAGCGCATGCTGGCCACGCGCACCGAGCGGGGAGCCATCAAAGCCACCTTATTCTTCAATGTAGCCCACTACGCGCTGCGACCGTGGCCCTGGATTATCGTAGCCCTGGCTTCGCTGGTTGTTTTTCCCGACCTTGAAAGTATGCGTGAAGCCTTCCCCAATGCGAATGCCTCGATCGTTAAAGATGATTTCGCCTACCCGGCCATGCTCTCGCTGCTGCCCTCCGGCTTTTTGGGGTTGGTGGTTGCCTCCTTAGTAGCGGCTTTTATGTCGACCATTTCGACCCATCTCAACTGGGGATCGTCCTATGTGGTCAACGACTTTTACAAACGGTTTGTGAACCCGCAGGCCAGCCAGAAGCAGCTAGTGAAAGCCGGTCGCTGGTCAACCGTTGGACTGATGATTATTACCAGCCTGATGGCTCTGCTACTCTCCAATGCCCTGCAGGCCTTCAACATCCTGTTGCAGATTGGCGCCGGTACCGGCCTGATTTACATATTGCGCTGGTTCTGGTGGCGGATTAATGCCGTAAGCGAGATTACGGCGATGGTTGTTTCGTTTTTGGTAGCCATCTATTTTCAGCTTATTCATCCGCATACCGGTTTGCCGGCTTTGAGTACGGCTTTTCAGCTTCTGTCAGGGGTCGGCTTTACGACACTCGTCTGGCTGTCGGCCACCTTTCTGACTAAACCGGACGAGCGTGAGAAACTTTACAGCTTTTACCGTTTAATACAACCCGGCGGGCCGGGATGGAAAAAGATCGTCAGGGAAGCTCGTGAGGAGGGTACTCCGGTAGACGAGGGAGAAGGAAAGTGGGATGTTCCCATTGGCATCCTGTGCATGGTGCTGGGAATCACGTCTATCTATTCAGCCCTTTTTGCCACCGGCAACCTGATTTACGGGCATTTTTGGATGGCCGGCGTACTGATAGCAGTTACTGTGGTTGCGGGCTATTACCTTTCACGGATGTGGCGGAAACTGAGGCTTAAGTAACTTAAACACTTGCATACCTGAACGCTTAAAGAACAAAAATTTACAAAACTAAACTCCTTGCTCCGGGGTCTTGTAAACGATCGCATTGATATTCATTCCTGCACCTACTGAGGTAAATACGATAGTATCACCCGCATTGATTTGCTGCCCATCCAGGTGGCCTTTTAAAATCCAATCATACATAATGGGAATAGTAGCTACTGAATTATTCCCCAGCTTATCAAGTGTTAGTGGCATCATCTTATCGGGAATATTACGAATCCCGTAGAGGCGGAAAAATCTCTTTACAATGGCTTCGTCCATTTTTTCATTCGCCTGATGAATAAGAATCTTCTTAATATTTTCCACCTCGACCCCGCTTTTTTCTACGGTATCTTTAACCAGTTGAGGGACATTGGTTAAAGCATATTCGTAAAGCTTCCGGCCATTCATTTTAATAAAGGTTTTATCAGGCTCGTAATCAGGATTGTTAGACCTGCCCATGCTTAAAAGATTCACAAATTCCACGGCATCTGAACGGGTACGGTGCGATAAAATTCCCGTTGGCTCGTCAGTATCCATTGCTCCCAGCAATGTAGCTCCCGCACCATCAGAGAAAAGCATCCCGTCACGGTCATAGGGGTCCACTATCCGCGAAAGCGTTTCCGAGCCAATAACCAAAGCACTCCTGGCATCGCCGGCCTTGATATAGTAGTTTGCCTGAATCATTCCCTGCACCCACCCCGGGCATCCAAAAGGAATATCATATGCAACACAATAAGGATTTTCTATTCCGAGTTTTGCCTTTACCCTGGAAGCTATTGGAGGTAATATATCCATTCGTGGATTTTTATATTGCGCATCACCTAAGTTGTGAGCGATAATAAGATAGTCCAGGTTCTCTTTGTCATATCCGGCAGATTCCAATGCCTCTTTTGCTGCAAATGTGGCAATATCAGAGGAGACATGTTCATTATTTACATATCGCCGCTCGCGTATTCCACTTATCTCATATAATTTATTTATAATTTCTTTGTTCTCTCTGTCAAGCTTTTCACCAGAAGGTGAATAAAACTCATTTTGTAAGAAATCTTCATTTCTTACTACATTCTCAGGAACGTAGCTCCCCGTACCGAGGACGACACTACTCATCATACGCGTAATTTTAAGTAATTCCAATTAATAAAAGCAAAAGTAATTTATTTCATTTAAATTACCGCAGCATTAGATTACTTAATATCTTTCACAAAATATTTTTTACAATTATTTCCTTCAATATTACCCAGAAATCAGCCTTTTTAATTCCCGCTCTTTTTAAAGCCTCATTGTGGAAAAATTATGCAACCGTTTGAATGTTTCCCACTCGCGTTTGATTCAATGAGGTAGGTATAGAAATTTAATGAGGTAAATTGTTTCAATAAACGAGCTGTGGGTTTGTATTTAATAATTTGCAGATGAAATTATTAGTAGGCAATGATACTAAATGCCCGCAGTAGTTTTTAGCTCTATCAATCTTCTTTATTTCTCAGCATCGGAACAAAAGCAAAATTACCGTGATTCTCTTCAACAATCTCGTCTTTTGTTTTAATAAACCGTTTCATAACCTGCACGTTCCCTCTGCCATAAGGAATGACAAGCAGACCTCCTTCTTTTAACTGCGCAAAAAAAGTTTCAGGCAGTTCAGGGGCTGCGGCTGTAACAAGTATTTTATGAAACGGTGCGTAAGCGGGCAGGCCTTTATATCCATCGCCATAAAAGAAGTTAATGCCATGATAGCCTAATTTTTGCAGGTTTCTTTGTGCTTTTTCTTTCAATGATTTAAATCTTTCGATGGTATATACTCTGGCTCCCAGCTCACTAAGTATTGCTGCCTGATAACCTGAACCAGTTCCTATTTCCATGATGCGATCATTTTTCTTTACCTCCAAAAGCTGGGTTTGGAAAGCAACTGTTGTGGGTTGAGAAATAGTCTGATCGCGTCCAATTGGAAACGGACGGTCCTGGTAAGCATATTCCTCGAAGGATGAATCCAAAAAAGCATGGCGCGGAATACGCTCCATTGCCTCAAGAATTTTTTCGTCACTGATTCTGCCTTCTCTTCTCATTTGCTCTACCAGCCGGCGCCGCATTCCTTTATGCTTGAAAGAATCTATCATGATAACCCTTGCATTTTTTTTAATCTTTCTGTCAATAAGTCCTCTAAACAACACTTGCATGAAAAAGCTCCATACCTTCACTGAGCTTAAAAAGCGTTAGAATCCTGGAGAAAAACTCTTACTTTTGCGTCAAATTTACGCCATGCTGTGATTTATTGCAAAAAAGAGTTTACACAGGCGTGTTAAAAAGCAATATTAAAATTGCAGGGGCGTTTGGAAAAGTGAAATTATTAAAGATGGAGTTTATCAGAACTTTTTTACTCTCTTCGTTATTATTGGTATTTCTGGCAGGTTGTGAGAAAAATGACCGCCAGGAAATACCGTCATACATTCACATTGATTCATTTACCCTGGAGGGAAATGAAAGTCTTGATGAAGGAAGCTTATCACACAATATTACTGATGCCTGGGTTTATGTCAACAACAAATTTATCGGAGTATTTGAGCTGCCTGCCACCTTTCCGGTACTGGATGAAGGAAGCAGTGAGATACTGATCAAGCCCGGAATAAAAATGAATGGCATAGCCTCCACCAGGGTTCCATATCCGTTTTATACAGATTACCAGGAAGAGGGGGTCTTTCTGGAAAAAGAGAAGGTAGATACATTGCACCCGGCAGTCAGCTACAAAGACAGCATACGTATGCCTTTGAAAGAAAGCTTTGAAGATACTGCATTAAACATTTCTGCTAAAGAGAGCGATACCAATATCCTCATAGATGATATTCATCCTTTTGAAGGAAATGGAAGTGGAAAGATTGTGCTTGAAGGAGATCGCATCCTTTTCGAGGCGGTATCAGATACAAATTATCAACTACCGATACAAGGCGAACCGGTATTTTTGGAGTTAAATTTTAAAACGAATGTTGACGTAAACACCGGGCTATACGAAGTTGCCGCGGAAGGAGAATTACAAAAACCGGTGGTCATTTTAAATCCCACGGAGCAGTGGAAGAAAATTTATATCAATTTTACGAATATTATAGGAAGTTCATATCCTACACGCAACTTTAGACTCTACTTAAGCATCTTTAGACAAGAAGATTCCAGGGCGGAAGTTTATCTTGATAACCTGAAAGTAATTCATTTTAAATGAACAAAAGAATTCAAAGGCTAAGATATATATCACTTGACTTTTTCAGTGCGGTCATAGCCTGGACACTGTTTTTTATATACCGTAAATATGCGCTTGATCCCAACATTTTCGAGAAGTTCAGCCAGGTGACTGCCGACACAAATCTCTATCTTGGTATTACCCTTGTGCCTCTGTTCTGGTTGTTTTTGTATTACTTATCAGGCTTTTACAGAAAAGTTTACAGAAAATCACGTATCAGAGAGCTCAGCCAAACGCTTCTTATGTCGATTGTTGGGGTGACCATCATCTTTTTCGGACTTATTCTGGATGACATTATCTTCTCTTATAAATCCTATTATCGTTCGTTCCTCACGCTCTTTGGACTTCACTTTGGATTCACTTATCT
>CAYFQK010000022.1:0-22502 GCA_964345255.1 uncultured Bacteroidales bacterium | reverse complement strand
GCTCCACAGGGGTTTCTGACGAAGAACTCATAAAAATTGCAGTAAAGTCACTGGGGCTGGATGAACTTTATCCTTTCGACCCGGATAAAAAAATCATAGAATATATTCTTGATAAAGGCAAAGACGATGGGAAGCGTCTCATCGAAATGAATCTGAAGGATTTTGTCCATGAAACCGCTTCCGAATCGCCTGCTCCGGGAGGTGGATCTATCTCTTCCTATATGGGTTCAATGGGTGCCGCACTCGGAACGATGGTGGCTAACCTTTCCAGCCACAAAAGAGGCTGGGATGAGTATTGGGAAAAATACAGTGACTGGGCTGAGAAAGGCAAGTATTATCATGACCAGCTTTTAAAAATGGTGGATGAGGATACGAATGCCTTCAACAAAATCATGGTAGCGTTTAAACTTCCAAAAAATACAGACGAGGAAAAACAAAAGCGTAAGCAGGCTATTCAGGAGGCGACTAAAAACGCCATTGAAGTTCCCTTTAATGTGATGAAATTATGCTACGAATCCATGGAAGTAATGAAAGCTATGGCTGAAATCGGGAATCCGAATTCTGTATCTGATGCCGGGGTAGGGGCTTTGGCTGCTGTTGCCGGTATCAGGGGAGCATTTCTAAATGTGAAAATCAATGCCGGAGGACTGGAAGATAAATCTTACGTTGATAGAGTGACGAAAGAAGGGGAAGAAATGATTGAGAATGCCATTCGCCTTGAAAAAGAGATTCTGGAAGTTGTTGAAGGAAAGATATAAAATGAAAAACCTAAAAAAATGTAAGCTGCCTGTTTTTGAAAGCGGGCAGTTTTTTTAGCCTGCGCGTCATATAAAAGCTTAATGGCACGGCCAAAAAGAAAGAATTAAATGATTGAGCGGCCGGGTTATTTGTAGATAAAAAATCGCTAAATTTGTATTACTAATCAGGAGGTTTGGTTTGATTCTTGCTGATTTGGACAGGTTAATAATTTATGTAACAATCATAGCTAATACAGGATCAAGCAAATGATAAAGCTTAAGATAAAACAATTGTGGCTGAAAGGTTTAGTCATCTTTTTGTTTGTGATTCCTTACGGAGGTATTGCGCAGCAAAATAGCCCCGCAAACGTGGTAGATACTGTATTGGTGTGTTTTGAAAACCATGACGCCCTCACGATCATCAAACACATGAATAACCCCGTTGACATCAAAATTGATGACAAAAAAGGAATCTATTCCCTGAATCAGGCAGAAGTGCTTATTAAGGACTTTTTTAGAGAATACCCTTTTATCTCCTTTACCAGGGATCATTCAAGTCAATCGGGAAATGAAATGTCGGTGATAGGTACGTACAAATCAAAAGAGGCAACCTTCAGGCTTTATTTCCTTTTGAAGAAAAATCGCAAAGCATACAAAATTTATCAGTTTTACATCGAAAAATCATAAAGTATATGGACTCACATTTTCAGAAAGAAGTTGATCGAATTATCGATCAGGCTTTGAAAGAGGATGTTGGTGATGGCGATCATACTTCCCTTTCAACTATCCCTGCCGATGCTAAAGGCAAAGCCAGGCTAATTGCAAAAGAAGCTGGTGTGATTGCCGGTATCGATGTAGCCGAGAGGGTATTCAGGAAAGTTGATAAAAATATTAGTTTTAGAAAACTAGTACATGACGGTGCAGAGCTGGTAGCTGGAGATGAGGTTTTTGAAGTGGAGGGTCCTTCTATCTCATTGCTTACCGCAGAAAGGCTGGCATTGAACTTTCTGCAGCGCATGAGTGGAATTGCCACCGCTACCGGAAAACTAAGCGATATGATCGAGGGAAGCCCTTGTAAAATTCTCGATACCCGGAAAACAACTCCCAATCTCAGAATCCTGGAAAAATATAGTGTAAAAACGGGAGGAGGCGCGAATCATCGCTTTGGACTTTACGATATGATATTGATAAAAGACAACCACGTGGATTTTGCCGGAGGCATTAAAAAGGCGATTGAAGCCTGCCACAACTATCTTAAGGAAAAAGGGAAAGATCTTAAAATTGAGATAGAAGTGCGGGATTTTGAGGAACTGGAAGAGGTAATCCGCACTGGTGGAGTACACCGTATAATGCTGGATAATTTTTCTCCGGAAGATTTAAGAACTGCAATACAGCAGATTGACGGGAAATTTGAGACGGAAGCATCCGGGGGAATCACCTATCAATCCATAAGGGAATATGCCCGGACAGGAGTAGATTTCATCTCGGTGGGGTCTTTAACACATCATATTAAGAGTCTTGATTTAAGCATGAAAGCACTAGTTTGATGGCTTTAAATATCAGGAAAAAACTCGGGCAATCTCTTTGGGTGCAAAAGGTAAAAGCAGCCAGTCAACAAATTATGTTGCCGGGGTTTAAAGGGCTGGCTTTATACGACATGGTATCTTTCTTTGTGAAAGGGCTGATACACGGTGCGATAGAACAGCGGGCCAAATCACTGGCATTTAGCTTTATGCTGGCGCTTTTTCCGGCGATACTTTTTTTCTTTACACTGATACCCTACATTCCGGTAGAGGATTTTCAGGATACCCTGATGAATACCCTCCGGCAGTTTATGCCTCCCAACACCTGGGCCGCTGCCGAAGGTACCATAACCGATATCATTGTAAGGAAAAGCGGGGGATGGCTGTCATTGAGTTTTATTTTCGCGCTTACTTTTGCTACAAATGGTATTGACGGTATGATGAAGGCGTTCAATAAAACGTTTCACACTATTGAGACCCGCTCATTTATAAAACAACGATTAGTGGCTTTGCAGTTGGTTTTTTTAATCTCCCTCATCGTAATTTTTGCTGTAGTTCTGATTATAGTAGGTTCGGATGTGTTGTTATACCTCCTTGACAGGGGATGGATCCAGGACAAGATAACATATTATGTGATAGAGTTTGCCAAATGGGTCATAATCATTGCAATGATATTTTTTACAGTTTCCACCATTTATTATCTGGCCCCCGCCAAAAGAGAACATTTCAGGTTTTTATCCCCCGGCTCCATATTTGCCACCGCGCTGTTCCTGCTGACAACCCTCGGATTTGATGTTTACATAAACAATTTTTCTCGTTTCAATGCCCTTTATGGTTCTATCGGTTCGTTAGTCATTATTATGATTTGGATTTATCTGAATTCTATCATCCTTTTATTGGGCTTCGAGCTTAATGCCAGCATCTCCGGAATTAACAGGGAGAGGGGATAAGCGGAGTTATTTTCTAAAAGTTGGCTGATAAATTGTTTTTCCCTGCACTTATTCAGAAATTTGGGGCGCTTTTGGCTATGGCGAGAGGCAAAAGCAAATTAAGTTTAAGCAAAAGATGATGAGAGAGAGTTTAAATATTTGTATAGTAGGCTCAGGGAATTTTGCTACCGCCCTGGGTAACCGTTTAACAAAGAATGAAAGCCTGAATGTAAATCTACTGTCCATCCAGGAAAAGGTAGTGGAGTCAATAAATAGCAGCCATTATAACCCCCTTTATTTCCCACACGCGAAATTATCTGAAAAGCTTCATGCCACGCTTGATAAAAATATCTTGTCAGAAAGTGACATCATTTTTTTAGCCATTCCTTCTTACGTTGTGGTGGATTATGTTATTGAGAACAAGCACTTATTCAATAAAGAAGCAGTGGTAATCAACCTGGCCAAGGGATTCAGCAAAGACAACCATACAAGTATCGTTGAGGTAATCCAGGAAATTTTGGAGAATCGCATTGGCACATTGAAAGGCCCTACTTTTGCCAGGGAGGTAATAGATAATGTACCCACAGCAATGACTTTAGGCTCCAGACATCAGGCGCTTCATGAGAAATTTAAAGAATTGCTTGAAGGCACAAACATTTATATTGATTATTCAGAAGATGTGGTCGGGGTGGAATTGTTAAGCATTCTGAAGAATATTTACGCCATTGTCATCGGCATTGTCGATGCACACTTTAACTCTCCTAATCTTCGTTTCTTTGTTTTAAACAAAGCCTTTAATGAAATGCGGATGATTCTCAAAGACAATGGCGGGCAGGATGAAACCCTGTTCAGGTATTGCGGGTATGGCGATTTTAACCTGACGGCGCTCAACGACCTGAGCAGAAACCGTACCTTAGGTTTATTGATTGGAAAAGGCTTTTTCTCGCAGGACATTTCCAACAAGGTTTTACTGGAAGGCCAGGTAGCCGTGAATGTCTTTTGCCGCGAGCGTTACAGTTGGGAAAAGGTAGAAAATAATTACCCCATCATCGCCGAGCTTTACAAGGTCTTTAATCAACCGGAATATGAGATATCAGAGTTTGTGTGGAATGTGGTGGAGTAACTTTGTATCTTCAAAAAATAGAGGCCCCAGGCCAGGATGGCCCGGGGTATTTCATTTCAGCCTCATTCATTATTCATTTTCAATGAAATAGACTTCCAGCCTGGGATGTTTATGCTCCTCTTCTGCATCACTGGAGGCAAATGCCATTCGACGGTAATTATACTCTTTTTGAAGTCTTATCAAAAACCCATGGCTTTCTGACGGATTATTATGGCTGTCGCGAACCAGTTGCGTTACATCAATATTGATATAATCCTGCATGGGGTTTTCACTTCGTGGAATGGTTACCGTATTTAAAGTGGTGAATTCAGGGTGCTTATTCCAGGTAACGGTGTTTTCTCCCCATTCAGAAGTTATTCGATGGATATAGCAGGCATTGGAGCCGCCCAGTGTGTCGTGTCCGTACCCGTGCCCCTGGTTTCCATGGGCATACAATGACAGCCGGGCGCTGTCTATGGTAGCAAAAGAAGGAATCTGGCCGAGGTTGAATTCGATCAAACTTCTGATGACATAAGGATAACCTTCATCGGTCCAGGATTGTACCTGAAGGGCCTGATAGTGTCCAAAGTTCCTGTCTCTATACCCCTCAAGTTCATAATCTTCAATATATGCGTCCTTGCCATTGGTAGAATCGGGTTGTAATTCTAACGTTTGAGGTTCATTCGGTTCAGGGTCAGTGTCATCATCTACCCTTTCACAGGCAAGTGCAACCACAAGGGCGGCTGTCAGTAATAAAAAAAGTTTTCTCATGATTAGTAGTTTGTTAATTTGGTTTTGTGATGTTAGACAATATTGTTTTTTCCAAGGTTGTATTTCGGTAATTTTTATTTTAGTGCAAAACTGATTGCCGATGCTCTAAACTATTCAGCTATGGCACTTTAATTTCAAAATACAATTTTTTGAAAAAGTTTTTAAAAGAACGAATATAATTATCTTTGCTTGCGCAAATGGGAATAGTCATAAGGCAAAGCATTAAAGGAAGCATTTGGTCTTATTTAGGCGTGATTGTGGGGTTTATTACCACAGCCTATTTATATCCAAAGTATTTAGAACCAGAAGTTATAGGTTTATTTAGCTTATTGGTTTCCTGGTCAGCACTCACAGGCCAATTCTCATCTTTGGGGTTTCATGGGGTCACGGCCAGGCTTTTTCCTTATTTCCGAAGCAAAGACAACCATCATAACGGATTTCTGTTCCTGGCTTTTATAGTCATGATTGCCGGGTTTATAATTTTTCTGGTGCTTTTCTTTTATTTCAGGCCGTGGCTCATAGAGAGCAATCTGGAGAAATCTAAATTATTTTCCGATTATGTCAACTTGCTTATTCCGCTGACCTTTTTCACTATTATTTACATCAATCTGGATACCTTCAATAGGTTGCTGTATAATGCGGTTTTCGGAGCTTTTCTTAACGAATTTCTCCAACGCGTTTTTATAATTGCCATACTTGCGATTTATATTGTGGGCTGGTTAACGCTTCATGAGTTAATTCTGGCATATGCTGCTGCTGTAAGCATGAGAGGATTTATAATTTTTTTCTACTTGCTTCTAAAAGGGCATATAAACCTCAGGCCTGATTTTAGCTTCATTGATAAAAAGCTAAAAAAAGAGATAATCAACGTGGCCGCCTTTAGTATTCTGGCCGGAATCGGAGGGAATATAATTTTCAGAATCGATAAGATTTTAGTCAACCAAATGCTTGGCATTGAGCAAACAGGAATATATACCATTGCTTTTTACTTTGGTACTTTAGTGACAATTCCTTCCAGAACGCTGCTGCGTATTTCGGGGACATTGATAGCAGATGCCTGGAAGAGTGAAAACATTCCACAGCTAAAAAAGATATATCATAAAAGCTGTTTAAACCAGTTTGTGATTGCTGCTTTATTGTTAGGTATCCTTGCTGTAAATATCAATAATATAATGGATATCTTAGGCCCGGAATATTCAGGAAGCGAATGGGTTATTTTAATCGTTGGTTTCGGTTTTCTTATTAATATGAGCACCGGGACTAACGGACAGATAATACGTTTTTCAAAATATTACAGAATGGCCTTGTGGTTTTTGGTAATACTTATCCTTGTAGTGGTAGGTTCAATGTACCTGTTTGTTCCTATTTTCGGGATGACCGGCGCAGCCATCGCCATAGCTTTATCTTTTTTAATCAATAATCTTTTAAGATTTATTTTTTTGAAAGTTAAATTTCAAATGCAACCCTTTACATTAAGCTTTCTATGGGTATTTCTGGCATTTGGACTTGGTTATTTACCGATTGCAATAATACCTGATTTTAATTTGATCCCAGATATTATTACTAAATCAATGGTTTTCTTCACGATTTATTCAATTGTGATTATTGGTTTTCGTGTATCTGAGGATATTAATGGGATTTACAGTAATATATTGAAAAGAATCGGAATACAAAAATAACGACTATACCGGAAGGATAAAGTCTCATGAAAATATCCCTTTTGATAAAATTTATAAACTTCTTCAAAAGAATTCATTTCAATAGAGATCGCTACTGAAATCAATAGCGTTAAGACCTTTTTCTTTTATTTTTTTATTTAGATAATTGAGGAAATAGAAATCCTTTTCGTACCACCATTTAATATTATTAACTGACTGTAAATCGAGCCTTTTGTCAAGACTTTCAGGATTCTTATGTCTTTTCGTTTCATTTTTTGGAAGTTGGTAATCTTTTGAAATCTCAAGAATATCTCTAAGCTTTTCAAAGTCTGAATTTAGGTTTTTTTGGCTTCCAACAAAAATGATATTATCAATCTTTTTGTCTATAAGTCTTGTGTTTTGAAACCAATCCCAATAAGAGGTCTTTAGATGGCCTATCGATTTCATTCCTCTCTGAGCCTGATTGCGTAATGTTTTATTGCTTGATGCCAGTCCTAGTGCTAATTGGTTAGGAGTATCAAATTTTTCAAAAGCTATAGCCTCTTCTTTTCGCCACTCATTATAAATATGAGGCATCCCTTTCCTTTTTCTTGAATAGAAGCCACTTACAAACCTATCAACCGGATTTCTTACAAAAAAAAAGGCTTTTTCGTTTCTCAAAACATGCTCTAAACCAATAAAATGTGGATGTGAAATGATTATGTATTTTTGATTAACAAATGGCTTTTTTTCATTTTTCAATGCGTTTTTTATAGCAGTTCCTCCGGTTTTCCCTATGTGAATAAAATGAATTATTGTTTTTTTTCGGATTTTAGCAATCAGCCTGTATCTCCATAAAAACAAAGGATATTGGATTTTTTCTATAAAAAAGTAGTAAAACTTTATTAACCTGAAAGATTTTATTTTATCGTAATATTGATTCACGGCTTCTTCCATCATCAATAGGCTATTCTTAATTCCTGGTTTTTAAACTCCGGTAAATCTAATTTAAACTTGCAAATATAATGGAAAACTAATGTTTTCTGACCAGAGAAAAATGGCGGATCTATAGTTAAAATGGTTTGCTGAAACTAAAAAAACCAACCATATTTTTTTAAAATCTTATATTTGCAATGCTGCGTAATAATACCGAAGAAATTTGTTGCTAAAGTCAAATATATAAAGATAATTTGTCAAGAGTTAATATAAAATGGAACCAATAATAATTATTGCGGGTACACCGCAGTCTTACACTTCGATTGTTAGTAAATTTCTTTTGGATAACGGCGCTCATCAAAATGATGAAGATCTAATGGGAGATCCCAGTGATGTATTGAACTATGAGCGTTACGAAAGCAAGACTCTTGAAGAGTATGTAAAAAAGAGAAGGCTATTCAAGCGCGGAAACCTCTCTGATTTTTTTGACTCTTTACCGAAAGAAGAAGTTATTGTTTTAAAATTACCATTTATCCTTCAATTTATAAATGAATTGGATCAATTTTCAAACCGGGAAATTCGTTTGGTATTTGCTCAGCGCAATCCGCAGGATACTATTTTAAGCTCAATGGAAAAAGTTAAAAAGAGTAGTCCTAATAAACAGAGGTTTGACTTTATATATTATTTTGAGCGTATTGTGTGGTATTATAATTTTATGGTTGATTGTAAATTTCCTACTTTTCCATTGATAACAGAGAAATTTTTAAAAGGCGATAAATACACGCTGGAGGCATTATTAAATTTTTGTTATCTTGAAACAGAACATATTAATTATAATAGTATTGACCCAAATAGGATTAAAAAGAAAAAGCCAACCTATGTTAAATATCGTTTCTCAAATTTTGTATGGAAAAGGCTGAGTAAGTTATTTCGTATATACAAAATATGAGATAGCGTATCCCATTATCCATTTGTCTGGATTGGCAAGTTATCTTAAAAAAATAAATGCTTCATAAAATATAATGGAAAATATACTATTTATTACTTGTTGGTATCCGTATCCAGCAAAACCATGGAAGAGCTATTTTGTTAAAGAGCATGCTTTAGCAATTGAAAGGCAGGGCTATAATCTGAAAGTCCTACACGTTAATTTTGTTGAAGGAAAATCTTTATTTAAGGCCGAATTATATGAGCGTCAAAATGAATTGAGCGAAACAGAATTAAGGATTACTTCACGCTTTAATAAAAAGTTTTATGGATTGTTGCCTTTATATTTTTCATTTATTCCCGGTATTAAAAAAGTTTACCGAAAACTTATTAAAGATTTTGAACCTGATTTGCTTCACGCCAATGTTGTTTTTCAAGCTGGCGCAATTACTCGATTAATGAGCAAGAAATTTAATATACCATATATTATCACAGAGCATTTAAGTGGAATTCCTGCTCTACTAAAAAACCCACTCTTTAAATATTTTATAAAAAAATCAGCAAAAAATGCAGAAATAATTACCGCAGTTTCTAATTTTCATCGAGCTCAATTACTATCCTTTAAGGCAGTGTACCCAAGGCCTGAAAAACTTGTAGTCATACCAAATGTTGTTCAGCCAAATATAAGGGCAGGTTTGAAGATTAATTATCCAGCGAATTCTAATAAATATAATTTCTTAATAGTAGCTAACCTCTCAGCGAAGAAGCACCAACCTAAGCGGCCCGAATTAATTATTGAAGCGTTGATAAAAAACAAGTATAAACTTGATAGAGAGATAAGAGTAGTTTTTATAGGTGGTGGAGAAAAAAGTAAAAATTTAGAAGAACGCTGCAAGGATGGTGGAATTGAATTTGTGAATGTGGGGTTTATACCTAAAGAATATGTCTATGAATACTATAAACAGACAGACTATTTCCTTCATGCTTCAGAAATTGAAACCTTTAGTTTGGTGGTAGCTGAGGCTCTTTTGTTTGGGATTCCGTGTCTTGTATCTGATAATTCAGCGTTAAAAGAGAGAATTGAGCCTTTTAGCGGTTTACTGGTAGAAAATACAGTGGAGGCGTGGGCTGAGGGTATATTTATGCTAGTAAATACTCGATGGGATCATGAAAAAATTAGAGAGTACTATAAAAAGCTATATACTCCTCATTCTGTAGGACAAACTTTTGATGTGCTCTACAAATCTTTGAATATTTAGCATATTATAATAGTAAAGATATCTCAGGCCTTAAAAGCGGTGTAAGCTTCCCCGTTTTTCGGACCATTCAAAATTAGAGCGTTTACCCTAAACCACCACACACATCATTTGTTTTTTATTGTTGTATTTCGGGGTCATTAAGATGACTCAAGAATTATTATCTTTGTCGTTCAAGCATTAAACATTTGTATTGTTAAATGATAAATGAGCCTAAAAAAGTTATGATCTTAGCCCCGCACACAGATGACGGGGAATTAGGTTGTGGAGCAACCATTTCTAAATTTATAGAAGAGGGAAAAGAAGTATTTTATGTTGCTTTTTCGATTTGTGAAGAATCAGTTCCTGAGGGCTTCCCTAAAGATATTTTAGCAACTGAGGTTAAAAACGCTACACATGTTTTAGGTATAAAACCTGAAAACCTAATTATTTATAAATTTAAAGTTCGAAGGTTTCCGGAATTCCGCCAGCAAATTTTGGAAGAAATGGTTAAGTTGAACAGGGAAATTAACCCTGATTTGGTGTTTATACCGTCTTCTTTTGATGTCCATCAGGATCATAAGACCATTTTTGAAGAGGGAAGAAGAGCGTTTAAAAAATGCTCTTTGTTAGGCTATGAATTTATGTGGAATAATTTTGCTTTTAATTCGAATTGCTCAATTGTTGTACAAAAGAAACATATTGAAAAAAAGATAGAATCCATTAAGGAATACAAATCACAAGAAAGAAGGTTTTACGCAAGTGATGATTTGGTAAAGGGATTGGCTAATTTTAGAGGATTGCAAATTTCAAAAAACTACGTAGAAGCATTTGAGGTTATTAGGTGGATTATAGAATAATACAATATGTTTATTCCAGTTATTGATTGATGCGCTTGGGAAGCTTACAATTTAACAGATTACTACCCCGTGATGTTACGGATGATGTTTTTTTGATTTTCATTAAGGTCAGACACAACCAAGTCCTGTATGGCCCAATTGGGATTGAAAGTGACACGCGAGAGTAGCTTTTTTGTGGGGTTGATTATTATAAAGGCATTTCGGTTGGAGTCGATTGCAATAAAGTTTTGGTTTACGATTTTGCTGTTTTGTACCCATTCCAAATCTTTAAGAAAGTCTGGTTTACCTGCCAGGTTAAGGAAAGAATAGCGGGTTTGTTTCTCTGTATTTCCTGTAACAATTTCACCCCCCGTGGTACTGGTTCCTGTAAAATGGTTATCTTTTAACTTAATCCCTCCGTGAGGATTTTTCAATCCGTCCAGCATTTTTGTTGCTTTCCCTGTGATGCGGTTGATTTCATATACTGCTCCTTCATGAAAGAAGGTGGCAATGATGTTATCAGGATTGGTGGGATCATAAACGACTGAATTAATAAATGCTGCTCTCTTCGCAGTGGGAAGAATTTGATTGGCTGGATCGGAGATCAGCTTGTATTTTTTATTCTCTTCTTCATATCGCTCAGCCACCTCTTTGTAACGGGTAAGGAACACTTTATCAGCAGTCTCAGGATCTATACCATGATTGAAACCATTTTCCCAGGCAAACCATTCATAGGTTTGATGCTCGTCGTTTATGGAATACTCAAAAATACAATCGAAACCTGATGAACTGATGAGGATTCGGTCTTTGTTTTTTCTGTTAATGTCTACTGTGTGAATATAGCTAAACCACGGATTTGTTAAGGTTTTTAGTGTTTTTCCCTGTATTATGTGTACTTTATCCTCTGAGGAAAAGGAGGTGATATCCTGGAAGCTGTCAATCCCTCTTGGTTCCTTTAATCTGGTAAGAATCTGAAAATTGCTCAACTCCCCGTTTTTAATTGTCAGTTCTGCAATTCCCCCTGTGGCCGACTCTCTCCTGTTCACACTGCCGGTACGATTTGATTTTTTGTTTTTATTTTTAAGGTACCTTTTTCTTATAGCTTGCAGATCAAAGCTTTTAATGGTTACAATGATTTTTATTTCAGAGTAAAATTTATGATCGACCGTATATTCGGAAAGATCTATCGAGGTAGATTTCATTTTACTATTTGATTTAGGATTTTTGTTAAGTTTTCGCTGGCACCTCTGCGACTGTATTTCTTAAAATCTTTAGAAGTATGTTTAAAATTATAATAAGCGTTTTCCAACCATTTATTGTAGTAGAACAATATGTTTTTTTTAATTCCTTCTTTATCACTGTAATCTAACATTTCATCTCTTCCGGCATCCGCTAGTATTTTGGAAGCATCGCCATTAACCGGGCCTATTGATAGGATGGGTGATCTGGAAGCAATATATTCAAAAATTTTACCAGTGATTATTAATTCGTTGTTCTCAGCTTGGGGAATTATAAAGAGCAATAAGCTGGATTGATCCATTAATCGGATAGCTTGACTATGAGATACGAAAGAATTGGTCTTTGTTAGTTCACTAATTTCGAAGTGTATTAAATCATTCTCAATACGCTCATCATAGTTGCCTGTCAAAGAAAGCATAAAATTATCACTAAAACCGGGTACAGTATCACTCAAATCTTTTATGGCTTCCCATAACTTTTGAATATTTTGGTTTGGCTTAAGGTTGCCAATATATGATAAAGTAAATTTTGAACTCTTTTGATGTGTGCTTTCCGGAATATCTTCTTCATCAAAACCATTAAAAATGACATTAATGTTCTCATTCCTTTTTTCAAATTCTTTTTTTAACCCAGGACTCACTGCCGTTATACAATCAGCGGACTTTAATACTTTATTTTCGAGCTTTTTATCTCTTTTTATAGTATGGCTGGTTCTCGGCAAAGATTTATTGTAAAAGATATTTGTCCATGGGTCGCGCATATCAGCAAGCCAGGGCACTTGGTATTTCCGTTTAAGTTTCAGCCCGATTAGATGGGTGCTGTGTGGAGGTCCGGTGGTGATGATTGCTTCTATTGACTCGTAACGAATGATTCTCTTTGCTTTTCGATATGCAAAGGGTTGCCATCCAACCCGAGCATCCGGCACAAAAAGATTAGCTCTCATGAAAAAAGAGATTTTTTGAATAAATCCCTTTTTTTTATCGAGACCTATGAGCCCGACACTGTTTGAATTGCCTTTTTTCCCAGTTAACTTGTTGTAAATTCTGAAGGGTTCTATAGTTTTTGTTTTGAAAACTTTAAGTGCCTCTGGAATTTCTTCCAAAAGACTTTTATCAACTGATGGATAGCTCCCGTTTTTAACAGTGAGGATCACTGGCTCCCATCCAAATTCTTTTAAGTATTTAGACATTTTCAGGAACCTTTGAACACCTGGTCCTGATCCCGGCGGCCAGTAATAAGTAATGATAAGTACTTTATTCATTTTCCTTGGGTGTTGCCAGCCTTCTTTTTGCCTCCAGATATATACCCCCAAGCACAAGGATTATCACTACGATAGAGCTTGCAAGAGCAATGCTTTCCCCGGTGTGATATAAATCAGGTTCGAACTTGAATTCTATTTTATGATTGCCTTCAGGAACGACCATAGCTCTTAAAACATAATTCACCCTGAAATGATCGGCGGGCTTGCCGTCAATGTATACTTTCCATCCGTGTGGATAATATATTTCTGAAAATACCGCCAGTTGTTCTTTACTGGTTTTGCTTTTGTAAACCAGGTGATTGGGTTCGTAGCTGGTCAGTTTTATTGAAGCCGTTGTGTCCTTCTCAAAGGTTTTTCCTTCAAGATGCTCTTTGAAACGTTTATCCACAAAGGCTGTTTTAGCCGGGTTGAAATCATCTAAAGCATTAATTTCTTCATCCGCATTTGCTACTATCTGATAATTTTCAATGAACCAGGCGTTGCCCAGGGCCCCGGGATTTCTTTGAGCTACAGGGTTCCCGTTATTCCCTTTAACGATGAAGTATTTGGTGTTCAGCATATTAAGGACTGCCTGGTTTTGCTCACTGATGTGATATTCAATCAGCTCCTGGTATCTTTCCAGTTTTGCACCATGATACCCTCCAATAGATTTGTGGAAATAGGAGGTACTTGCATCATTGAAGGTACTTACGGTAGTATTGAAAACCCTGAAATTCGGATCTTCGTCCTGCATGATTTGTTTGTCAGCGCGGGTGGGCTGAAAAGGATTTTGCACCACCCGTTTATTAACAAAATCTTCGTTGCTGAGATACCGCTTCCCAACAGCCCACATATCAATTGTAATGAGTAAACCAACACCAATGAACAAGTATGTCGTCTTTATTTTTTTTATACCATAAAGATATATAAGTCCGCTACCAAGAATAATGAAAAAGAAGCTTCTTATGGCATCTTCCTTAAAAATTTCAACGCGAACAGATTTAAGCTCTTCAAGAATCAAATTTATTTGATTGGCATATTGGGGCTGAGAATTTTTTTGTTGATTGAAGATCCTGACTTCCTGGTCGCTGAGAAAATCGAAAAAGGTTTGCGGCATAAGATAAAGAATAAAGGAGACTCCCGCAGTAAGTCCTAGAGCGATAAAAAATTCCCGTTGTTTTTCTTTAATGATACCGGGGTTTTTGTATATCTTGTATAAAGCCATGAAAGCCAGTATAGGTATGCACAGTTCGGCAATGACCAGGGTCATGGAGACCGTTCTGAATTTATTGTATCCCGGTACATTTTCAAGCCAAAAATTGGTAAACCACATCATATTATCGCCCCATGCCAGAAATATCGATAAAACCGTAGCTGCCAGCAATACCCATTTAAGGCGTCCTTTCACTATAAATAATCCAAGCACAAACAAAAACACGACAATTGCTCCCACATAAACGGGTCCTGAAGTAAAGGGCTGATTTCCCCAATAATGGTTTTGCTGACCGATAATCTGCTTCATTCTTTGGTTATCAACACTTTCGAGATTTTCTTTATCCTGCCCAATCATACCGGAAGCGCCCCCTTTTGTATTGGGAATCATTAAGGTGAAGGTCTCTTCTTTGCCATAACTCCATCTGGTAGCATAATCTTTATCCAGCCCGGAAGTCTTGTTCTCCTTATCTTTTGACAAATCGGACTCTCCTCTCGTTGAATATTCTGCATACTGTTGGGTAAGTAGGATGCTGGTTATATTAGGTCCTATCGCTATAATGGCAGCAACTAATAATATTCCGGTCGCTTTTAAAAAATGGGGGAGCTGTTTTTCTTTTAGGTGATAGATGAGTTCTGCAATCCCCAGTATTACGAGGATTATGATTAAATAATAGGTGATTTGCAGGTGATTGGCTGATATTTCCAGGGAAACAAAAAGTAGGGTTAAAATGCCGCCTAAAATATATTTGCCCCGGTAGGTTAATATGACTCCTGCCAGAACAGGAGCCATATAAGTCATAGCATGTGCTTTGGTATTATGCCCGGCTTCAATAATTATGAAAAAATAGGATGAGAAAGCATAAGCTATCGCTCCAATAATACTCATCCATGGATTAACTCCCATCACAATCAGTAGCAAGAAAAAACCGGCCATATTCAGCCACAGGTAATCGGCGGGTCTCGGGAGGCCAAGCTTTAGAATATCATCCACATCTTTCATCAGGTTGTTATGGTACTTTGTTGATATCTGATAAGAGGGCATTCCCCCGAACATCGAATTGGTCCACAGCGGTTCTTCTCCGGTTTCGTGTCTGAAATCTTTTATTTCTTTAGACATTCCTTTCCAATTGGAGGTATCCCCTTGTTGCACTTTTTTGCCCGATAAAACCGGGTTCATGTAAATCATGGCTATCAGAAGAAAAATGACTATGGCTGAGATATGCGGTGTGAACTTTTTGAAGTCGAAATTACTCATAACAATGGCTTTAAGTTTCTGAAAAGTTATTGGTTTTTCTTTTTCGCTTTTTGCTTCTTCTCTTCTTCCTTTTTGTTTTTTTCTTCTATCTCCTCATAATCCACATATTCCCCAAGATTATCTTTCTTTTGTTTTTGATAATCTTTATCGACATATTCTACGGTTACATCGCCTTCCTTTTTCCCGGAGCGCCTGTTATAATATTCTTTTCGCTCTTTCTCATACTTTTTTTGGGTTCGACGGATGAATTTCTTCAGAATATAGGGAAACAGGTATCTTGTGAAAACTCTCACTAAGATATAAATCAGAAGAAGTATGACTAATACTCTAAGCATGCCGGCCTCTTATTTCTTCCTCGCGAAAATAGTTAATTCCGCTAAAATTGCATTGCAATTATTTAAAAATATATTGTGCTATAAACAGCAAAGGCGGCAACGTATATACATTGCCGCCGTTAACTGTAAGTTTATCGGATAATCTGATTATCTCTTATCCAGCTTCTCGTCGGAAACTGTTAATTTCTTTCTTCCTTTAGCGCGGCGACGTGCCAATATTTTTCTGCCGTCTTTAGTCTTCATTCTAGTTCTGAAGCCGTGCTTATTTATGCGCTTTCTTCTCGATGGTTGAAATGTTCTTTTCATTGTACCCGTCTTTTCTTTTTTGGAGGTGCAAAATTAGGGAATTATTTAAGGCTTGCAAAATTTCATTCATGTATTTTTTTGATAAGCTCGCAATTATTTGTTGGCCTCAAAAAAAGCAGTGAAGCTATTACTCCACTGCTTTTCATTAATCTGCTGCGGTATCATTTATTTTTTAGGAACACTTTCCAAAGTATGCTTAAGAAACTCCCAGAATTTCTTAACTGTTTCAATGTTGACTTTTTCATCCGGTGAATGCGGGAAGCTAATGGATGGGCCGAACGAGATGGCATCCAGATTTGGATAAACGGCTTTTATTAATCCACATTCCAATCCGGCATGGATTACCTTCACTTCAGGCACTTTACCGAAATTTTTGTCATACACCTCTTTCATTGTTGCAAGAATTGGTGAATTCACGTCGGGGTTCCATCCCGGGTAGGAGCCATGATGTTCAACGTTGGCCCCAGCTTCTTCAAATATTGCCCTAATCATATTCCCCAAATCTTGTTTACGCGTATCTACCGAGCTGCGCTGCAATGTAGTGATTGAAACTTTCCCGTCCTCGGTTTTTATCACGCCTGTACTTGTTGAAGTCTCAACCACTTCCGGCATATCAGGAATTACGCTAATCACCCCGTTAGGAACGCCATAAACAGCATTCAGCAGACTGGTTTGCATTTTTTCGTCCATGAGCTCTTTGGGCATGTCAGTTTCTTTGACAAATATTTCCACGCCCGGGTCGACAGATTTGAGTTCATTCTTGACAGTATCATTGTATTCCTTCACATATTTTTCGAAATCAGCCGTATTGCTCTCAGGCACAACCGCTATTGCGTGCCCTTCGCGGGGTATAGCGTTTCTTACATCCCCTGAATCAAATTTCGCAAGCCTAAGCCCATGCTTACGTGTGGCGTTCCATAACAGCCGATTAACGATTTTAATCGCATTTCCTCTTCCCAGATGGATGTCCAGTCCTGAGTGGCCCCCTTTCAGACCTTTCACTGTTACTTCATAAGCTTTAATATTTGCAGGGATATCGAATTTCTCATAATCAAATTCAGCCATGGTGTCCATTCCGCCGGCACAGCCTATGTAGAGTTCTCCTTCATCTTCCGAGTCCATATTAACGAGGATATCTCCCTTCAAAAAGCCTTTTTTGAGTCCAAAAGCTCCGGTCATGCCTGTTTCTTCATCTACGGTGAATAGGGCTTCGACAGGACCATGCGAAATATCATTTGCTTCCAGAACAGTGAGTGCAGCAGCTACTCCCATGCCATTATCGGCGCCCAACGTTGTCCCTTTGGCGGTAACCGAGTCTCCGTCTACGTAAGCATCGATGGGATCTTTCTTAAAGTCATGATCCACATCATTGTTCTTTTGTGGAACCATGTCCAGGTGTCCCTGCAGAATGACGGTTTTCCGGTCTTCCATCCCTTTAGTGGCTGGTTTGCGAATGACGATGTTTCCGGTGTCATCCACGTCAGTTTCGAGGTTATGCTCTTTACCAAAATTTTTGATGTATTCGGCCACTTCATCTTCATGTTTCGATGGCCTTGGGATTTGCGTTAGCTGGTAGAAATTGTTCCAAAGTGCTTTTGGATCCAGCTTTTTAATTTCTTCACTCATTTTTTATAATTTTTGATTTGATAAATAATTGACTTGTTTTGATAGCATAAAATTAAAATATATTTTGGGAATGCAGTTTATTTACGGGCACTTTCGAGTTGCCGGAAAGTGATATACCGCTGCTCGTACAGTAGCGAAATAAATTTACTCACCCTGTTTTCCAGATCTTCAAACGATTCCTCATGCTGGTTTTGGATGCTGTCGCTGATTTCTTTTACTGTTTTTTCTCCGTCAATAGCTTTCCAGGTTTCTGAGCCAAGTTCATCAAGTTTTATTTTGTGATGATCCTGCCGGTGACCTGAGATAAAAAATTTCTGCATCCATTTTTTTTCGAATTTAGGTATAATCAAAGTGATGAGCCCATTTTCCTCTGATTGGTGAGTATGCCTTCGTATCGGAATTAAATCGAGTGAGTTAATATTCCTGAGAATTTTTCGTCGCTGAAAGATGTTCATATTCAGATTTTATGCCCAAAGTTACTTAAAGGGCATCAACCATTTGATTGACGCCCTTTAAAAGATTTCATTTTAGAATTATTCTGATTGTTCTGCTGGTTTTTCCGAATTACCTGATTTTCTTAAAGGTATTCTTACCAGCACAATTCCTATTATTACAAATATAACGATAGATACGAGATACGATGGATTACTGAAACGCCACCATTCTACCTCGCCAAAAGCCAGTCCTGCAAAGAGTAATCCAATCAGGGCTTCGCCGGCAATCAATCCGGAAGCCAGAAGGATACCAATATTATCGGTTTTTTCTATCCGTTCTTTACTGTGTTGTTTCTTCTTTTGATAGAATTGCAGTATGCCTTTAATTATACCACCGATAAAAATGGCAAAAGTGGTTTGCAATGGCAGGTACATTCCAATAGCTACCAGCATAGGGCTTTTTACCTGCATAAGGATAAAACCAACTCCCATGAGCATACCAACAATGATCAGCGGCCAGGCCATATCCCCTCCGATGATTCCCTGCGATAGTATGGCCATGAGGCTTGCCTGTGGCGCCGGTAATTCCGGACTTCCAAATCCGCCAATATAACCCAGTTGCTTACCGGTGGCAATGTCGCCTTCATGAAGGATAAAAAGTGGAATAAATAATACGGCTGCTGCTGCAATTACGCCAATAATATCTCCCACCTGCATTTTCCATGGCGTACCTCCAAGGATGTGCCCTGCTTTCAGGTCTTGTAACATCTCGCCTGCTACTGCAGCCGATACGCATACCACAGCAGCTACTGCGAGGGTAGAGGCAATACCACTTTCGCCATGGGCGCCGAGGAAAAGCATCAGTAATGCAGTAACCACAACCGTTGAAATCGTTAAACCGCTAATCGGGTTGTTACTCGACCCAATAATACCGACAAGATATCCTGAGACGGCGGCAAAGAAAAAGCCGAAAATTACCATGACAATGGCAGCTATCAGGGCTGTCATAACGGCCGCTCCAAAGATCATCTTGGCAATAAGAAATGTAGATATGGCGGCAGCCACAATGCCAATCATAATCCAATGGAATTTAATGTCTTTTTCAATACGCTCTGTTTCCAATGTGCCACCTTTAGCAGATTGTTTCAGGTCCTGCACCGAGCGGGAGATTCCCTGGATAAGACTGCCACGCATTCCCCACAGGGTCCATACAGTCCCAACAAGCATACCGCCAATGGCGATGGGACGGGTAATGGATTTCCAGGTGGCAGTGATCTGGAAAACCGGATCGTTCACTTTATCCTGGGCTTCGGCTATAGTTGCGGCAAGTCCTTGGTCCATTAGATACTGTGCCCATGCTCCCAGGTCCATAAACGGCATGATGAAATACAAGGCCAGAGGCGTAAGGAGTCCCCATGCGATTACACCTCCGCTAAAAGTAAGGGAAGCCAGTTTAGGGCCAATAATATAGCCCACACCTATGTAGGCGGGTTTCAGTCCCGGCGAGCCGAGCAATATTCCTCCTTTTGCTTTAATGGCTTCGCCTGCTCCGGTGATAAATTGTTCTTTAAATGCGATGAAATTTCGGTATACGGGCAAAAACAGACGTAATTCGCCCATAGCTTTAATCAATGCTCCGAGGCCCATCGCCCAAAAAAGGTACCTGGAGCCGCTACCGGTTTGCCCGGTTTTATGGATAGCTGCTGCTGCCTGTGATTCAGGAAAAGGTAATGTGGCATCATTCGCCATAACGCGGCGTAGCAGCGCAACAAACATAATTCCAAGCACACCACCGGTAAGCATTATAAGAGCGGAGATGGCATAGTGGCCGGGAGTATAAAAGTCCTCCCATATTCCGCTTATAAAAAATGCCGGCAAAGTAAAAATGGCACCGGCTGCGACAGATTCGCCTATGGAACCCACCGTACGGGTGAAGTTTTCTTCCAGGATGGTTCCATTCATAGCTCTTAAAATGGCCATCCCGATTACTGCTGCCGGATAGGTGGCAGCAATCGTCATACCGGCTTTCAGTCCCAGGTAGGCATTGGCTGCCCCCAGGATAATAGCCAGTGCGAGTCCGATGATTAAGCCCCTAAATGTAAATTCAGCCATCCGTGTTTCGGATGATACAAAGGGGACAAAGTTTTTTTCTTCTGCCATAAACAATTGGTTTTTGTTATCACTTAAGTCAAAACTCGGACTAATTACGATAAATATTATGGAAAAGGCAAATAAATATTAAATTAGTTTTAATCATAATTTTCCTTTAATCAAATAATAATATGTCTATTTGAGAATATATAAATAACTATTTTATGAGTATATTGATTTAGCCCATTCACTTGGGGGCAGGATATAAGTAGACGAGTTTTTTCGTTTTAAAAAAGGGTTCTTCAAACCATTTATCCAAGTAATAAAGCTCATGCTTCCAGCGTATTTGTTTGAGTTCTTCCTCAAACTCCCCACCTTTCAAATAAATAATTCCATTGGGAAACTCATTCATGCTTTTCCGCTTTATTTTTCCTTTCATCCAGGCAAAAAACCGCGGGAGATTTGTCACCGACCTGCTGGTTATAAAATCAAATTTCTGATTAAGGTTTTCTCCTCTTTCCTGGTAAGCTTCTACATTAGGTAATTCTAACTCGTCGGCTATGATTTTCACAATTTTGATTTTTTTTCCTATAGAATCCACCAGGTGAAAATTAACCGAAGGAAAGAGGATGGCCAGCGGAATACCTGGGAAGCCTCCACCGGTGCCAAGATCCAATATTTCAGCCCCGGGTCTGAATTGAAAAAATCTTGCAATACTCAGTGAATGCAGAATATGGCGTACTTTGAGGTATTCAATATCCTTTCTGGATACCAGGTTTACTTTCATATTCCAATGCTGATATAGGGGGGCTAATGTTTCCAGTTTTTCTTTTTGTTGGTCATCCAAATCCGGGAAGTATTTTTCTATTACCTGCATAAAAAATGATTTTAATGCAATTTAAGAAATAATAAAGAAACAAGAAGATTATTATTTTTGAAGTCGATTTGAGAAATCTTGGTTGACCATTTTTAAATATTAACTCAGAAAACCTTTATGAAAGCAACGATACGATTTATTTTCATTATATTACTAATATTGCCACTGGTGGGAGCCAGTCAAACCAATCATCAAAAACGAATCAATTATATTGATAAATACAAGCAAATCGCCATTGAGGAAATGAATCAGTTTGGGATTCCCGCCAGTATTACTCTTGCCCAGGGGATACTGGAATCGAATGCCGGCCAGAGCCGCCTTGCCAGAAAAGGGAACAATCATTTTGGTATCAAATGCCATGGGGAATGGCAAGGCAAAAAGATGTTCAAAAATGATGATCGTTTCGCGGAGTGTTTCAGAAAATATGAAGATCCTGCTTTTTCTTATCGCGACCACTCTCTTTTTCTGGCTGAGCGGGACCGGTATTCTCGACTTTTTGAATATGATATTACCGACTATAAACGATGGGCTCGCGGCCTGAGCAGGGCCGGCTATGCTACAAACCCCAAATATGCTGATTTGCTGATAAAGATTATAAAAGATTTGGATTTACATAAGTTTGATAAACAATATACCCCGGAACCTGTGGCATACCGCGATGCAGTTGACATCCCTCCGGTACCTGCCAAAGATAATTTTGATGTAGTGGAAACGAGCGGCAGCCGAAAAGTGTATAGCAACAATGGCAAGAGGCTTTTAATAGCGCATGAAAATGATTCTTATTTAAAAATAGCTCATGCGATGGATATTAAAAAGAATGCCCTGATGAAATATAATGATCTTGCAATAAACCAGGAATTGGCTGAAGGTCAATTGATATACCTTGAGAATAAAAGATGGCGAAGCCGCCGGCATAAATTTCATATTGTACGTAAAAATGAGACCTGGCATTCCATTGCTCAGAAATACGGCGTCCGTATGGCCTGGCTGCATTTGTACAACATGTTTGAAGCAAGCCTTCAACCCGGAGAAAAAGTTCGCTTAAAATTGTTTTAGGCGCTTAGGCTACAAAACTAACTCCCGTAAATAACGGGATTGTTCGTATTCTACACTACAAAAACACTAAAGTTAAAAACACGTTGGTTATTAAAATCTACTTTCAAAAGCTTATGTCTTATTTCCACGATAAGCGTTATTGGTGAATTTCCCGCGTAGCGGTTTTAATTTTCAAATTTGCTCATTTTCAAA
>CAYFQK010000021.1:0-22986 GCA_964345255.1 uncultured Bacteroidales bacterium | reverse complement strand
TTTTTAAACCTTCCAAATTTACCCAAAGCGTAGTGTCTTTACATTCATCTCAAAGACCTTCCATCTTAGCCCAAACCAAAGGCTTGTCCAAAAAGCCGGAAGGTCATTACAGCCTGCAAAATCTTTACACCTTCAGTGAAAATAATATGGTATTCAGGTTTTAGCAGTTAGAATCATCAAAATTCGCAAACAGAAACCCGTAATTTTCGTTGATTCTCTAAACAATTAAAAAGTAAAAATAATGGACAACAAAAAAGCAAAAACAAAATACTCCATTCATGAA
Source organism: uncultured Bacteroidales bacterium (assembly GCA_964345255.1). Taxonomy (GTDB): domain Bacteria; phylum Bacteroidota; class Bacteroidia; order Bacteroidales; family JAIPAH01; genus JAIPAH01. Next base: position 22,703 of record CAYFQK010000021.1, on the reverse strand, counting down.
GTTCTGGAATCGCGATGGAGCCCCCGCGCGTTTGCGGATAAACCGGTGGAGAAGGAGAAAATTCGCTCGCTTTTTGAAGCAGCACGCTGGACGCCTTCCAGCTACAACCAGCAACCCTGGCGATTTGTAGTCGGTTTCAGAGAAGATGAAACTTACCGGAAGATTTATGATGCCCTGGCGGCCCCCAACCGGCCATGGGCAAAAGATGCGCCAGTACTTATAGCTAGTTTCGGAAGAAAGTTTTTGAACGATAGTGAGGATAATAACTTGCCTTATCAGTATGATACAGGGCAAAGCGTGGCCTCACTTTCTTTTCAGGCTACACATATGGGGCTTTACGTACACCAAATGGGCGGTTTTAGCGCCCGGAAGATGGTGGAAAATTTTGAGGTGCCGGTTCAATACAAACCCATGACGGTATTAGCTGTGGGCTATATCGGCAATCCGGATCAGTTGCCTGAAAGTCTTCAGGAAGCAGAAAAGGCAGAAAGAACACGCTTTGATTTTGATGACATTGTTTTTTCGGGTAAATTTGGCATGAAAAGTGGTTTGTTTGACGATTAAATAAAAGGTTTGATGAAATATACAGGTATCCTGATTGTAGTATTAGTAATGGCCCTGGTTTCCTGCAATGCTCCTAATAACCAGCAGAAGGACCGTTCGACAGAAAAGACTGAGAAAATCCAGGAACCTTCTGTCGAGGTGCCTTCGTTTAACGAAGATTCGGCGTTTAAGTTTGTAAAGAAGCAGACCGAGTTCGGCCCCAGGGTGCCAAGCACAGAAGCTCACGCAAAATGTGCGAATTATCTGACAACAAAGATGAAAGAATATGCTGATACGGTAATCGTACAGAAAGGTCAGGTAAGAGCATACAATGACGACATTCTCAATATTCAAAATATTATTTCGATTTTTAATCCGGGGTCTAAAAAACGCATTCTGCTGGGAGCCCATTGGGACTCCCGGCCTTATGCCGACCATGATCCTGATAAATCCAAAAGATGGGATCCCATTCAGGGTGCTAACGACGGCGCCAGCGGTGTTGGGGTTTTAATGGAGATTGCAAGAGTCATCTCAAACAATAACCCGGGCATAGGAATCGATATTATTTTTTTTGATGCCGAAGATTATGGCCCCCCTGAATCAACCCAGTCAAACAAGCAGGACACATGGGGGCTGGGATCACAGTACTGGGCCAGGAATCCACACAAATACGGGTATGATGCCTTTTACGGTATTCTCCTCGACATGGTCGGAGCCAAGAATGCCATTTTCCCAAAAGAACGTTTTTCAACTTATTATGCCCCCGATGTGGTTGATAAAGTATGGAATATTGCCGACAGAATCGGTTACGGGCAATATTTTCCGGATAAAGAAGGCGGCGTGATCAACGACGATCATTACTATGTCAATGAAATTATCGGGATACCCATGATTAACATTATTCATCTAAATCCGGAATCCGACAACGGAACTTTTTTCAAGTATTGGCATACAAAAGAAGACACCATCGACAAGATTAGTCCGCAAACCCTCAATGTGGTAGGCACCGTGGTGCTGAATGTGCTTTACCGGGAGTAGAATTACAACAAATCATTCGCCAGGTTCGCCAGCTCGGAGCGTTCACCCTTCTCCAGTCTGACATGCGCAAAAATCGGGTGGTGTTTGATTTTATCGATTAAGTACGACAACCCGTTACTTTGAGCATCGAGGTAAGGTGTATCAATCTGGTAGATATCGCCGGTGAAAATTATTTTGGTGTTTTCCCCTGCACGGGTGATGATGGTTTTTACTTCGTGCGGGGTTAAGTTTTGGGCCTCATCCACGATGAAACAAATATTCGACAAACTCCGTCCCCTGATGTAAGCCAGCGGCGAAATCAACAGCTTTTCACTTTCGAGTAACTGATCGATTTTTTTATAGGTCGGATCATTCTCTGCATACTGGTTCTTGATGAATTTTAAGTTGTCGTAAAGCGGCTCCATGTAGGGGCCAATTTTTTCCTGGGCATCGCCGGGGAGGAAACCAATATCTTTGTTGCTGAGCGGCACGATGGGCCGGGCAAGATAAATTTGCCGGAATTGCGACCGTTGCTCCAGCGCTCCGGCAAGGGCCAGTAGCGTTTTGCCCGTTCCGGCGACACCCTGCAAGGTTGCCAATTTGACCGCCGGATTTAGAATGGCATGCAGCGAAAAAACCTGCTCGGCATTGCGGGGAGTAATACGCATAGCCGTGCGCTTTGGAACGTGGTGTAGCAGCTGCGTCTCCGGGTTGAAGAAAGCCAGGGCTGATTGGTTAGTAATGGTGCGCAATATATAATAGTGATTAGGGTATGAAGGATCGATATTTGCTTTTTCGGGGGCTATCGTTCCTTCCTGGTACATGGCATCAATAACCGACTTATCAACGCTTTCGAGTAATTCGCTACCTTTATAGAGCCCTTCAATATCCTTTACTTTACCCGCCTTATAATCCTCGGAGGCAATATTTAGAGCTTTGGCTTTAAGCCGGAGATTGATGTCTTTGGTGACGACTACCGTTTTTCTTTTAGGGTGTTGATTGGCAATACTGATGGCTGCATTCAAAATGCGGTGATCGGCTTTGTCCGCCCCGAAAATCTTTTTAGCATCTGTATCATGGCCGTTTTCGTCCATGACGACTTTTATCTTGCCTTTTTTGTCCCCAAGTGACACCCAGTCCTGCAGGGAATGTTCGGCAGAAAGGTCGTCAATAATTCTTATAAATTCCCTGGCCTCGTAGTTTTTGGTGTCGTGGCCTTTCTTGAAATTATCCAATTCTTCCAGTACGGTAATAGGAATGGCTACGTCATTATCATCAAAATGAAGAATGGCTTGATGATTGAAAAGGATAACCGAAGTATCCAGAACGAAAATCTTCTTTTGCTTAAAATTTAACATAACGGGATATTTTTGTTACTCTAAAAATAAGCAATAATTCATGGATAATAATTCATTTGCGAGTTATTTAACTGTTAAGAGAAATTTTAAGGATTTAATGTGCTAATATTCTGAGAGAAAAAAGTTTCAACAGGGTTGTTGATAAGTCTGGAGGCCCCATAAAAGAAAAACCGGAACTGTTTTTTTCGGAAATGAACACACCTTGCATCAAACAACTTTTGGCTATATTGGCGAATCAATCTAACTTTATACCTTTAAAACGATAGATTATGACAAAAGACAATAAAAGACTTTTTCTTCTGGATGCCATGGCTTTAATATACAGGGCTTATTTTGCGCTAAACCGCAACCCCCGAATCAACAGCAAAGGCATGAACACTTCGGCCATAATGGGTTTTACCAATACGCTTTACGATGTTTTGAAAAATGAGAATCCTACCTACATAGGAGTAGCTTTCGATAGCTTTGCTCCAACGCTAAGGCATGAAGACTTTACCGATTACAAGGCCAACCGCGAGGAACTCCCTGAAGACATCGCCCAGTCTCTCCCCTATATTAAAGAAATCATTGCCGGATTCAATATTCCCATCATTGCAAAAGAAGGTTACGAGGCGGATGATATTATCGGCACGCTGGCTAAAGAAGCCGAAAAAAAGGGGTTCACGACTTATATGATGACCTCGGATAAAGACTTTGGCCAATTGGTATCGGAAAATATTTTCCTTTACAAACCCTCCTATAAAGGCAGTGGGGTAGATATCCTTGGGGTCGATGAGGTATGTGAGAAGTTCGGTATTCGTTATCCTGAACAGGTCATTGATTTGCTGGGGTTGTGGGGTGATACTTCTGACAATATTCCGGGAGTGCCGGGGATTGGTCAAAAAACAGCCAGTAAATTACTCCAGGACTTCGATTCGGTGGAGGATTTGATAAAAAATCCGGAAAAAATAGAGCGCGAAAGCATACGGAAGAAAATTGTGGAAAATGCGGAGCAGGCCAAAATGTCAAGACAATTGGCCCGCATCATTATTGATGCCCCTGTTGATTTTGAATCCGGGGAGCTTAAAATATCAGCTCCGAATGTGAAAAAACTAAAGGAGCTATTTGATGAGCTGGAATTCAGGCAGTTTGAAAGACGCTTTTTTAAGGACATGAACCAGAATAGTAGCGGGCAGCCTGATTTATTCTCGGGAGTCCCTGATGATCAGGCAGAGCAGTTGGAACCTGAGAATGAATTTAAATCTCTGGAAAACACAGATCATAATTACCACCTGGCAGATACATCAGAAAAGAGAAAAAATTTAATCAAAGAATTGGGCAGTTCTAAAGAGTTTTGTTTTGATACTGAAACTACGGGACTGGATGTGCACAGGGAAGAGCTGATTGGGATGTCTTTTTCTGTAAAAGCTGGTGAAGCCACTTTTGTCCCGCTGCCTGAAGATGCAGAAGAATGTAAGAACATACTGCAGGAATTCAAACCGGTTTTTACGGATAATCAGATTCTAAAAATCGGCCAGAATCTCAAGTTTGATAATAGCATACTTAAGTGGTACAACATCGAAGTCGCCGGACCGTTTTTCGACACCATGCTGGCTCACTACCTGATAGAGCCAGAGCAAAGACATAACATGGACTATCTTGCTGAAACATTTCTCAGTTATCGACCGGTTTCATACGAAAGCCTGGCAGGGAAAAAAGGCAAGAAACAGAAAACATTGCGCCAGGTGGACCCTCAGAAATTGAAAGATTACGCAGCCGAAGATGCCGACATCACCTTGCAGCTTAAGCATGTGCTGGAACCAAAACTGAAGGAAAATGAAGTAGAAAAGCTTTTCCAGGATATAGAGATTCCCCTGATACAGGTCCTGGCTGATATGGAAGCTGCCGGTGTGAGGCTGGATACGGAGGCTGTGCAAGATATCTCACAAAAATTATCGCAGGATTTACGCCAGCTTGAGGAAAAAATATACGAGCAGGCGGGAGAGCGTTTTAATATTGCTTCCACAAGGACACTGGGGCAAATCCTTTTTGAGAGGCTCAAGGTTACCGACAAACCCAAGTTTACCAAAACCAAGCAATACAGCACCAGCGAAGATTATCTGCGGAAGCTGAAGGATAAACACCCTATCATCGGAGACATCCTGGAATGGCGCCAGGTAGCTAAATTAAAAAATACCTATGTTGATACGTTGCCCGATTTGATAAATCCCAATACGGGAAGGGTGCATACAACATTTAAACAAACTGTTGCTGCCACAGGACGCCTGAGTTCTACCGATCCGAATCTTCAGAATATCCCAATCAGAACCGAAAGAGGCAGAGAAATAAGGAAAGCTTTTGTAGCGCGTGACAAAAATCATATATTGCTTGCTGCCGATTATTCTCAGATTGAACTACGGGTGATGGCCGAGCTGAGCGGCGATAAAAATCTGTTAGAGGCGTTTGAACAGGGACAGGATATTCACGCCGCCACAGCTGCTGGAATATATGGAGTCTCCCTGGAGGAGGTTACTGAAGACATGCGCCGTAAAGCCAAGACGGCGAACTTTGGAATTATTTACGGAATATCGGCTTTCGGCTTAAGCGAGCGGCTGGAGATACCCCGAAAAGAGGCAGCCAACATCATCAATACCTATTTTGAGCAGTATCCATCGGTAAAAAAATACATGGATAACAATATCGAATTTGCCAAAGAGCATGGTTATGTGGAAACTATTATGAAACGTCGCCGCTACCTGAAAGATATTTATTCCAATAATTCAGTGGTAAGAGGTGTGGCCGAACGAAACGCCATTAATGCTCCTATTCAGGGGTCGTCTGCCGATATGATCAAAATTGCCATGATCAACATCTTTGAAGAATTCAAAAAGAAAAACATCAAAACCCGGATGATTCTGCAGGTGCATGACGAATTAGTGTTTGATGCGGTGAAAGAGGAGCTGGATATAGTGAGGGAGATTGTGGAAGATAAAATGAAAAATGCCATTAAATTAAGCGTGCCTATTGTTGTTGAAATGGATACAGGAAAAAATTGGTTAGAAGCCCATTAATGAGCAACCATCGTTCACATCATACTGTCTTATAACGATACATTGTAAATAATCAAATTATTTTGTTCCCGGCCGGACTGTTCCGAGGCAATTATTGACTCATTTAATGATAGCACATGGGAAATGCTCAAACCGCCGGGATCCTGATTTAATCTGTTCATATTGAACTGTCTTACTAAAGGAGTGTTAATTAAGCAATTATTATATCAAACTAAGCTAACATGAATAAACTAAAACTACTATCACTACTCCTGAGTTTCCTGTTTCTGGCCGGAACAGGTTTCTCACAGGAAGAAAACGAGTCGATGTATAAGCCGGATGATCCCATGCCGGCAAAGTATAAGCCAGACACCCGTATAGATAACATGGGATACTGGAAACGTATGGCAGCAGAAGGTTTGGTGCCGGTTCAGGCAGAAACAAAGATTGCTGCGCCCACGAATTATTCAACAAAAATTCACTCCGGAAGAGCAATAACTGAAGACTCTGAGGATGTTCCGGTAACTGATGAATCCTCTACGCAAAGTGAGAACAGTATTTTTGTTGATCCTAACGATAAAGACCATGCATTCAACTCCAATAACTCCACTACACCAACCGGTAGCGTTTATGGGGCTAATGACCTGAAGACAGACGATGGCGGAGAATCATGGTATGGGAACCTCGAAGGGACCGGTGGAGAAAACAGCGGTGACCCGGCCGCAGCAATAGATCTGGATGGTCGTATGTACAATGGCTTTATCCACAGCTCCGGTGGCCAGGGCGTAGCCTATTCCGAAGATAATGGCGATACATGGACCTCCATAGAGGTAGCTCCCGCTCCCGGCGGATTTGGAAGCTTGCTCGATAAGAATCACCTTTGGGTTGACAACAGCCCTACTAGTCCTTACGAAGGAAATGTTTATTCGGCATGGACCGCCTTTGGTGGTTCTAATGACGAGGAAATTGAAATTGTATACTCTGAAGATGGGGGGTTGAGCTGGTCTCAAAAAAGAGAAATCAGTTCAGAAGTAAACGCCGGAAGCCACAGCCAGGGTGTGAATATTGGAACGGGACCTGACGGCGAAGTATATGCGGTTTGGGCCATTTACGATTCCTTCCCATCTGACGAAAATGCAATGGGCTTTGCCCGTTCTTATGATGGGGGCGACAACTGGGAAACATTCAGAATCATCGAAAATATTCGTGGTATCAGAAATTCAGAAACTTCAAAAAATATGCGCGTAAATGCTTTCCCTTCTATGGATGTTGATATAAGTAGCGGTTCAAACAGGGGAACTATTTACGTAACGTGGACAAACATAGGTGAACCAGGCACTAATGACGGACCGGATATGGATGTCTACATGATTAAATCTACCGATGACGGAGATACCTGGAGTGATCCCGTAAGAGTAAACCAGGATGAACCGGGACAAGGAAATGAGCATTATTTTCCCTGGATCTCATGCGACCCGGTTACTGGAGGACTCAGCGTTATTTTTTATGACGATCGCAACGTATCCAGCTCAGAAGTAGAAGTATTTGTTGCCACTTCCAATGATGGCGGAGAATCGTGGGAGGACTTTAAAGTTAGTGATGTAGCTACTACGCCTTCGCCGATTCCGGGACTGGCATCAGGATATATGGGTGATTACCTCGGAATTGACTCTTACGAAGGATGGACTTACCCGGTTTGGACCGACAACCGCAGCGGTACGACCATGTCTTACGTTTCTCCATTCCTTTCCGGACCTCCTCCAAATCAGCCGTGGGTGATTTATGAAGGCCACGAATACAATGACCCCGATGGAAATGATAATGGAGAGCTTGATTACGACGAAACCGGCTATTTCTCCGTTACATTAAGTAACATCGGAGACCAGCCTGCCAGCCAGGTGGAAGTGACCATGGAAACGGAGTCCCCTTACATTACCATTGATGATGATTACGAAAATTTTGGTGATTTTGAGCTTGACGAAACCATTACAATGGAAAATGCTTTCCAGGTAACTACCGATCCATCCATTCCGGACGGACAATCGATTGATTTTACTCTCTTTTCCGTTGACGAAAACGACAGTATTTTTACAAGTAGTTTTGCCGTCGAGGCTCATGCTCCCGACCTCCATATAGGTAGCAAAACCGTTGTGGAAACCAGTGGAGACATGAATGGTTTTCTGGACCCGGGCGAAGAAGGGGTATTGAAGGTCGCTGTATCTAATCCCGGCGATTTTCCATCTGATCAGGTTATAGCAAGCATAGAGTCAATGAGCGAAGATATTATTCTGGGAAATTTGGTACACAACCTGGGAACGCTTTTTGCTGATGAAACCGATACCGCAGAGTTTAACATTGAGGTGGCAGAAGACGCCGAAATCGGAACATCGGCTGAACTCGCCCTTGAGGTTAATTCGGAATATCACTCAGCCGAAAAATCTTTCTTTATAAATATTGGCCTGATCGTTGAAAACTGGGAGTCAGGTGATTTTTCTAATTTTGGCTGGACAAACAGCTCCGAATCACCATGGGTAACCGTGAGTGATGTGACCTACGAAGGCGAATACGCCTCTAGATCAGGCGAAATTGAGGATAATGAAACCTCTGAACTTTCTATCAATTACGGCGTCATGAACGATGATTCCATCTCTTTCTACCGTAAGGTATCATCCGAAAGCGGTTATGACTACCTGAAATTCTACATCGATGGTGACCTCATTGATCAGTATTCCGGTGAAAAAGACTGGCAAAGAATGTCTTACTTTGTATCGCAAGGGGAGCACACCTTTACCTGGGCTTATGAAAAAGATGGACTTTACACAGACGGGGAAGATGTGGGATGGATAGATTTAATTGAATTTCCGCCGGCCCTCTCTACAACGGCATATGCCGGATCCGATGTGGAAACATGTACCGGGAATGTTGTCCCGCTTGAAGGAGAAGCAACGCTCTATAGTAATGTAGAATGGAGCACCTCCGGAACAGGAAGCTTTGATAACCCTGACACACTGGCAACGAATTACATCCCCAGTCAGGAGGATTACGACAACGGAAGCGTAGCACTTACACTTACTGCCTACGGCCCCAGTGATGAAGAATCAAGCGACATGACGGTAAGTTTTGTCCCCTCACCTGTCGTATCAGCCGGTAGCGCAGCATCGGTATGTGCATCCGACAGCATAATGCTTGAAACGGCAGAAAGTAGTGACGTAAGTAGCATTGAATGGATGACCGAAGGAGACGGAATGTTCAGCGACAGTTCTCTGCTGCAAACCAGTTATCACCCTGGCTCTGCTGATATTGACAGCGGTTATGTTACTCTTCACCTGGTAGGCTACGGAATGGCGGATTGTGAAAACGACACATCTAGCGTCACCTATCAAATCAATCCATTGCCCACAGCGGCCATTATGAGCGACTCTATAACAACATGTTCCGATGAATCCGCAGCTTTGGAAATGGAACTCACCGGACAGGCGCCTTATACCCTCGCGCTTTCAACCGGCGACACTATCAGCTCTGAAGAAAGTACCACTACCTTTGAAACCATGATGGAAGCATCCACAATGGTTCGTATTCTTTCAGTAACCGATAACAATGGCTGTATGGCTCATAATACAGACAGTATTATGATGAATGTCAACCCGACACCCGAATTTGAACTGGTCTCTGACACTTCAATCTGCCACAACCATACCATTACTTTTGATATAACCGCAGACAATGCTGAGACTTATCAATGGATGCCGGGAGATCATTCAGAAGCTGAGATAACCATAGACTCGACAGGAGTTGGATTCGGAACCATTACTTACACCGCAGCGGCCACATCAGCCGAAGGCTGTGATACCGAAAAAAGCGTAGAGATTACTTTCGAGGATTGTACAGGAATTCCTGAGCAGGGGAAAACCGCTACTTTTGAGATTTATCCGAATCCCAATGATGGGTCCTTTAAACTGATTATGGAGACGGTTTCACCACAAAAAGCAACCATTCAAATAGTGGATCCAAATGGTAAACAGGTCTTTAGCCTTAAAGAGCTAACTGTTAACGGTGAATTTACAAAAGAAATGGATCTCAGTCATTTGACTGATGGCGTTTATTTTATCAAGGTTTTAACCGGCGAAGATCTTTTTACACAAAAGCTTATCATAAGTCGCTAAATACTGCGAATAGGCTTTTAAAAAACGGGAGGATAATTTTTTTATCTTCCCGTTTTTTATTGCCAACCATCGAAATATTAATGTTGTCTTAACAAAAGTTATTTTTTAACAAATTGTCTTAATCATTTTTCTTAATTTTCAAGGCTTGAAAACAAATACAACATTATGAGAAATTTAACTATTAGCACACTAATCACTCTGTTGCTTTTTTCAGGGTCTGTGCTTTTTGCCCAGACCTATAATTTTGACGATACCTGGGGAGAAGCAGGGTATTCCGTAACCCAGCAAAAAGATAACAAAACAGTTATCAACTATTCCATCAAAAATTTCGCGCTTAAAGATATTACAATTAACGGTGAGGCGATGAAAGACATAAAGCTTCCCGGAAATTACTTGCCCAATAATGCAGGAGCTCCAAACTTACCCGGAAAGGGCAGATACATTGGTACTCCCGAAAATGCTGATGTGGAGCTGAATATCGTCAGTATGCGAAAGGAAACCATTGAAAATGTGAATATTGCACCGGCTCCGGTGATTCCTAAAGACGATGAACCAGGCCCTCTGGAATATACTAAAGACGAAACCATATACGGGAAAGATGCCTTTTATCCGGCAAAGCCTGTTAAACTATCGGAGAAAGATGAAATCAGGGGATTTGATGTGGTTATGCTCGGCATTACGCCCTTTCAATACAATCCCGTCTCAAAAAAGCTGGTCGTGTATCGCGATATCGAAATTGAGGTATCCTTTACTGGCGGCAGCGGTGAGTATGGTGAATCAAAATACCGAAGCCGCTGGTTTGACCCGATAATAGAAGATGCTGTTCTGAATAATGAAGTAATTCCTGAAAAGAATTATACACGTAAGTATTCTAAAAATGCCCGCGAAGAGGGGTGTGAGTACCTTATCGTATCTCCTGATGGAGAAGCCTTCCAGCAGTGGGCCGATTCCATCAAGAGATTCCGTAATATGCAGGGTATTTTAACAAAAGTAGTGACCCTCTCCGAAATAGGGGCTAACGACCCGGATGTTCTGGAGAGCTATTTTGATGAAGCATACAACACATGGGAAATTCCTCCCACAGCAGTCCTTCTCCTGGGAGACCACGGCAGTAATATGGAAAACCGGGTAATATCACCTATTTATGATAGTTACTGCGTTTCAGACAACATCTATGCTGACGTGACGGGCAACCACATGCCTGATATGGTTTTTGCACGAATTACAGCACAGGATGCCGACCAGCTGGAGGTAATGGTAAGTAAATTTATCAATCATGAAACCGATCCTCCAACCAACGAAGATTATTACAATAATCCTATTACCGCTTTGGGGTGGCAAACTACACGTTGGTTCCAGATTTGCTCCGAAAGCGTTTATGGTTTTTGGCAAAATGAACTGGGTAAAGAACCCCGCCGTGAAAATGTTATCTACAGCGGGAATACAGACGTTTGGTCAACGGCAACCAATACTGAAACGGTTATAGATTATTTTGGCCCGGATGGACAGGGATACATCGAAGAAACTCCTGATTACCTCCCTCCTTTCGACGGAAGTGATGATGGCATCAATGAAGGTATAAATTCAGGGGCTTTCATGCTTCAACACCGCGATCATGGTATGGAAACAGGATGGGGCGAACCGGCATACAACAATAGCGATATCGATGATTTGACCAACACTGATCTAACATTCGTCATGTCTATTAACTGTTTAACAGGAAAATATAACATGAGCGGAGAATGTTTTACTGAAAAGTTCCATCGATATACTTATAATGGTGAACCATCAGGAGCTCTTGGACTTGTTGCTGCATCCGAAGTATCATACTCGTTTGTAAATGATACTTATGTATGGGGAATGTACGATAACATGTGGCCGGATTTTATGCCTGATTACGGTACAACACCCGATTCAAGAGATGTTAAACCGGCTTTTGGGAATGCAGCCGGAAAATACCATCTCCAGCAATCGGATTGGCCTTACAACACCAGCAACAAAGAAGTTACTTATCATCTTTTCCATCACCATGGGGGGGCATTTCTTACCGTGTACTCAGAAATGCCACAAGAATTAAACGTAGTTCATGATGATGTGCTTTTAAGCGGACCGGATGTTTTCCAGGTTACCGCAGATGAGGGCTCATTTATTGCTTTGTCTGTCGACGGTGAAATCCTGGGCACTGCCGAAGGCACCGGCTCACCGGTAGACATCCCTATTGAACCTCAACAGCCCGGAACAATAGTTGACATCGTAGTAACCAAACAAAACTTTTATCGTTACCATCAAGCCATTGAGGTTATCCCCCCCGACGGTCCTTATGTTATCAAAGATTCATACGAAATCAATGACCTGTCAGGAAATAACAACGGCATGGCCGATTACTCTGAAGAAATCATGTTAAGCTTAACCGTTAAAAATGTTGGAAATGACCCGGCAGAGAATGTTGATGTTACGCTTGAAACCGATGATCCATATGTAACGATAACAGACGCCACTGAAAATTATGGCGATATTCCTGCGGAATCACCCGCTACCGTTGAAAATGGATTCGCTGTTCAGGTACATGATAGTATTCCCGATAATCATACGGTTGCTTTTGAAGTCATTGCCTCATCCGGCGATGAAGAATGGAGCAGCGCCATTAGTATGAAAATCTATTCGCCTATCCTTGAAATCCGGAATATGCAAATAGTAGAAACATCGGGTAATGGAAATGGCCTTCTCGATCCGGGAGAAACGGCTGATGTTTTTATAAATGTAAGAAACAATGGACATTGCGAAGCAGCAGATGTTTTATCTCAAATAACAACCACGTCATCAACATGTTATATTGAGGAGGGAGAAGCTGCTATTGAGCACATAGCTCCTGATAGCACCGAAACAGCCCAGTTTAGTATTTCCGTTGATCCGGGAGCTATGATTGGTTCATTCATCCAGATTATTAACCACGTAGAGGTGCTCCCTTACGAGGATGATCTGACGTTCGACAGAAAAGTTGGACTCATCATTGAAGACTTCGAAAGCGGAGACTTTTCACAGTTTGATTGGACGCCCGCAGGTTATGCTGCCTGGGAAATCTCTGAAGACCCTGTATACGAAGGCATCTATACTGCGAAATCCGGTGATATTGATGATGTGCAGAATTCTCAGATGAAGATAAGCTATGAGGTCATGTTTGACGATACGCTCTCATTTTACCGCAAAACATCTTCAGAAAGTGGTTCTGACAAGCTGTACTTTCTTATTGATGGTGAAATTCAGGGAACCTGGTCGGGTAATCAGGACTGGGAAAAGGTTTCCTTTGGAGTATCCGCAGGTGAGCATACCTTTACATGGAAGTACGAGAAAGATTTCGGTGGTGAGAGTGGTGATGATTGTGCATGGGTTGACTACATAGTTCTTCCGCCCGAATTAATGACCACTGCCTATGCCGGCCCCGACATTAATAGTTGCGGATTGGAAACAGCAGAGATTACCGGAGCCGCCGGCACCTATTTCAACTCCGTGGAATGGACCACTTCCGGATCCGGATCGTTTAGCGATGATTCCGAGATGCATCCTGAATACACTCCAAGCGAACAGGATTATCAGAATGGCCAGGTAGAATTAACGCTCACTGTTCATGGAGAAGAAGGGGATGATTTGAGCGACCAGATGACCATTTATTTTCACGATGAAGTGGAGGTTTCAGGTCCCGAAGCATTTTCTGTATGTGCAGGCGACAGCCTTATAATTGAAGGTATGGAAGCATCCAATTATTCAGCCGTTGAATGGAGCACCCAGGGAACAGGAAATTTTTCTGATGTTTCAGTGCTTAATCCGGTTTATCATCCGGGCAACGAAGACCTGAGCAATGGTTCGGTTATGCTTAATATGCAGGCCGTGGGAATGGGTTCATGCCCTGATGTCCCAATGGAAATAGGCCTCACTATAAATGAACTGCCTTCAGCACTGATTGCCAGTACCAATGAAGAAATTTGTGAAGGAGAACAGGTGGAAATCAGCGCCCAGCTTACAGGTGAAGCGCCATGGAACCTCACGATGAATGGAGAAGAGTATACCGGAATTCAAGAAAGCAGTTGGAATCATTCATTCACGGTAGAATCTTCAACAGATTACGCGGTGGAATCCGTTACAGATGCAAATGGTTGTGCCAATACAGGAGAAGGTGTTCACAGTGTAATTATGAACCCACTACCTGAGCAACCCACCATCCCTGCAGGAAGTCAAAATGTGGATTTGGTTTATGACAGTACTACGCTCTTTACCATTTCTGAAGCATTACATGCGAACACCTACGAATGGAATTTAGTTCCCGACAATGCAGGTTCGCTTGAAAGTGAGGAGACAACAGCCACTGTTACCTGGAACGATGACTGGACAGGCGATGCAGAAATTCAGGCCCTGGCGGCTAACAACTGCGGTGAGAGCGATTATTCGGAAGCCTTGAAAATATCGGTGGTAAACACCATTGGCATTGCAGAGGGAATCAGTGCAAGTCAAATTAAGATTTATCCGAATCCCAGCACCGGCGTTTGCTACATAAGCGCTGATTCTGAAATCAAAGAACCGGTTACTGTAAAAGTAACAGACGCTTTATCGAACGTTGTTCTTAAAAAAGAAAATCTAAGGCTGGATAATACCAGAACCCGCCTTGAGCTGGGTGCGTGCAGGAAAGGCGTTTATATGCTTATCCTGGAAAATACCAATGGCAGAACTGTTAAGCGACTCGTTATACAGTAATTACATGTTGATTTTCATTAAACCCGGGAGAATGTCTTCCGGGTTTTCTTATTTATATCGAAAAAAAATTACACGCTGTTCCCCCGATTAAATCGATTGCGGGAAGCATCATTATTATCGTCCAGTCCTCCTTAAATAGTTTGATAAAATATGTTTTATAGCTTTGTGTAAAATCAATCAGCAAATCAAATTATGGACCGAGCCGATAAAAAACGTACGAAAATTGTGGCTACCATTTCGGATATGAAATGCGAGACTCCTTTTATAAGGTCGCTATATGAGGAAGGAATGGATGTGGTAAGACTTAACACCGCCCACCAAAACAGGGAAGCGACGCAAAAAGTAATTGATAACGTCAGGGAAGCCTCCTACCGCATTGCATTACTGCTAGACACTAAAGGCCCGGAAATACGTACCCTGGAAACCGCAAGCCTTCCAATGGACGTGAAAAAGGGGGATGAAATAAACATATATGACAAAGGGTTTTACATTGAGGATAGAAATGCCTTTGAAGTATCTTATCATAATTTTGTACAGGAATTGCCTTCCACAGGGTTCAAAATTCTGCTGGATGACGGAGATATTGAACTTGAGGTTCTGGAGAAAAAAGACCATGAGGTAAGATGCAGGGCACTGGGGAAAGGCACTATAAAAGCAAAAAAAAGTGTGAATGTTCCGGGAGCCCGGTTTAAACTTCCTTCTTTATCAGAAAAAGACAAAGATTATATTCATTTTGCCATTGAAAAAAACCTTGATTTTATCGCGCATTCTTTTGTAAGGAACAAACAGGATATTTTGGAGATACAAAATATGCTGGATGAATATAATAGTCCGATAAAAATCATTGCTAAAATCGAAAACCAGGAAGGTGTTGATAATATTGACGAAATTATGGAAGTAGCTTACGGCATTATGGTTGCCCGCGGTGATTTGGCTATAGAAATTCCTTATGCAAAAATCCCCGGTATACAACGAATGCTTATCCAGAAGGGTATTGAAAGCCGCAAGCCGGTAATCGTTGCCACTCAGATGCTTCATACCATGATTGAAAACCCCAGACCCACACGAGCTGAAGTAGCCGATATTGCCAGCGCCATATACAGTGAGGCGGATGCTATTATGTTATCTGGTGAGACCGCCTTTGGAAATTACCCGGTTGAGGCGGTAAAAACCATGGCCGATGTGGCAAGTGAGGTAGAAAAATCCAAAGAACTTTTTTTTGAAACCCCGAGAGTGGTACTGAGTAGTGATATTTCGGCCTATCTCTCCAAGTCGGCTGTCAAAGCGACTGCCCGGTTAAATGCTGCTGCGCTCATTGCCGACTCTTACTCAGGAAGAACCGTGAGAAACATTGCAGCTTTCAGAAGTACCAGGCCGGTATTTGCCATGTGTTACGATGAACGGTTGGTGCGCGAGATGGCCCTGGTTTATGGCATTAATCCGTGGTACCTTGAAAGATGCGACAACTCATCGGAATTTATACGACATTCTGTAAATGCATTGCTGAAAGCAAAACATATAGAGCAAGACGAACGGCTGGTGATTGTTGCCGGAAATTTCGGGCAAAAGCACGGTGCATCTTTCATGGAAATCAGTTCAGCCAGGAATCTTAAAAATTATTGACACGGCAGGGCCACTTTTCATGGGAAAACAAAAAATCAGAGCTATGCCAACAGCTCTGATTTTTTGTTTTTAAAATGTTAATATACTAAAATAGACTTTCTATCAGAACATTGTCGTGAATAATGTGTTTTTATCAAAAATTGCATTATGAAACAACTTTTATACTATTTTCTCCTGGGGGCTATGTTCTTATCTTCAGGCACTATTGCCGTTTCTCAGGATCGAATCGTTCCCGGCGAACTAATGATCCAGGTCAATGTAAAAGACTATAATCCCTCAGAAGCCATAAACTTATTGGAGCAGGATTACAAAAACTATGATCTCCACTCATCCAGGAACTTATCAAAGCGGGTAAAAATCTGGCTGTTTACATTTGACTCCTCGAAAGATAGTAAGAAATTGCTGGATGAAATTCGTCATCACCCGGCAGTAAGTTTGGCGCAGTTTAATCACCGCCTTGAGCGCCGCGAAATGAGCAGCGATACAGTCCCCAACGATCCCGACTTTGACAACCTGTGGGGCCTCCATAACTCCGGGCAATCCGGGGGTGTTGAAGATGCCGATGTGGATGCCCCCGAAGCATGGACTATGACCCAGGGGGGTATGACCGTTTTAGGGGATACCATCGTAGCCGCTATCGTCGATGGGGGAATGGATTTAGACCATGAGGACCTTGATACCAATTTATGGACCAATTACCACGAAATCCCGGATAATGGTATCGACGATGATAGTAACGGATACATCGACGATGTTCATGGCTGGAATGCTTATTCTAGTAGTGGCGACATCCCGGGTGATAACCATGGCACACACGTAAGCGGAACGGTTTCAGCACGTGGTGATAATGAGATTGGTGTTGCGGGAGTGAATTGGAATGCCCAATTGATGCCCGTTGCGGCCTCATCTTCTTTTGAAAGTACCGTTGTGGAAGGCTACAGCTATGTGCTGGACATGCGCGCATTGTATAATGAAACAGAAGGTGATTCGGGCGCTTTCGTTGTATCCACCAACGCTTCTTTTGGCGTTAATTATGGCGACCCCGATGATTATCCTATCTGGGGAGCGATGTACGATTCCCTCGGATACGAAGGCGTTTTGAGCACAGGGGCCACCATGAACATTGGTGTGAATGTAGATGATGTGGGAGACGTACCAACTGCTATGGAAAGTGATTATCTTATTTCTGTAACCAATACTACTGACGAAGACCTTAAAAATTCCGGTGCTGCATACGGTTTGACGACCATCGACCTTGGGGCGCCGGGGACTTCTATATATTCCACCGAACCAGGTAATAATTATGGTTACAAAACGGGCACCTCAATGGCTACCCCTCACGTTACCGGAGCAATCGCTCTGCTATTTTCCTATGCCGACACTGCTATGATGGAAGCTTACAAAGAAAATCCCGACTCGATAGCCCATATGATAAAGGAATACCTTATCTATAATGTTGATCCTTTACCCACACTGGAAGGAATTACTGTTTCGGGAGGTCGACTTAACCTCAATAATTCCTTGCTGGCAATGGACACAGTGCCCATAGGGCCTGAAATGTCCTTGTCGGAAGATACCATAGAAATGATAATGAGTATTCCGGAAGCTGATACAGCAGCTGTGGAGATCACCAATGCCGGTGGAGGCGCCATGAATTTTGAGGTGGCTATACCGGATAGCTTGAATTGGATAGCAACCGATTATGAAATCGGGACGTTGTATGGGGCAGAATCTGACACGGTCGATTTCGCAATAGCCGGTGACAGCCTGAATGCAGGCCAGCACGAGGGAGAAGTTTATTTTATTTATGGCTCAGACACTGCCGTCGTTACTATATCAGTCCAGATTGGACTTACAACAGGAGCAGAACAATTTAGTGAGCAGGCTGCGCTCTCTTTGAAAGTGGCGCCAAACCCATTCAATCACCAAACACGAATAATTCTTTTTTCAACCGGTGAATCCAGGGCAAGAATAACAATGCATAATATGACAGGAAACCTGATTAGGGTTATTCATGACGGGCCACTGCAACAAAAAGAAATATGGACCTGGGATGGCTCAGCCATTAATGGAAACCAACTTTCTCCGGGCATTTATCTGCTCAGGGCTATTATTAATGACCGGGTTTATACAAAGAAATTAATTAAGAGGCGTTGATCATTAATTTGAATGAATTCATTTAAGGCATCCTGGATAATTACGGTGAGTTTTCAGGGTGCCTTCTTTTATACATTTAGATAAAGAATTCTAATTACGAGGCCATGCTCTTTGCAACTAACTTTTATCTTTGCTTGTCAATAGATTAGTTTAGTCAAGCAAATAAACATATTCATATGACGAAAAATTTACAATCACTATTAGCAGGGTTATTCATACTTTTTTTTATCCCTCTGTACGGACAAAAAGATCAGGAGCCCAAGAGTCTTCCACACCATATGACCGAGGAAGAGAAAGCCCGGGCTGATGAAATCGGTCGTGATTTTTTCGAGACAGATCCTCCCGAGGGCGAAGTGCGACCTATTGGGGAATTTGAACCTATGGAGTCTGTTTTAGTCAGGTATCCTTTTGGTATTCCAATGGACCTTATTGTTACATTTTCTGAAGAAATTCTTGTAACCACCCTTGTAGCAAACCAGGCTGAAGAGGAAATTGTAACCACACAATACGAAAATAGCGGGGTTAACATGGACAATGTCACATTTGTTTATGCTCAAACTGATTCATATTGGACAAGAGACTACGGACCATGGTATGTGGAATATGGAGAAAATGAAATTGGTATAGTGAATTTCCCTTACAATCGCCCGCGACCTAATGATAATGATGTCCCGATAGTTATAGCAGACTCTCTGGACGTTGAGCTTTTTGGAATGAATTTAATTCATACCGGAGGAAATTATATGGCCGATAATATCGCTTCTGCAGCCTCCACTACACTGGTTGAAGAAGAAAATCCGGATTATACCGTGGATGAAATCAATCAGCTTATGAGCGATTACATGGGGGCAGATACCTATCACCTTAATGAAGATCCTTTGGGGGAGTATATTGAACACATCGATTGCTGGGCTAAATTCCTGGACGTCGACAAAATTCTTATCGGTGAAGTACCGGAAAGTGACCCGCGCTATGAAGATTTTGAAGCCGTGGCAGATTACTACGAAAATGCAACTACCGGCTGGGGAACATCTTACCAGGTACATCGTGTTTCAACACCAGGCGATTACCCGGAGACTCCTTATACAAACAGCTTGATTCTTAATGACAGGGTATTTGTTCCTACTACCGGTCACGAATTGGATGATGAAGCCATACAGGCATACGAAGAAGCTATGCCGGGATATGAAATTATTGGTATTCAGGATGGCGGGGGTGTAAACTGGCAGGATACCGATGCTTTGCATTGCCGCACGCATGAGATGGCCGACAGGAATATGCTGAAAATAAAACATATGCCTTTGCTTGGCGAGATTATGGATGAGGAAGAACACCTGATAGAGGCTGAAATTATTCCTTTTAGTGGAGAAGATGTATATCCCGATTCATTGAGGGTTTATTACAAGCAGAACGATCAGGAAGAATACGCTTATACGGTAATGGAAAACACGGAAGGAAATTATTACCAGGCCTTCATTCCCGCTCCCGGTTCAGATGCGGAAGTATCATATTATATCCATGCTGCAGATGAATCCGGTCGAAGTGAGAATCATCCTTATATCGGAGCTCCGGATCCTCACGAATTTACCGAGCTGCCATCTACTGCCAATATCGAGCTGAGCGTAGAACAGCTCAATGGGCTTTGCCAGCAGGATTACACCACTACCGATTCAATGATTATTTATAACACAGGTCCTGAAAATCTTAGCTATAACATACAGATTGAATATATCGATAACACAGGCTGGCTTTCAGCATCCCCATCCTCAGGAATTATTTACCCCTCCGATTCTTCTGTAATAGAAGTGGAAATGGATGCTACCGGGTTATTACCGGATACCTACACCGCCAATCTTTTAATAAACTCCAACGATCCGTATTCAGAGCAGGTTATTGTTCCGGTCAACATGGATGTAACCATTAACACAGGAGTGACAAACCCCGGTGAGAAAGAAGTTAAGCTAATGCCTAACCCATTCACGGAAAACCTTAGAATTGAATTTAATGCACCTGTCAGCCAGCCCTTCAGTGTGGAGATTATAAATATCAGTGGACAGAAGGTAAGACAGTGGCACAGGGATAGGGTAAATGGAAAAGATTTTATTCGCTGGAACGGGACAAATCAATCCGGGCGCGAAGTTCCTGAAGGTATTTACCTTATTAAAATACAGAATGACAATGATATGTGGATAAGGAAAGTACAAAAACTATAGAAGATAAAAAAACTTCTCATGTTACAATTAAAGGGATATTCCTTCATATAGGGCGATATCCCTTTTTTTATCCGGTTTTATCCTACAATTTTTCTGTTTCTGCTTGTCAAAGCTGCAGCAATGGTGATGAGTAACAACATTACAGTGCCAAATACAGCTATGCGACCAATGTAATCTCCATAGCGCACATAAAAAGTAATCTCATCGTTTTTATTAATTTCTTTATTGATAACTGCTTCTTCCCAATAATGAGTGGCTTTTAAAACATCCCCTTTTTGATTAATAAAACCTGAAATCCCGGTATTCGCCGATCGGGCAATGCTTCT
Source organism: uncultured Bacteroidales bacterium (assembly GCA_964345255.1). Lineage (GTDB taxonomy): Bacteria > Bacteroidota > Bacteroidia > Bacteroidales > JAIPAH01 > JAIPAH01. The sequence continues at coordinate 1,528 of CAYFQK010000021.1, read as the reverse complement.
GCGGGTTTCTATGGCGCGCAAAGACGCATAAGCCATATGCTGTTTGTGGCCAGGGGTGTCTCCCCACCAACCGTCATTTGTAATAATCAGCATCACCTCGGCGCCGTTTCTCACAAAATCAGCAAAAAAGTCTCCGTATATAGATTCGTAGCAAATAGCTGTACCCAGCTCCTCACCTGTAAAACTTTGAAAGGCTTTTCTTACAGAGTCAACTCCTAAAGTCCCCACGGTTCCGCCTAAATCAATCGCGAAATTTTCTATATGCTTGAATACACTTTTAAAAGGCATTTTTTCTACCCCCGGGGTGAGCTTCGATTTGTGATATAACTGCATGTTCATGGCAGGATCGAGATATATAGCCGTATTGTATGCATTGTAATAGCGCTCAGAATCGTTAAACTGTCTGGCCGATAAAGGCAGCTTTTCGTTTTCATCAAAAATATAATATGTCGATGCCCCAATCACGATGGCTGCGCTATCTTTTTTTCTGATATAATCTTTGAGAATCTTTATGCTTTCACTCCGGTTAATATAGTTTTCATACATTGGACGCTCCTGGATAGCCGATTCGGGGCAAATAACATAATGCATGGTAGTGTCAGATTTTTTTTCCGCTAAGGAAAATATTTGATTCAGTATTTCTTTTGGCTCTTTTTCATATTGTTCGGAATAGGGATCCAGGTTAGGTTGAACTACGGTAACCTCAACAGGATTTTTGGTCTCCTGAAAATTATTATAAATAGTGTATGACAAAATAAGGGGAACAATAAGAAAAAGAAAAGCTATAACTGCATTTGCGATTGCCGGTCGCAGTGGTAAATTCCTGTTCAATAAAGCCTGCAGGCTCTTAAAGATTAAAATATTAATGATTAATACCCAGGCGGTTCCGCCGAAAGTTCCGGTGTATTCATACCACTGAATCCACTTTGGATTCGCTGCGAAAACATTCCCCAGGTTTAGCCAGGGCCACGATAAATCCCAGTCGAGATGAAAATACTCCCAGGCTATCCAGTAAAAAAGAAGGATAAACAAACCGTTCGGATTCCTGGTGAGCCGGTGGCTCATATGGTAAATATAAAAAACCACAGCCATAAGAAAAGAGTTTAGCACAACGGCCATCACTCCACCGAATATAGTCGAGTTGAGTATCCAAAAGGTGGTTAGGGCATTCCAGATAAAGAAAGTGATATAAGCATAACCAAGTACATGTATTTTCCGGCTGCTTTCTTTATCCTGAAAATATTTTTCTTCGATATAAAAAAGAGGGAGAAAAGCTACAAATATCAACCAGGGGAACCCGTTAAGAGGCCAGGAGGCAGCTAATAAAAGGCCTGATAAAACTGCCAGCGTTATATACTTATATTTTTTCATGCTTTGTACTAATATAAAAAGTGATCGTATGGGTACCTTTTAACATGAATTTTCTTTACTTCATAATACAAAGTATTTCTAAATTCCTGCATGTTTGATTTATCTTTTGCTGATATAAACAGCACATTATTATTCATCTTTTGCATCCAGCTCTTTT
>CAYFQK010000020.1:4785-23465 GCA_964345255.1 uncultured Bacteroidales bacterium | reverse complement strand
TATCGGAAACCCAAGGCCGGGGCTTTGGAGCTCGAAATAAATTCCACCGATGATGAGCATAATCAGGATACCACTAATAAATGGGCTGACAAGAAACCCGATAATTTTGTCTGTGGTTGTCAACCGTTGTTTTTTAATTTCATAATTCGAATATCCCAGTTTCTGCACAACCTCTGCTATAGTGGTAGCTTTGCCCTCGCAGTAATTGTTTTGCATAGCTTCTTCTGTAGTGAATGTAAGCACTTTTCCTTTTTCTATAATTCCCTCTATTTCTACACGCTCATCCACCATTGCTTCTGCAATACGGGGGTCACGGTTATTCGCTTCCGCCGTGGAGCGCATTGTAGAGCGCATGTAGGACTGGTATTTGTCGGGCATTTTCTCCCCACTTTGATTTACAACGGTGGCCGCCCCCATGTTGGCCCCCGGCAGCATGTAAATACTATCGCAGGCAATGGATATCAAAGCGCCTGCCGAAGCGGCATTGTTATTAATAAACACAGCCACAGGGATATCAGACCGCAGAATCGCGGAGCGTATGGAGTCGGCTGAGTTAACCTGTCCGCCATAGGTATTCATATTTATAATGATGTGGTCGGCTTGAAGCTTTTGTGCTTCCGATAGCGCCATTTTAGTCTTTCGCCATATGGGCTCGGCTATCTGCTCCCTTATATCGAAGACATATATTGTGGCAGCGCTGTCTCCGCCTTTGCTGTCCTTGTTTTGACCTTCGCTTTGTGCCATGCCGTTTAATGACCCCACCATTGCTATGAAGAGCCATGCGGCAAACAATATTTTGGAATACGATTTTTTCATGATAACTCTGCTTTTTTGTGCATCTTCCGGTACTTTCTTCTCCAAAGATGCCGTGCTACTATTGTTCTTCTCCAATACTTGCCCCATTGAATATTCGTCCACATCCGCTCATGCAAATAGTAAAAGAGGATTTTTGCAAAGAATTCCACAGCTGCTATCAGTCCGGCATTCTGCATGCTTTCATTAAAGTTTTTCTCAGTGTATTGATTAAACACGATAAAACTTATCAGAAATGTTGTCCCGGTAGCTATAAAACGCCAGCTGATAGCTTTGGCAATGCTTCGGGTCGGACTGTCTTTGATGCCAAGCTGGCGACTATTATTTTTGGACTTGTTCATCTGTAATAGTTTGGAATTCTATACTTACAATAATACGCCAAAAAATGGCATCATGCAACATCTACATTGAATTCCTGATCGTCGTTAGCATCTCATCATGGATATGTCCATTGGAAGCAAGAATTTCTTTTCCTGAAAAATAGGCGTCTCCCCCTGAAAAATCAGTTACTTTCCCTCCGGCCTGCTGCACTATGAATGCACCGGCGGCCACATCCCAGGGATGCAGTCGGATTTCATAAAACGCCTCAAAACGTCCACAGGCAACATATGCCAAATCGATGGCTGCAGATCCCAGGCGCCGGACGCCATGAGATTTTTTTAATACCTCCTTTAAGAGGTTAATATAGCGTTCCATTGCCTCATCTTTTACATAAGGAAATCCGGTAGCAATCAGTGAATCAGAGAGCGTATGGCTATCAGTTACGCGGATTTGTTTCTCATTGAGAAATGCTGGTTGCCCCTCCCATGAAAAGAAGCACTCATCAATGTTGGGCTCATACACAACACCCAAAATGGTAGTATCCTTCCGCCTTAAAGCTATAGAAACGCTGTAGGAGGGGATTCCATGGATAAAATTGGTCGTGCCATCAAGGGGATCAATTACCCAGGTATACTCTTTTTGCTCAGACGCGGTTCCTTCTTCTGTGATAAAACCGGCTTCAGGGAAAAGCGCCTTTAGTTTTCGGACAATAGTTTCTTCTGCGGCTTTATCCACGTAGGTGACAAAATCGTTACTCTGCTTTTCTTTCACATCCTGCTCCCCGATTCTTTCTATTTCTTGCTTTATAGAATAACCAACCGTCCGTGCAAGGTCTGTAACTTCTTTAGCGAGAATCTTCAGTTCATGTTTTTCCATCTTGATACGGTGCTTTTCTTTTAGTTGTTTTAATTGATAACAAAAAACCGCTTAATACTGTTGCGCCAATTTTGAAAAATTACAAAAAAGAAAAGAAAGCCATGTTTTCGCCTATCTGGCAAAGCAAACACAAAAATTTTACAACAAAATTGGTTTCCGATGCAAATAGGTATATCTTTATGTAAGTTTTTTTATGAGCTAATAAAATTTCTCACTTTCATGAACGATATTTTATCAGGTATATATAAATCCTTTCACTCAATAGATGCCACGCTGATAGTTTTTTCCAGAGAAGGTGATGGAGTATATCATATCGAAATAGTCAACAAAAAAGCCAGAAATGTTCTTTTTATGCCTCAGAATGATGTTTCTGTGATCAGAAGACTTGATAAAATGATGGATGCAGATGTTTATAATCAGGTCCGTCATCATACAGAACAGCTCTATGATGAGTCTGCTTTCGATGCAAAGAACCATGCTTTTTATATAGTCAGGCTGGAGGAGGATACTTATCTACTGCAAATAACTCCAACCGATGACCGGTTTTCACTGATGGCAGATATCAATATGAGGATGCTCGATAATTTAAGTTTGCTTTTTATTGTCCTTGACAGCAGTGGGAATATTGTTTCTTTTAATCGCTACTTTCAGCAACTGGCAGGAAGTATGAACGCAGACCTCACCGGGGAGAATTATTTTTCACGTTTCATCCATGAGGAGCAGAGCTCACAGCTTAAAAAGCTTTTTCTGAAAAGCATAACCCACGAAGATTTTTCTGCTTATTATGAAAATTTGATTGACACTAGAAAAGGAGCACGTAAAATCAAATGGTATTCTGAAACCAGGAAAAACCCTTTGACCAATGAGATATACATGTTTTCTTTTGGTCGTGATATTACGGGAAGTACAAATTGATCCCTCGGTTACGAAATTTATCATAGAGGGAATGTAATACTCTGATTATTAAGGAATTATCACTATATAAAGCATCATGGGATCATGAATGACATTATTAAAATATTAATTCTTGATGATCATCCTGAAGATCGGGAAAAAATAGAAAATGAATTACGAAAGGTATTTCTCGTTGAAATAGAAAAAATCACCAACCGGCAGGAACTGAGGAAAGCCATAAGCAAATGGAATTTTGACATCGTTATAACCGAATATCAGCTTGAGTGGATAAGCGGTCTTGATGTCCTTTTAATGATAAAGAACCGTGACCCGAAACTTCCGGTCATTATGTTTACGGCGCATGGAAACGAGGAAATCGCTGTTAAAGCGATGAAAATTGGCCTGGATGATTACTTAATTAAATCGGCCGGTCATTTTAACCGAATACCGGTAACTATCAACAAGATTTTTAATCAAATACGTGAGCGTGAGGAAAAACTAAAGATGGAATCGCAGCTTAGAAATAACGAGCAGCGCATCAAAGAGCTGATGGATGATGCCATTGTAGGGTATTACAAAACAACTCCTGATGGAAGTATTCTGTATGCCAACAATACGTTGGTTTCTATGCTGGGATATGATTCTCTGGAAGACCTTCAAAAAAGAAATCTTGAAGAGAAGGGGTTTGAGCCTGATTATCAGCGGGAATATTTTAAAAAGATGATGGCGGAAAAGAATGTGGTTAGGGGCCTGGAGTCAACATGGCTCCGCAAAGACGGGAATCACCTGTATGTGCGGGAAAATGCCCAATGCGTGAGGGATGATAAAGGGAATATCCTGCATTATGAAGGAAGTGCTGAAAATATTACGGATGTGATTCAGAATCGCCGCTTACATCAGGTTATTCAAAGCATTAGTAAAATCATCCTTAAGGATTTATCTTTGGACAGGTTTTATGAGCTGATTCTTGAAAACATTCGTAAGTTGATAAAATATGGCGAATTATACATAGCCATGTACGATGATGCCAGTAAGTCGCTGGTTCTGGAAAAATCAAACAGTTCGCAACAGGTCATCAGCAAAGAATTACCTGAGAAGAATTCGCTATACTACTACCTTCTTCATAATCACAACTCATTGCTTCTCAGTTACGAGGAATATCAAAAGCTAACCCATTCACAGCATATTTACTTTCATAAAAAATTCACCCAATGGCTAGGAGCAAGTATTAAAGGCGAGTCGGGCAATATTGGGGCTTTGGTAGCTTATCATAATGAGGAATACCATTATTTTACTGAGCTGGAGCGCTCCATGCTCGAATACCTTGCTGCTCAGATTGGTGTGTATATAGAGAAAGAAAAAGCCTCAGAAAAGATTAAGTATGCCAGAAAGAAAGCAGAAGAATCGGACAGGCTTAAGTCTTATTTTTTGGCGAATATTTCTCATGAATTACGCACGCCCCTGAACGGAATTATAGGATTTTCTAATATGATTACTGGTACTTCCGACGCCAGCCAGCAAATTATTCATTACGGAAGCTTGATTCTGAGGAATGCACACGCATTGTACAATGTCCTGGATAACCTGATTTATTTCAGCCTTATCGAATCGCAGGAATTAGTAAGTGAACCCGGAGAGATTGAAGTGTATTCTTTTTTGGGAGAGTATTTTGAAGAGTTTATAGATACGCATAACAAGAAGGCCTTATTTTATGAATTCAATAAAGATAACCGCTATTCATCCTATGTTATAAAATCCGACAAAAGATTACTTACTAAAGTCCTGGATAATCTGATGCAAAATGCGTTTGATTTCACTGAGAAAGGCAAGATAAAGCTCGGATTCACTATTGACGAAGATAATAATCAGCTTGTTTTTTATGTGAGCGATACCGGTAAAGGGATACCTCTGGAGAGTCAGTATAAAATATTCAGCAATTTCGTAACGCTGGAGGACCCATACAAAGGGGAGTATAGCGGCACAGGGCTGGGGTTGTCCCTTAGTTATAAGATTATAAAAATGCTTAAAGGAGCTATCTGGCTGGAATCTACAGAAGAGCAGGGGACCACTTTTTACTTTGCCCTGCCTGCCGGAGGGGAATCCCCAATCGCACCGGTAATTAATAAACTGGCAAATAAGAAGATTTTGATTATTGAAGATGACCGAATTAATTATCAATTACTTGAAGCAATTCTTATGCCCTCGAATCCTGACTTAATTTGGGCTAAAAATGGAAAAAGCGGTAAAGAGGTCTTTGATGAATCTGACGACATCGACTTGATTTTGCTGGATATCTTCTTGCCCGATATGGGCGGCATAGAATTGCTTAAATATTTCAAGAAGAAAAACAGGAATATGCCCGTCATCTCTATAACGGCATATGCTATGGACAATATAAGAAGAGAGAGCATGAGAGCAGGCACGGATGCGTTTATAACAAAACCTTTGAGAAAGAAGAACTTAATTAAAAAAATTAACGATTTGATTTAAGAATTAAAAGAAGAAATACGTTTCTTTTTATTACCTTTGTGTATATACAAAAAGTCTACGCTATGCAAAACTTTGATAAAAACTCCATAAAAAAACTAAAAGGACGCTGGAAAGGAAAGGTGGTGCTGGTGGCTGAAGATGTTGACACCAGCAATATGTTTTACAAGGCGGCACTCTCCAAAACCGGTGTTGAAGTCATTTGGACAGAAAACGGCCAACATGCTTATGAGGAATGTGAGAAAAATAAACAAATCGATCTGATACTCATGGATATCCATATGCCTGTGTTGAATGGCCTGGAGGCTACGCTTAAGATAAAAGAAATAAGACCCGATATTCCTATTGTTGTACAAACAGCTTATTTATTATCGAATGAGCGAGAAAAGAGTTATGATGCCGGCGCTGACGATTTTCTGGCTAAACCAATAACTTATCAAAAACTTATAGAAGTTCTTACAAAGTTTTTGGATGATTAGGCTATTTAATTTGCTCCTTGATTAGGCGCTTAGGCGACAAATCTAACTCCCGTAAATAACTGGATTGTTCGTTTTATATATAACAAAAACACTAAAGACAAAAACACGTGAGTTGTTGAAATCTACTTCCAAAAGCTTATGTCTTATTTCCGCGATAAGCGGTATTGGTGAATTTCACGCGTAGCGGTTTTAATTTTCAAATTAATATTGACCCCTTATATCTGTTTCACATTTTTTTCCGATTTTGCTCAAAGTACTGTTGCAGGAATATGCCTGTTATTATAAGTATGAGTCCGACAATTGTAGCAGGTATGATTTTTTCACCCGCTATAAACTGGATAAAGAAAAGAGAGATAAACGGTGACAGGTAGATAAGTTGAGAAATTTTTGCTGTGGTTTCCGATTTGCTGAGAGCGTTGAGCCAGATGATGAAAGTAATTCCAAGTTCGAAAAAGCCTATATAAACACTTCCAATTAAGCCGTTTTTAGGAGGTATCAAATCAATGCCACGGATTCCGATATAAATGAGGATATAGATAAGTCCGAAAATGAAGTTCATGAGGAGCTTTTGGAGTGTTTCACGATTGTCTTTTACGTTATAGATCCAGTAAAAGCCCCATATAAAAGCACTACCAACAGCCAGGGCCACGCCGTAAGGATCACTGAAATCCAGCGCAAGAACATGTCCGCGCGTGCTTATCGTCACAAGACCTGCGAAACTGATAAAGATAGCCACAATACCTTTCCAGGATATTTTTTGCTTTAAAATCGGAATAGACAGTAAAGTCATTACCAGCGGCCAGATATAGTTAAGCGTTCCGGCCTCCTGGGCTTTTAGGAGTTCATAAGCTTTCAGCAGTACAAGATAGTAAAGAAAAGGGTTGAGAAAACCCAGGACAGCAGAATGCAGTATCTGTGAGCGATTGATGCGGAAAGAGCTGATGAATTTTGACCGGTATAGAAGAATAACCGTTACTATGAAAACAGAAGTAAGCGTAGCATAAAGCAACAGAAGCTCTATGTTGATATGCCGCAGGGTGATCTTAAAAGCAGTAGCGATAGTCGACCAGAATAGGACGGCTGTAAGCGCCAGAATGTAAGCCTGGGTTTGCTGTTTCATGGTATTCTATTTGATTCAAATGTAAGAATTGTTTTGAGAATGCAGCAAAAGCAGAAGTTGGTGATTCCAGATTTGATAGCAGCAGGCCGCAAGCGTGTGCGAAAAAAATTCCAGGATTCAAATATTCTAAAATTCTAAAAAAATATGGATTAAATTCAGGGTATATTATATGTCAGGTGTATGGGTTAAAAACAAATTAATTGTAACTTAGTCTACTTGTTATTTGGTAAAACTTTTTAGTTTTGCAATCCTCGTAAAAAAACAATAATACAAAATAAAATATATCTGTATGAAAAAATTAGCGGTTGTTGCTTTTGGCGGAAATGCTCTTTTAAAAAGTGGGCAAAAGGGCACCATCGACGAGCAGGAAGCAAACGTTTACGAAACGTGCACCCATCTTTTAAATCTTATCAAAAATGATATCGATATCGTTATTGGCCATGGCAATGGCCCGCAAGTAGGAAACGTGATGCTACAGCATGAAGCAGGTGAAAAAACGTATGGCATTCCGAAACAGCCTGTTGACGTATGTGTAGCTGAAACGCAGGGGTCGATAGGCTACATGATTGAGCAGCAACTTCGAAATGTCCTCGAAAAAGAAAACCTCGACAGGGATATCCTTACCCTCGTTACCCAGGTGGTGGTAGACAAAGACGACGCAGCCTTCAGGAACCCGACCAAACCCGTAGGACCTTACTATAAAAAAGAAGAAGCAGATAAGATGGCGGATGGCGATAAGGTGGTTTTCCACGAAGACCCGCGCGGCAGAGGGTGGAGAAGGGTAGTGCCTTCCCCAAAGCCTGAAAGAATCAATAACCGGATGTCCATTGAGCGATTGGCTCGCGATGGAAATATTGTCGTAACCGTTGGGGGTGGAGGTATTCCGGCATTTTATGTCGAGCCTAATAAGCTGCAGGGCATCGACGCGGTTATTGATAAAGACTTGGCGTCTTCAAAACTGGCTTCAGAAATTAGCGCGGAAGAGTTTTATATTCTTACCGATGTTCCTAAAGTTGCACTTAATTTTAATACACCGGATGAAGTGCAATTGGATGAGATTACCTTAGCGGATGCTAAGAATTATCTGGCAGAAGGGCATTTTAGCGAAGGTAGCATGGCTCCGAAAATAAGAGCAGCTATACAGTTTATTGAAAACGGGGGTGAAAAATGCATCATCACTGAATCCGCCGACTTAGGTAAGGAAAATGCAGGGACTAGAATAGTAAAAAATAAATAAAAAAACAGGCATATGGCATACAATTTAAGAAACAGGAGTTTTCTGAAATTATTGGATTTCACTCCGAAAGAGATACAGTTTTTGCTGGACCTTTCAGTTGATTTGAAAAAGGCGAAATATGCAGGCACCGAGCAGCAAAAGCTTAAAAACAAAAATATCGCACTGATTTTCGAAAAAAGTTCAACACGTACACGTTGTGCCTTTGAAGCGGCTGCTTTTGATCAGGGCGCTAACGTTACCTATTTGGGTCCTACGGGATCACAAATGGGTGTGAAAGAAACCATGAAAGATACCGCCCGTGTACTTGGCCGTATGTATGAAGGGATTGAGTACCGTGGTTTCGGGCAAGAGGTAGTGGAAGAGCTGTCAGCTCATGCAGGTGTTCCGGTTTGGAACGGCCTTACCAACGAATTCCATCCCACGCAAATCCTTGCGGATTTCCTTACGATGATGGAACACTCGGACAAGCCGCTTAAGGATGTTACATTTGCTTACCTGGGCGATGCCCGCAACAACATGGGTAACTCCTTGCTTATTGGCGCGGCGAAAATGGGGATGAAATTCCGTTCGGTAGCGCCGAAAGATATTCAGCCGTCCAAAGAGTTGGTTGATCAGGCTAAAGAGATAGCTAAGGAAACAGGCGCTGAGATTGTGGTGACCGACAACGTGGGAGAAGGCGTAAAAGGCTGCGACTTTCTTTATACCGATGTGTGGGTATCCATGGGAGAAGCCGAAGAGGTGTGGAAAGAGCGCATCGAAAAACTCAAGCCATACCAGGTGAATAAAGAACTCATGAAGAAAACCGGTAACCCGGATGTGAAGTTTATGCACTGCCTGCCGGCCTTCCACAATACCGACACGAAGGTTGGTAAGGATGTTTACGATAAATTCGGCATTGAATCGATGGAGGTTACCGAAGAGGTATTTGAATCTCCGGCATCCATCGTATTTGATGAGGCGGAAAACAGATTGCATACCATTAAGGCTGTTATGGTGGCCACGCTCGGATCTTAGATAACTTATTTCCCTCTTAAAAAGGGGGTTATAATTGAGCCGCGATTTCATATTGTAATGATTTCGCGGCTTTTTTTATAAAAAATCCCCTGCAACATACATTTATCGGGGTTGTTTAATGGACGAAAAAACTGATTTTTTTATGCTTTTATGGAGCTTTCTGCAGCCTCTTTATATTGCCACCGGACTACTACAGTTATGTTTTGGATATGTATTGAGAACAGCTATAAATCGCCGGTTCCGATCAGAGTGATTTTTTCATCTGATTGAACAAATTGCGCGTTTAATACCTTTAGGGTGTGCATAGGAAAAACTAAAGATTATAGCAGATCCAAAGCCGATTGAAAAGTATGATGAAGCTACTGCTGATATTTCTGGGAACCATTTCTCTCGCCATTGGCGTTATCGGGGTTTTTGTGCCCGGATTGCCCACCACATCATTTTTGCTTATAACAGCCTTTTTATACGCCCGCAGCTCCGACCGCCTTTACAACAAGCTTCTCAGCAATAGATATGTAGGGCCGTATATTACTAATTTTCGAAAGTACAAAGGCATGACCCTGAAATCTAAAATATACTCCATTTCCATGATGTGGACGATGATATTTATTTCCACCTATTTTTTTATCCCCAGCCAGACCGTTTCGCTTATTGTAAGCGGGGCAGGGATTATTGGTACGGTCGTTATGGGGTTCATCCTGCGCACGGTGAAAATGGAGGAGTAAGCCCTAACTTAAGCGTTTCTTTCACGTCTTCTACTCATTGGTTGCGAACCTGGAAGTCGATGCAATTCTGAAAGGGTGCTATTTTTTGATAAATTTTGAGCCCATCTGTCAATTTTTACGTGTTACCATAATAAACTAAATTGAAAAATTAACCTTTAACTTTTAAATCTTTAAAAACTAAATTATTATGAAGCGTATTAAAAATAGCTCGACCCTTTATTTATTTTCGGTTCTGATTACTGGAATCCTGTTTCTTACTTCTTGCGAGGAGCTTGAGGATAATAATACGGACCCTGAAATCACAGTAACTGCCAATGCAGGAAATGATATGACCGTTGGTGTTGGTGAAGAGGTAGTACTTGATGGCTCTGCCTCCTCTACTTCTATTTGTTGCCTTGATTACAGTTGGGAATTCACTTCAATACCTTCCGGGAGTAATGCTTCCATTCAAAATCCGCGATCAGAAGTCGCTGCATTCACCCCGGATGTAGAAGGCGATTATCAAGTAGAACTTTCCGTTGCAAATGAAGGAAATACAGATGCAGACAATATTACTGTCACTGCCTCAGCGGCAGCGGCCTCCACTCAGGAAATAAGTGGAGATATTAACCAGGATGTGACGTGGACCAACCTTGTTGACGATCCGGCCATTCCGGATTATCACATCGTGGGAAATGTGGGACTAAACGCTAAGCTTACTATTGAACCCGGCGTACTTATCCATGTAGATGAAGATCGTGGGATGTGGGTCAATTCTGAAGGAAGCATATTTGCCGAAGGACAGTCAGGAAATGAAATTGTTTTTACCAGTTCCAATGAAGCCGGACAGCTTCACTGGAAGGGAATTCTGGTGAAATCAGCCGATGCTACCAACAAAATTGAACATACCATCATCCGGTATGCCGGCAATTCTGAGTTTAACCATGCGGGCTCAAACTATGCCCATGCGCTGGGAATTGAAGGTGGAAAACTAAGCTTGTTGAATACAGTCGTAGAGAATAGCGACGCTTACGGGTTTTTCCATCACAGTGGGGAAATCCTCGACTTCAGCTCCAATGAGTTTGTAAGTAATGCCGATTATGCCATAAGAATTCCGGCCAACCAGGTAGGGCAGCTTGATGGGGCTACTTCGTTTGATGATGCCGACAAAGCTGTTAATATCTATGGATCAACACTCAATTTGGAAGAAGAGGCGCAGTGGAAAGCGCTTACAGCCCGAATGAATGCTCGTTATTACGTTAGCGACGACATTCAAATCAATTCTTATCTGCAAATCATGCCCGGAGCAAAGTTTGATTTCGCAGAAAACACATACCTCAGCGTGGGGTCGGACGGGACGATTATTGCAGATGCTGCGGAAGCTGAAGAAATTGAGTTTACAAGCAAACAGGCATTTTCCGGTATTTTCTGGAAGGGTATTTACATCAGTTCCAACGATGCCAGAAATATTCTAAGCAATGTAAAAGTTTCCTACGCCGGAAATTCGGAATGGGGCTTTTCGGGCACGGATTATCCGGGAGCTATTGGAATAGAGAACGGTAAGCTGAGCCTTGTCAACTCCACCGTAAGCAATAGCAAAGCGCATGGTTTATATTTTCATTCAGGGGAATTCGAGCAGTTTGGCTCCAATACTTTTGCTGATAATGGGGACCAGGCGATAGTTATGATGGCTGAACAGGTAGGTAAACTTGATGCAAGTACGAGCTTTTCAGGAAATGATTGGGATGGGGTGACTATTTATAGCAGTACTGTCACACAAGACGCCACATGGCCCAATCTATCCGGCACTGCAAAATACAGAGCCTTGGGATGGCTTTATGCCGAAGCTGGGTTGACCCTGCAGCCGGGGGTAGAGATAGCTTTTGATCAGGACAAAGCTTTGTTGATTAAGAATGTAGGGCATTTTATTGCCAGTGGAACGTCAAGTGAGCCTATCGTGTTTACCTCATCCAACGAAGCGGGTCAGATTAAGTGGGCAGGAATATGGATTCAATCTTCAGATGCCCGTAACGAGATGAATTACACAGAAGTGAACCTTGCCGGCAGCGAAGAGTTTGGGTTTAGCGGATCAAACTACGCAGCAGCCATAGCAGGAGACAATGCTGACAATCCCCGCCTAACACTCACTAACTCAATCGTCCAGAATAGCGATAGTTATGCGGTTTATTGGGAAGGGGGAATCATTAACGATGTCGAGTCGCCTTCAGCAAATAATACCTTCATTAACAATGGTGAAGATCCGGATGTAGTTATCCCGTAGATTTTCCAATGGTTTAGTGTAAATTTAAAAAGGGTTTGCTTTGATAAAGAGCAGACCCTTTTTTTGATCCCCTGTAGCATTTGTTTTTAAAAAATGCTTGGTTTTTTAGGGTTAATACAGCAGCAAAGGGCCACTGTTTACCAAATAGATTTTTCAAAAGCATTCAAACATAAAAAAAGGTAAAGAGTTTATGTAGAAATCTGGTTATAATTTTCTAAAATTTCAAAGATATGGCAACAAACATTTTCGGTGAAGAATTGAAAACCTGCGGCAAGAAGCCATTAACCGGCTTTTACCGGGATGGCAATTGTTATGCCGGACCGGAAGATCGTGGAATGCATACCGTTTGTGCCGTGGTGACACGGGAATTTCTCGATTTTACCCGCCGGAGGGGCAATGACCTGGAGACGCCCCAGCCGGCTTTCCAGTTTGAGGGGTTAAAGCCAGATGATCGCTGGTGCCTGGCAGCTATCCGCTGGAAAGAAGCGTATGAGGCCGGAAAAGCTCCACCGGTTGACCTGGAGGCGACCGACGAAAAAACATTGAATTACATTCCTCTGGATGTGTTAGTAAAATATGCTTATAAAATAAAGTAATGGCCGTGTATTTGATGGCTGTTTACTGTTTCCTGATTTCAGTTTTTATATCAGCCGGCGTACTTCAACTTAGGTTTGGCCCTGATAATGAATTCCCCTGTAATATCCATGCCACTTGTCATTGAGAATAATTGATAGCGTTGAATAATACAAAACAAAGTTGGCATTGGTATGTTATTTTGATAACAACACAAAAAATAATCATGGTGAAGAGACAAGATATTATAAAAAATTATGACGGGCCTATCACAGAATGGATGGCTCGCTGGAGTATGCCTTTCCTTCGGGTAAGTGTGGGAATAGTTTTCCTGTGGTTTGGCATTCTTAAATTTTTCCCCGGGTTGAGTCCTGCGCAAGACCTGGCGATTCGAACAATTGATATATTGACTTTTGGAATTTTAGGCGATAGTTTGATTATATATACCCTTGCTATTTGGGAAACTCTGATCGGCATTGGTTTGGTTTTCAAGATTTATTTACGGGAAACGCTGGCATTGCTTTTTTTGCAGATGATTGGGACCATCACACCAATATTCTTTTTTCCGGGAGAAGTGTTTACCCAAATACCTTATGGGTTGACATTGGAAGGCCAGTACATAATTAAAAACATGGTTGTAATAAGCGCCGGAATTGCTTTGGGAGCAACAGTGCGCGGTGGAAGGATTGTCGCTGACCCTAAACTGGTCAGTTTGATTGATAAAAAACGGGAAGAAAGTGCCTCCTCACCCAAGATCTCAAAACTGGTCGGCTGATTGGGCCGGCCTTTCTTTTACCCATGATGAACAGTTCAATAAATGAGATTGAGCGATAATCATAATCATGTTAAATACATGGCTATTGAAAAGGATGCGTAATATGTTGTACCCTCAAACAACACGTTTATCCAAAAGCCGGTTATCTGAGTGCTGATCACGAAGAAACACTCACCTGCATTCCCATGGATGTCCTGGTAAAATTTATTTGCTTACAAAAAATATTGATTGCCAGCTATTTTCACCTATTTCGTAACAAAGACTTTGTCATTGCTAATGACTTTGTTCCCGGTGTAACTCCTGATGATATAAAATCCTTTATTCAGGTTTTCCACATTCAGGCTGATGCGATTTTTAAATCCTGAAACCTCCTTTTCCATAATTTTTTGTCCGGCAGCGCTAACCAAAACCAGCTTATCAGGTGCGGCATTCGTAAATTCTACGGTTACACTGCGATGCGCAGGATTGGGATAAACCCTGGCCTGCACTTGCCGGAGGTTTTGTTCCTCAACACCCGTAGCAAAAAAGCTGTCGTACATTTCCTGCAACACATCAATCGGCTCTTCCCCTTCGTCGGTGGCGCCTACCCATAACTCCAGCCATATGTCGCCGGGGTCGTCGTCAGGTTCTGCTACTCTTAAGAAGGAAGAGAGCGAACTGGTTCCCTCAGAGGTGCAGCGGGTATCGGCCCCCACCATGTTGGCTCCCTGCATGGCGGCCATCAGCTTGGCATGCAGCGCTCCCTCGGTTTCATTGAAATTATTTTCCATCGAATCGAGCACCTCCTGGCCCAGGAGGATGTTCCCCTGGATGGCGTAATTCGGACCGAGCACATGGTTTTTATAGTCATCGCAATTGCTTCCGGTAAAACCTGCACTTCGCGGGCTACCCTCATTGAAATCAACAATTCCGTATTGCCTGAAGGACGGCGCGCCCTGGGCATCGTTTTCCACCAGCCAGTCAATGATTTCCTGCGGGCTATTGCCTTCTTCCATCAAATCGTGAGCATTCTCCTGGTTGGTTTCATTATGATAGGCCTGCGTATGAATAGCCCCGGTGCCCGGGATAATGTCACTGATAATCATAGCCCCGAGCGTGCCGGGCCATGTAATGGTGTCTCCGCATGTAGCACCGGCACTGCCTATTTCTCCCGTTATCGAGTCAACAGCCACAATGCTGAAAGTGTGCTGGGAATATGAAAAATGATAGGATAAAACCAGGAATATTATTAAAGTATAAAGCTTCTTCATAGCGCATATTTTTTCGTTTTATTTTTGTAAATCTAAGAAAAAAAAATTTCAGCTTCGCGGAATCATTTGACTGAAGAGTTTTATTCGGTTAAACTCCCAACTGAAATAATAAACAGTTTAAAACGTTATTCAGCCGGTTTACAGGCAATTTATGGCTAAGCGAAGGAAAAAAAAGAAAAAGACGCAAAAACGATTAACGGGATTTATTCTGGGCGCTGCCTTTCTGATAGTGGCCTTTTTTATCCTTTTTGTGGCAGTAGTCAAAGCAGGATGGTTTGGCAAACTTCCTACCAAAGACGAGCTGCAGAGCATTCAAAATCAGACAGCCACACTTGTTTATTCTTCTGATGAGGTGCTTTTGGGAAAATATTTTAGTCAGAACCGCACGAAGATTGACTGGAATGATATTCCGCAACACCTTGTTAATGCACTTGTGGCCACGGAAGATGCCCGCTTTTTTACGCATGAAGGGATTGATAGCAAGAGTTACATGCGGGTTCTGATCAAAACGATTATCCTCGGTGACGAAAGCAGCGGGGGAGGAAGTACCATCACTCAGCAACTTGTAAAAAATCTCTATGGCAGAACTAATTACGCCATCATGACCCTGCCGGTGAATAAAGTGAAGGAAGCTATCATTGCACAACGAATGGAGGAAGCATACAGCAAGCGGGAAATCCTCCTTCTGTATTTCAACACCGTTCCATTCGGGGAGAATGTTTATGGCATTGAAGCCGCCGCTAACCGGTATTTCAACAAAAACACCTCTGAACTGACCATCCCCGAAGCAGCCACCCTGGTAGGGATGTTAAAAGCCAATACGTATTACAACCCACGTTTGCACCCTGAACATGCCAAAAAGCGCAGGAACCTGGTGTTGAATTTGATGAACAAGCAGGGTTATCTTTCCAATAAAGAGAAGGAAAGATTCCAGGCAGAGCCGATGGATTTGAATTACGCCAATTATTCGCTTAAAGGACCGGCCAATTATTTCCTCTACCAGGTAAAGCAGCGTGCACTCGACATCATCAAAACATACAACCGCGAAAATCAAACCGGTTATGACCTGGAAACAGATGGCCTCACCATTCGTACCACACTTAATGCCAGGATACAGGATTTGGTAAAAGCATCCATAAAAAAACATCTTTCCACCATGCAGCGGCATCTCGACAGACAGCTTACCGGACAAAAAGAGCAGTATGTAGCAGAGGTGAAAAAGGACAAAGTTGAGAAAAGAGAGATTTTTTCATGGGATGGCGTAAAGGTTAGAGAGATGACGAAAAGCGACAGTTTGTGGCATTACAAGAAGATGCTCAACGCCTCGGCATTGATGGCTGATCCGAATACCGGAAACGTGAAAGTCTGGATTGGCGGGAATCACTACCGCTACCTGCCTTACGATTTGGTGCGGGCGAGAAGAGCAGCTGCTTCGGCATTCAAGCCGGTTTTGTATGCCGCCGCCCTGGGAGAAGGCTTTGGCCCGTGTACTTATCTGAGCAACGAGGAGAAAATCTATAAAAAGTTTGATGGCTGGAAACCTGCGAATTATGATCGCAGCAGCGGGGGAGAGGTAGCCATGTGGTATGCGCTGGCCCATTCGATGAATATTCCTACGGTCGACTTGTATTTTAAAACAGGCCACGAGGCACTGGATTACACTTACCGCAAACTGGGATTTGACACTCCCTTGCCTGAGAAGCCTTCTATGGCGCTTGGCGCTAAGGAGGTATCACTTGCAGAGTTGGTCAGAGCTTATTCGGCATTTTCAAATAACGGTTTCCTCCCCGAATTAAAGATAATCGAAAAGATTCTGGACCAAAACGGTAAGGTGCTTTACCGCGCGAAAAAGGAGAATGCAAAAGCCTTGTCAGGTAAACAGACGGAAAAAATTACCGCCATTTTAAGCCGGGCGGCACGCGAAGGAACCGGCGCATCGCTCTACAACACTTATGGCGTTGATGCCGGCTTAGTTGCTAAAACGGGCACCTCACAGGATTATAAGGATGCGCGCTTCATGTGTTACAACAGAAATATGGTATTGGGAATATGGGTTGGAGCCAGGGATCCGGAAATTCATTTTAATTCGGGAACATATGGCAGCGGCGCTGCCTTAGCCCTGCCAATTGCCGGACGTACTATCAATAAGATGGAACGAAACGGTTCGCTGGCGAGTCGCTATCTCGGTCCGCTGAATCTTTCGGTGGATACCGCTTCGCTGATGAACTGCAAACCTCGCCGCGAAATAAAAGACTCGAAGGATGGCTTCATAAAAGAGGCCATAGATGGAATTAAAAACCTGTTCAAGGGAAAAGACAAAAAAGATAAGCCCGGAGAAGCTGTTCAGCCTGACAGCTCTGAAAAAGAAAAGAAAAAATCCGGAAGCAAGGTGAAACGTTTTTTTAAGAAAATTTTCGGGAAGAAAAAGGATAAGAATTGATAGAGGGTCTGATATCCGGTAGTTTCAGACTTTAGTTTAAATGTTGCACAAATATTTTGCTGTAACAGATTTTCGTATTTTTGATAAAAATTTCGACTCATGAAAAAGTTAGTATCGGTTCTCACAGCAATGATTTTGGTCTCCACCTTGTGGGGTCAGAATTCGGTTAAACCTGTTAATCAGTCCACTTCCACCAGCGGGATATATTATTCGCTTCCCCAGACGATTGTTCAGGTGGAGATAAAAGTCAAAAAGGAAGCTTTTTACGCCGGCCCGCTTGCCGAATACGCTGATGATTTCCTAGGGAAGACAGATGTAAAAACCAGTGATGAAACCTCGTATTCCATTGTTGAAGTCTCCCTGACAACAGCTACCCAACCTGATCCGGGCCAGTTCTACTTCCTAGAGTTTAATCCCGATGAGTTAAAAGAAAGCCGCCGGTTTTTGATGTCTTTAAATGAGTCGGGAATACTTCAAACTGTCAATTCTTCTGTGAAAGAAAAATCAAAGAAATCAACCAAAACAATTGCTAAAGCAGAAAATGAGGCGGTAAATAAAGATAAACTGTTTAATTATCAGGCTATCCAGCCACGTCAGCTCGTGAAGGATACAACAATCCGCATGATTACTGTTGATACCTCGGTTAAGCGCGATATCACCATCAATACTGAATGGGTGGATAAATCGGAAAAAGAAATCGCCGCAGAGGTAGCCCAAAGAATCCAGAAGATACACCAGGATCGCTACTACCTGTCGATCGGATACCAGGAAACGCCTTACGACGAAGGGGCTATCAAATACATGGATAAAAATCTTATCACGCGCCAGGAGGAATATCAGGCCCTTTTTACCGGTAAAACCGTCACCAGCTATGAGGAATATCACTTCGACTGGATTCCGGCCAAACAAAAAGACAACATCACTCAAAAAACCTTGTGTAAGTTTTCGATTCGCTCAGGTATCCGCCCTGCCAATAGTTCGATTGGGCTGCCCGTAACACTGCAGGCCGCCAGGGAAAACACCACCATGCAGCTACAGAACCATGCCACCAGGATGAAGAATACCAGTAAAGAGAAAAAAGGCGTGTATTATCGCATACCCGATTTCGCGAAAATAACGGTTTTATACGATGGCGAGGAAGCGCTGAAGCAGCGGGCAAGGATCAACCAATTTGGCGTGGTTAGCTATGCGCCCTACACCGGGGATATGAATTTTCAATTGCATCCGGAAAGTGGCGCCCTGAAAAATATTGAATTGCTGTACAGGGACTAGGTTTTAATTGGTTGAATGGCTGAAAAGCTATTCGTATAAAATTTTAAATTCTAAGAACCAAATTTCAAATAAATTTCAACATCCAATATCCAAACCTCAATATCATGAAAAGACAATTTGGAATTTGATATTTGGGATTTTCTC